>JBLMWS010000244.1:0-9610 GCA_050257355.1 Gemmatimonas sp.
CGCTTTTGATCGTCGCCGATAACGAAGGCATCGGCATCTCGCGCCGGCGCATCACGCTCTCGACCTCCGGCGTGGTGCCGAACATTATCCGCGCCGGCGAGGAGATCGGGGTGATGCTGGCAATCTCGCTGCATGCGGTACGCAACGAGCTGCGCGACGAACTGGTGCCGCTGAACCGCAAATATCCGATCGAGCAATTGTTGCAGGCCTGTCGCGATTATCCCGGCGCCTCCAACGCCCGCCGTATCACCTTCGAATATGTGATGCTCAAGGGCGTCAACGATTCGCTCGATGACGCCAGGCTCCTGGTCAAACTGCTCAAGGGCATTCCGGCCAAGATCAACCTCATACCCTTCAATCCGTGGCCAGGCACCGCTTACGAATGTTCGGACTGGGAACAGATTGAGAAATTTTCCGAATACATCTTCAACGCCGGCTATTCCTCGCCGGTGCGCACGCCACGCGGACGCGACATTCTCGCCGCCTGCGGACAACTGAAATCAGAAACCGAAAAACTCTCCGCGCGCGAGCGCCAGACGCTACGCGCCATGGCCATGACGGACTGAATGGCACTGCTCGGCCGCCTTTTCGTCGTCTTTCTCGGATTCCTCGCCGCATGCGTCGCGGCAGGGATCATCATTGTCGGCGCGCTGCTGTTTCCGGAGTTCAGCGAGCTCGGCACCGGCCCCGTCGACCAGGGCGCGCTCGATATTTTGCTGGGCTTCGGCTTCATCGTCGTTTCCGGCATCGCGCTGGTGCCGACGATGATCATCGTCGCGATCACCGAGGCCTTTTACATTCGAAGCGTGCTCGTTTACGCGGTTGGCGGCGGGCTGGTTGGGCTCGCCTTCTATCTCGGCCTGGTCCCGTTCGACACCGAGACCATGCAGTTCGAAGGCATCGTGCGGCGGCACCTGGAAATCATGACCGGCGCCGGCATCGCCGCAGGCCTGGTCTATTGGCTGGTCGCAGGGCGTACCGCCGGCGCTTGGCGTCAGCCGCCGCGCAAGCTCGACCCGCCGCCGCCGTTACCGTCAGCGTCCCGGCCGCCGTCCCCTCCCCCGCCGAAATAGACCCACCGAGGACGACGCCTGCTTTTGAGGCATGCCCGGTGCTGTGCAGGGTTCCTCCGAGCCAGCCCGAAAGAACTTTTCCCCTCTGAGCACTTGTGAACGGAACCTCGGAACCTCCCGACCATTATTCCGGCCGAGGAGGGACCTTGGCGATGCTGAGGCGACGAGACGACACGGCTGCGGTCATCGACCGGCCGTACAACAACCTGTTGCGGCGGCTCGATGCCGACGATTACGAATTGATTGCGCCCTACCTGAGCTACGAGCAGGGTGAGGCCGACGAACTGCTGTACAACCCCGGCGACGACGTCAACACGGTGCATTTTCCCTGCGGACCCAGCCTCGCAACCTTCCTGGTCGCGAACGAGGACGGCCGCAATGTCGAGACCATCCTCGTCGGACGCGAGGGCGCCGTCGGCGGCATCGTCAGCGAGGGATATCTGCCGGCCTATACCCGCATCTCCGTGAAATTCGGCGGTCCTTTCGCACGCCTGCCCATCGGCAGGCTCGATGCGGCGAAGAGCCAGTCAAAAACCCTGCACAGCGTGTTCGCGCGCTATGCGGACTGCATGCTAGCGCAGATCTTCCAATCAACCGCCTGCAATGCCATTCACTCGATCGAACAGCGCACCGCGAAATGGATCATCTCGGCGATGGAGCGCACGGATGCCGAGGAGATCGTGCCGCTCACGCACGAACAGGTTTCGACCCTGCTCGGGGTCGGACGCAGCTACACCAGCCGGGTGATCCAGATCTTCAAGGCCGAGGGCATCCTGGAGACGAGGCGCGGCGCCATCCTGGTGCGCGACCGCGACGCCCTGCAGGCGCGCGCCTGCCTTTGCAATGAATCGGTCAAGAACCATTTTGAGGAGGTCCTGAGCGGGGTCTATCCGGGCGCCGAAGAGGGGGCCTGACCGTACAATTGCCGGCAAAAATCGAGCCCCGAAACGGCAAAGAACCCATTGTTTTTTGATGTTTTCTGAATATATTGCGCCGCAAACGAGCTAGAGGTGCCCGGTCCATTCGGCCGGGCTTCCTTTTTGGGGTGACGCACCCCCCACGATCCCGGGTTTTTGAGCGTTAACGGAAGACAGGTCCCGTTGTCCGGCGAGATCGCGGCTTAAGCATTGCCCGGACCGAAAAGAAGCACTCCATGAAACTTCGCAACGTTGCCATCATCGCCCACGTCGACCACGGCAAGACGACCCTGGTCGACCGCCTGCTGCAGCAATCCGGCACTTTTCGCGAGAACCAGAAAGTGGCCGAGCGCGCCATGGACTCCAACGATCTGGAGCGCGAGCGGGGCATCACCATTCTCGCCAAGGCGGCATCCGTGCAGTGGCACGATACCCGCGTCAACATCGTCGACACGCCCGGCCACGCCGATTTCGGCGGCGAGGTCGAGCGTATCCTCAACATGGTGGACGGCGCGCTGGTGCTGGTGGACGCCGCCGAGGGCCCGCTGCCGCAGACAAAATTCGTCGTCTCCAAGGCGCTCAAGGTCGGCTTGCGCCCGATCGTCGTGATCAACAAGGTCGACCGTCCCGACGCGCGGCCGACCGAGGTCATCAACGAGGTGTTCGACCTGTTCGCCGCGCTCGACGCCAGCGAGGAGCAGCTCGATTTTCCGATTCTCTACGGCTCGGCCAAGCAGGGCTGGATGGCAGAGAGCCCGGAGGGTCCGAAGGATGCCGGCATGCAGCCGCTGTTCGATCTGATCCTGCGTCACGTGCCGGAGCCGCAGATCGAGCCGGGGCCGTTCCGCATGATCGGGACGATCCTGGAGGCCAATCCCTATCTCGGGCGTCTCATCACCGGCCGCATCACGTCGGGCTCGATCAAGCCGAACCAGCAGGTCAAGGTGCTGTCGGCTGACGGCAAAACCATCGAGCAGGGGCGCATCACCAAGATTCTCGCCTTCCGCGGCCTGGAGCGTACGCCGCTCGATGACGCCGAAGCGGGTGACATCGTTGCCATTGCCGGTCTCACCAAGGGCACCGTGGCCGACACCTTCTGCGACCCGTCGGTCGAGACGCCGCTGCCGGCACAGCCGATCGATCCGCCGACCGTCTCGATGTCGTTCATCGTCAACAATTCGCCGCTCGCGGGTACCGAGGGCGACAAGGTGACGAGCCGCATGATCCGCGACCGCCTGCTGCGCGAAGCCGAGGGCAATGTCGCGCTGCGCGTCCGCGAAGCCGACGACAAGGACTCGATGGAAGTTTCAGGCCGCGGCGAATTGCAGCTCGCAATCTTGATCGAGACCATGCGCCGCGAGGGCTTTGAGCTCTCGGTGTCGCGCCCGCGCGTGGTGTTCAAGAAGGACGAGACCAACGGGCAGACGCTGGAGCCGATCGAGGAGGTCGTCATCGACGTCGACGAGGAGCATTCGGGCGTCGTCGTCCAGAAGATGAGCGAGCGCAAGGCCGAGATGATCGAGATGAGGCCCTCGGGCGGCAATCGTCTGCGTCTCGTGTTCTACGCGCCGACCCGCGGCCTGATCGGCTATCAGGGTGAACTGCTGACGGATACGCGCGGCACGGCCATCATGAACCGAATCTTCCACGGATATGCGCCGTACAAGGGCGAAATCCAGGGTCGCCGCAACGGCGTGCTGATCTCGAACGACCAGGGCGAAGCGGTGGCTTACGCCATGTTCAAGCTGGAGGACCGCGGCCCGATGATGATCGAGCCCGGCTGGAAGGTCTACAAAGGCATGATCGTCGGCGAGCACACGCGCGACAACGATCTCGAGATCAACGTGCTCAAGGGCAAGCAGCTCACCAACATCCGCACCACCGCCAAGGACGAGGCGGTGCGGCTGACGCCACCGATCAAGATGACGCTGGAAAAGGCGCTCGCCTATATCGAGGACGACGAACTGGTCGAGGTGACGCCGAAATCGATCCGCCTGCGCAAGAAGTTCCTCGATCCCAACGAGCGCAAGCGCGCCGAAAAGGCGAAGGAAGCGGTAGCCTAAGTTCCGCTTTCCGTCGTTCCCTGCAAAAGCAAAACGCGGGGAATCCAGTACGCAGCAGCGTTCCGCACATATGCTCGATTTCTGGAAGACTGGATCACCCGCGCGGGTGATGATAGCCTTGCTTTGGGCGGCTTCAGGCCCCGCGGCGAACGTGCTACAGCGCGGGCATGAAGCGCCTCCCCTCCTCCGTTGACGTCGCGATCATCGGCGCGGGCGCCGCCGGCCTCGGTGCCGCACAAGCGCTGACGGATTCGGGCCTCGACATCGTCATTCTCGAAGCACGCGACCGCGTCGGCGGGCGGGGCTATACCGTGCAGGCCGCGCCTGACGTGATCTTCGACATCGGCTGCGGCTGGCTGCATTCGGCGGACAGGAACTCGTTCGTCGCCATCGCCGAGCGGCTCGATTTCGAGATCGACCGGACGCTGCCGCCCTGGCGCGACCGCGCCTTTGGCGAGGTGTTTCCGGAACGCGAACGCCAGGAATTCTTTTGCGCGATCGACGCGTTCTACGATCGGCTCGATCGGGCGGCGTTGAGCGAGGTCGATTGCGCCGCGAGCCGCTATCTCGAGTCGGGCAATCGCTGGAACCCGATGATCGACGCGATCTCGACCTATGTGAACGGCTGCGAACTCGATCAGGTCTCCGTGCTCGACACCGACGCCTATGAGGACACCGAGATCAACTGGCGCGTGCGGCGCGGCTATGGCGCGCTGATGGCGGCGTACGGCGCCGCGCTGCCGGTCGCCTTCAACTGCACCGTCGCGCTGATCGACCATTCGGCACAGCGCCTGCGCATCGAGACCTCGTTGGGTACGCTTGCCGCGGACAAGGTCATCATCACCGTGCCGACCAATCTGCTCGCCGACGAAGCGATCCGGTTTTTGCCCGCGCTGCCGGCAAAAGTGGACGCTGCGGCGGGCCTGCCACTCGGCGTCGACGACAAGGTTATGCTGGGTTTGAGCGAACCCGAGGCGCTGCCGAAGGACGGCAACTTGCGTGGCCTCACCCTGCGCACCGATATGGGGACTTACCACCTCCGTCCGTTCGGCCAGCCCTGCATCGAGGGATTCTTCGGCGGTCGCTACGCCAAAGCGCTGGAAGACGCCGGCGAGGGCGCGATCGCCCAAGCCGCCATTGACGAGGTCGTCTCCTTCCTCGGCAACGATTTTCGCCGGAAACTGAAGCCGCTTGCGGAATCGCGCTGGGCCAACGACCCGTTCGCGCGCGGCGCCTATTCACATGCGCTGCCCGGACACGCCGGCAAACGCGCGATTTTGGCCACGCCAGTCGATGACCGCCTGTTCTTCGCCGGCGAAGCCACCTCGCCCAATTTTTTCTCGACCGCTCACGGCGCCAGGGACTCCGGCGAGCGGGCGGCGCGCGAGGTGCTGATGGCGATGAGGAAGCGGTAGTTATCGAACCCGCTATTCCGGCGCACGCCGTCTCAAAGCCGGCGTTCCATCCGCGCTGCTTCCGCGTACGTCAGAAAATTGCCGGTGCCTGCGGCAGAGTGTCCTTTTTCGGCACAAGTCTCACCGAAAACTGATGCAGAAAGTCCACAGGTTAACCGATAATTAACGATAGACCTTGAAGCGAAGCCGCGGACTTGGTTTGATCATCGCCATGAGCACAACCCTGATCGAGGTCCGGCCGGCCAAAGCTGCTGACGCAGCCGCGGTGGCGGCTACCCACGACGAAGCCTGGCGCGCCGCCTATCAGGGCATCATTCCGGGCGCCGAACTGGAAAAGCTGATCAATCGCCGCGGCCCGCAATGGTGGGACAGTGCGATCCGCAAGGGCAGCCGCGTTTCCGTCCTGGTATTCGGCGACAAGATTGCGGGCTATGCGAATTACGGCCGCAACCGCGCACGCAGCCTGCATTTCGAAGGCGAAATCTACGAGCTTTATCTGCGGCCCGAATTCCAGGGTCTCGGCTTCGGCCGCCGCCTGTTCACCGCCGCCAAGCGCGACCTCGGCCAGAGCGGACTGCGCAGCATGGTGGTTTGGGCGCTCTCGGATAATGATCCCGCCACCGAATTTTATCGCGCCCTCGGCGGTCGCATGGTCGCCCGCTCCTCCGAGCGGTTCGGACCGAAATCGCTGGACAAGGTCGCTTTCGCCTGGACCAACTAGAGCCCGGTCCGGGCTCGGAGCATGATCCGGACCCGATGGGCCGCGTCAGCGCAGATGGTCGCCGGTTTTCCGAGACAGACCACGTCAAAAAAAGCAGAGCGGGATGAGGCCCCAACGCACAGGTCATCGCGCGCTGGCGCCAGCGCGTTTTGGCCTGTAACAGCAATTTCAGAGAGCCCGACATCGAGGCCCTACGGAGCCATTCATGCGCATTGACGCGGTCAAAATCGGAATCGATCCGCCACGCGAAGTCAACGTCATCATCGAAGTGCCGGTCGGCGGCGAGCCGATCAAATACGAGATGGACAAGGAAGCCGGAACGCTGATCGTCGACCGGTTCCTCTATACCGCCATGCGCTATCCCGGCAATTATGGCTTCATCCCGCACACTCTGTCCGACGATGGCGACCCCTGCGACGTGCTGGTTGCCAACACCCGTGCCATCGTGCCTGGCGCAGTCATGAGCGTGCGCCCGGTCGGCGTGCTGTTCATGGAGGATGAGGCCGGCGGCGACGAAAAGATCATCGCAGTGCCCTCCTCGAAGCTTACCCAGCGCTATGACCGGGTGAAGTCCTACAGCGACCTGCCCGACATCACGCTGGCCCAGATCCAGCACTTCTTCGAGCACTACAAGGATCTGGAGCGCGGCAAATGGGTCAAGGTGCTGCGCTGGGGTCCGGCCGAGGATGCCCACCGTTTGATTACCGAAGGCATCGAGCGGGCGAAGAAGAAGTGACGTAACGTAGCTTTTTCGTCGTTCCGGGGCGCCTCGACGAGGCGAACCCGGAACCTCGAGATTCTCTCATGTGCCAGCGCACATCAGAACTCGATGCTGACGCATAGCGCCAAAGTGCCGGACCACTAGACCGCGGGCTTCGGCAGCCCCGCAAGCGCGCAGGCCGCACGTAGCGTGTTCACCAGGAGACAGGCGACCGTCATCTGTCCGACCCCGCCGGGGACCGGCGTGATCGCACCGGCCACCTGCAGAGCTTCCGCGAACGCGACGTCTCCGACCAGCCGCGTCTTGCCATTGGCGGTGGGCAGCCGGTTGATGCCGACATCGATCACGGTTGCCCCCGGCTTGATCCAGTCGCCGCGCACCATTTCGGGTCGGCCCACCGCGGCATAGACCAGGTCGGCCTGCGCGCAGAGCTTTGCCAGCTCGCGCGAGCGCGAATGTGCGATCGTTACGGTCGCGTTTTCATTCAGCAGCAATTGTACGAGCGGCCGCCCGACCAGGTTCGAGCGCCCGATCACGATGGCGTTCATGCCCTCAAGCGAACTATGCACGCTCTTGGTCAGGATGATGCAGCCGAGCGGGGTGCAGGGCGCGAGCGCCGCAAAGCCGCCGGCAAGGCGCCCGGCATTGTTCGGATGCAGCCCGTCGACATCCTTGGCGGGATCGATCGCATTGATGATGGTCTCGGTGTGCAAACCTTTCGGCACTGGCAATTGCACCAGAATGCCGTGCACCGCCGGATCGCGGTTGAGCTTTGCGATCAACGCCAGCAGGTCCTCCTGGGCAACATCCGCCGGCAGCCTGTGCTCGAACGATGCCATGCCGGCCGCTTGGGTCTCTCTGTGCTTGCTGCGGACGTAGACCTCGCTCGCAGGATCGTTGCCGACCAGCACGACCGCGAGGCCCGGCGTCAGGCCGTGGTCCCGCTTGATCCGGGCAACTTCGCCGGCGACGCGGGTGCGAAGATCGGCGGCAATGGCCTTTCCATCGATGATGCGGGCCGTCATGGGCATCCTTCCGTCACTTGCGTTTGTCCAGCGTCAGCGCGCGCAGGGCTTCGCCGAGCTCGACGGGGTCGCCATCGACCGCGACCCGCTTGAGGCGCGAGGTGGCGCCGGACAACAGCCGTACCCGGGCCTTGGGCACGCCGAGCGCCTTGGCCAGGAGCTCGGTCACCGCGCGATTGGCCTCGCCGCCATCGGCAACGGCGCGAACCCGCACCTTCATGACGCTGCGGCCGTCGGCAAGCGTCTCGACTCCGTCAATGCCGTCACGGCCGCCGCGCGGCGTCACCCGCAGCGCGATGCTGATGCCTTCACCTGCGGTGCGCCAGGGATCCATGGCAAGAGGATCCATTAAGCATCCATCGAAGGCGGCGGTCAGAACACCGCCGGATAGATGTAATAGGTGATCACCCGCTCGATGAACATGATGATCAGAATGAGGATGATCGGCGAAATGTCGAGGCCGCCCAGATTGGGCAGGATGTTGCGGATCGGCGCCAGCAGCGGCTCGGTGATCCGGTACAGGAACTCGGCAACCGCTGCGACGAATTGGTTGCGCGTATTCACCACGTTGAACGCGACCAGCCAGGACAGGATCGCAGACGCGATCAAGAGCCAGACATAGAGATCGAGGACGATGAGGACGATGTCGAGAACGGCTCGCATGGGGGAGAGGCTCGAATGCTGCGGTCGGCGGGAATGGACCTCCGCTAGATATCGGTTCCGACCCCCGCGAACAAGGGAACTTCCCAGGTAAAGCCACGTAAATCGATCGATTTCGCGTTGCCGTTTCGGCCATTGGTGTCGCAATTGACTTCACAATTGACTTGGCAAGGGCACGGACTTAAATGGCGCAGCCGCCGGACGTCCCTATGTGACCAGATAGACGTCCGCTGGACGGGGCCATAGCTCAGCTGGGAGAGCGCATCGTTCGCAATGATGAGGTCGGCGGTTCGATCCCGCCTGGCTCCACCAGCCTTCGCTCGCTTCGCGAGCTACGGCTGGGCAAGCCAAAATATCCTCTCTCGTAGCGAAGTGAGCGAAGGCTGCCCCGCCAAAGCCTGAAGGGCGAAGGCGGGCTCCATCCTCAACCAAAATCGCTTCGCGAGCTACGGCTGGGCAAGCCAAAATACCCTCTCTCGTAACGAAGTGAGCGAAGGCCGGCCTCTCTCTGGCCGATCCTTGATCGCCCCTTACTCCGCCGCCTGCGCCAGCAGCGCGAACGGCAGCCTTGCCAGCCAGTCCCCGACGAAATGGTTGAGCCAGGCCCGTTCGGCAAAGTCATGCACGGCGCGATCCGCGAAATGATCATGGCGGGGCCGCGCGCCGGGCGAATCCATGCGATCGCAGCCGCGCGTGGTCCAGCGGTGCATAATGTGGTGTCCTTTTAAATTCCTGCTCTGAGCGTATTTTTTGCAGGTACTACTTCAAGGCGTTAAGTAGCGAGAAATTTCGTCGCGCGAAAGAGGCTCCGTAAAACTGGGTATGGGAGAACACCCGCTATGTTTACGGAGGCACTCAGTCGACTAAGCGATCAAGGTACGCGCAAGTCTTGTCGATTGCATCCGCCAGAGCTGGTCCCGCACCCTGTTGTTTTTCTGCCACGATAACGGACACGTCTAAGAGCGGAAATACGGCAGAGAGCCTCCCGAGAGAATCCATTACCGCTGGCGTCTTT
>JBLMWS010000245.1:0-3836 GCA_050257355.1 Gemmatimonas sp.
TGTCGGCGTCGGGCAAGAAGGCGTTCGAGCCGCTGTTCGAGCCGAAGGTCAAGGGTTTCCCGAAGGCACAGCTCAACGATATCGCGTCGGTTCGCAAACTGATCAGCAAGAACACCGTCGCCGTGATGCTGGAGCCGATCCAGGGCGAAGCGGGCGTGTGGCCGGCGACCGAGCGGTTCTTGAAGGAGTTGCGGGCGTTGACGCAGGAGCATGGGCTGCTCTTGATCCTCGACGAGATCCAGACCGGCATGGGCCGGACCGGAAAGCTGTTCGACTACGAGCATGCGGAGATCGCTCCCGACGTTATGACGCTCGGCAAGGGCATCGGCGGCGGCGCGCCGCTGGCCGCCCTGCTCGCGACCGAACGTGCCGCCTGCTTCGAGCATGGCGACCAGGGCGGCACGTTCAACGGCAATTCGCTGATGTGCGCGGCAGGGCTTGCCGTGCTCGATGAGGTCAGCCGGCCCGCATTCCTGAAATCGGTGACCGACACCGGTCTATTTCTGGAGAGCGAGCTGCAGCGCTTGTCGGCACGGCACGGCCTTGGCGACGTCCGCGGCCGCGGACTCCTGCTTGCGCTCGACCTGAAACTGCCGATCGGACCCGCGCTGGTGGCGCAGGCGCTTGAAGCTGGGCTATTGCTCAACGCGCCGCGGGCGGACACGCTGCGCTTCATGCCGGCGCTCAACGTCACGCGGGAAGAGATCTTGCAGATGAGCGATCAGCTCGACACCATGCTGACCAAAGCCGGCGCCGCGAGGCGGGTGGCGTAACAAGGAAGCCATTGGGACATACGACGATGCCAGCCAAAATTTTCATCGACGGCGAAGCCGGGACGACGGGTCTGCAAATTCGGCAGAGATTGCTGGGGCGGACCGATGTTGCACTCATGTCGATCGATGCGACCCGGCGGAAGGACCCGCAAGCGCGCAAGGACATGCTCAACAGCGCCGACGTTGCGATCCTGTGCCTGCCCGACGACGCCGCCCGGGAAGCCGTCGGCTTGATCGAAAACAAGGCGGTGCGGGTGATCGATGCGTCGACCGCCCACCGCACGCTTGACGGCTGGGCCTATGGCTTTCCGGAAATGGCCAAGGGCCAGCGGCAAGCCATCGCCGACGCCCGCTTCGTCGCCAATCCCGGCTGCTATCCGACCGGCTTCATTGCACTGGTGCGGCCACTTGTCGACGCCGGCCTGTTGCCGCGCAGCTGGCCGGTCTCAATCGACGCCGTCTCCGGCTACACCGGAGGCGGACGCAAGATGATCGAGGAATTCGAGGACAAGGCATCTCCCGCTTTCACGCAAGTTCCCTATCGGATCTACGCGCTGTCGCTGGCCCATAAACATGTGCCGGAGATGAAGTCGCATACCGGGCTCGATCATGCGCCGCTGTTTGCACCGGCGGTCGGCCGTTATGCCCAGGGCATGATCGTGGAAGTACCGCTTGCGCTTTATGCGCTGCCGGCCAAACCGAAGCTTGCCGATCTTCATGCGGCTCTTGCTACGGCCTACGCCGGCGAGCAGTTCGTGCAGGTGGCCACGCTCGACGAGGCGTCTTCCATCCCGACACTCGACCCCGAAGGCATGAACGGAACCAATAGGCTGAAGCTTTACGTATTCGGATCGGACAAGCTCGCGCAAGCGATGCTGGTGGCGGTGCTCGACAATCTCGGGAAGGGTGCCTCGGGAGCCGCGGTCCAGAACCTCAACCTGATGCTCGGACTGCCGGAAGCCGCGGGATTGGATGCACCGTTTGAATGGAGCACGGCGGCATAGCCGAGGGGACGGCGAGGATCGTGTCCCGACGGAGTCGCAGGTCGCCAGCAGATCTCAGTCGGGCTCGCTTCTCATCATCTTGGATCGCATCGGTTGATCGCCGCTGTTGTCGCGGCGTCCTACGACCCTCCGGCCAAGGGCCGCGCCTCGGCCTTGGCGAGGTGAAGTTCAGATGAGACATCGCGCCGGAGATCCGGCGCGCTTGCTACGCCACCGGGCAGCTTGAACATTTGCGCAATCTTCCTGCCGACGCTTTGCAGGCCGGGACCGATCGCCCTGATCATGGCCGACAGCCCGATCCGGCAGTTCTCGAGATAGCAACTGGTAACCACCACTTTTTGATCGACGGCGAAATTGTTGGCGTCAACCAGCTCCACGCGCACTAGCTGGCCGCGGCCGCGTACCCGGTTCGGCAACTGAAATTCGGGCGGCAGCGCCTCGGTCACTTCCAGGACACGCTCGATGCGGCCCTCGACGACCTGCCCTCGCGCCTTCACGGCAACCTTCTCGCCGGGCTTGAGGTCGAAGAGGTAACCTTCGGGCACATAGGCGAGCACGAAATTCTCGCCGGTATACACGCTGGCGATCTTATCCTTGCCCGGGCTCAGCACCTCCCCGACCATCGCGACGTTGCCGCCGATATGGCCGCTGGCCGCGGCATAGAGGTTTCCGTTGTCATAGGCGCGCCGCAGGTCGTCGTAGGCTGCCGCTACCTGTTTGAACGCGTTCTGACCGGCTTCCGTTTCGGCCTGCAGGGAGGCCTGCTCGGCCTTCAGTGACAGGAAGCGATCGGACGCCTGAACGCGCGCGCCCATCATCTCCTGGAGCGTCCTGTTCACCGCCATGCCGCTCGCGCCCGCCTTCATGATGGTGGCCAGATAAGCCTCGGCCTGGGCGGCATTGGCCTCGGCGAGCGGCAGGAGCGTGCTCACTACTGTCCTGCGCGCCTGATGTTGCGCGAGCCGGCCTTCCAGGCGCGCCTTCTCGGCGGCGAGATCGGCCAGCGACCGCAACATCGTCGCCGATTCGACCACGGCGACGGTCTGGCCTGACGTCACCCAGTCGCCGGGACGGACAAGAATCTCCCGGATCCGGGCGTCCGGCCAGGGCGCCGCAATGGCGACGCTCTTGCGCGTGACGAGGCCATCGGCGCTCAGCCACACGTCTCCGCTCGAGAACGCATAAGCGGCCACCATTGCGGCCACTCCCGCGAACAACATCGTGCCAAGCACCCTGCGCAGCCTTTTCCAGCGCAGCTTGCTGACCTGAAGCTCTTTGCTCATACCTGTTTTCCAGTTCCGACTTGATCAGGCGGCAGCGGGATGCGGGCACCGCACCCGTTTCGCATGGTTAAGGAGATGCTCGACGATCTTGTCCGACGACTGGCCGTCGCCGAAGGGATTGCGCGCATCCAGAAGCTGCGGACGATCGCTGGCAGTCAGCCGGCGGACGCCATCGACGATCGCGTCATAATCCGAGCCGACCAGGGTTCCGAATCCGGCATCGACGACCTCGGGACGCTCGGTGCTCTCGCGGGCGATCAGGATCTTGAGCCCGAAGGTCGGCGCTTCCTCCTGCACTCCGCCTGAATCCGTCACTACGGTCCAGGCGCGGCTCAGCAGCCACACGAAATCCCGGTATTGCAGTGGCCTGACCAGCCGGACGTTCGGAGCGTCGCCCAGAATATCGAGCACCTCCGACCGAACCTGCGGGTTCAGGTGAACGGGAAGCACGATCAGCTTGTCGCCGTCATTGCCGAGAGTCTTGAGCGCACGAAGCACGTTGCGCAGCGGCTCGCCGATATTCTCGCGGCGATGAAGCGTCGCAAGGACCAGCTTCCTGTCGGCGGGCAGTGTCGCTATCTCATCGTCGATCGGCGTATGGCCGGCGCGCATCTTCTCGCGGGCGTAGAGCAGCGCATCGACCACGGTGTTGCCTACCATGATCACCTGGTCCGGCAGGATGCCTTCGGCCAGCAGATTGTCGCGCGACTGCGCGGTCGGCGCGAAATGAACGGCCGACGCAAGGGCGATGAGGCGGCGGTTGAATTCTTCCGGCC
>JBLMWS010000246.1:0-4859 GCA_050257355.1 Gemmatimonas sp.
GCGAGATAGATATTGCCGCGCAGTTGCTTGCGCTGGGCAGTCTCGAAATCAAACTCTTCGACACGATTGCCGCGGACCACGACGACCCGGGTCTCTTCCGGGTGGGTGGCATCGATCAACATCTTGTTGGGCATTTTCAAACTCTTGGAGGCGGCGAGCGCGGATTACGGCAAGCGCATGTCGCGCCGCCGGGTGACGCGACGGTCCACCTGATTCGGGGGTGAGGGGAAGGCCGAAACGCAACCGGGGATGTCCAGCCGAACCCGGCGGGGAGAAGCGTCGCGTGGAGCTGTTGCTCCGCGTCGGCGCGGATCTTCCGCTGGTCTTCATCGGCAACACAGTCTGGCGCATCAAGCGTCGGCCCGTCTGTAACAGTTGGCGGCAGGAACAGCCGCCTTATCGGTCGCTGAAAGCCGGTGCGACGCTTGGGGCGCGCGCCTCTGATCACAAGGGATCCTTTGTCCGGGACCCCGGTATCTGGTTATGCCGCCTCGCAAAACGGTCCCTGGAACGAGAAGCCTAGGGACCGGACGCCGCTCGGGCTCAAACCGCTTCTCCCGGTTAGCCGCGCGACACGCGCTGGCCTTGCGGAGAAGCCGGAAAACGCTGGAATCTTCAAAACTGGAAGGTTCCGGCGCTGCACCGGGAGGCTGAACGCGACACAACCGGCAGTAATGGCCGTCAGCACCCGTTACATACGTGGATTGGCGTCCCGGCGCAAGGACCGTCGCCTGACCGCAACACTTGCCTTTATTCGCTGCTGGCGCGTTAGGGTATCATTAACCCTGCAGTTCTATTGCGCTAAGCAGGGTCACTCGGAGGCATGGGGATTCGGTGGCGAGCCACGCAAAACGTCTTTTGCTGGGATTCGCGCTGCTGTGCGCCGCGGCGCTGACATGCCCTGGCTCGGTCCGGGCCGACGACCATGCGCCGGCGGCGACTTCGAGCTTGCCGGTCGCATCGGATGCGCGGCTGGCCGGCGATGCCAAGCTGACCCGATTTGTTCTCGATCTCGATAAGCCGATCCAGTTCCGTACCTTCACGCTGGCCGATCCTTATCGGCTGGTGATCGATATCCCGCAGGTCAGTTTCCGTCTGCCCGCTGGAACCGGCGCCAATGGCCGGGGCCTCATCAAGGCGTTCCGCTATGGCTTGGTGATGCCGGGCGGCTCACGAATCGTGATGGATCTTACCGCTCCAGTCCGTATCGCAAATTCCAGCATGCTGGCGGCGGCGAACGGTCAGCCGGCGCGATTAGTGCTTGAACTTGAAGAGGTTGACCAGACGACTTTCATGCAAGCTGTGAGCGCGCAAGGATCTCCCGAAGCAAAGGCTGCAGCTGCAGATGCGAGTTCCACGGCCGCCGCTCCCGAGAGGGTGCCTGCGACCAAGCCGGCGGAGGATTCTCGGCCGGTCGTGGTGATAGATCCCGGCCATGGCGGGATCGACAACGGCACACAATCGGGGGCTGAAGCCGAGAAGAACCTGGTTTTGGCCTTCGGACTCGCGCTCCGTGATCGCCTCGAGCGGAGCGGCAAATATCGCGTCGTCATGACCCGCACGGATGATACCTTCATCCCATTGAACGATCGTGTGAAAATCGCCCGAGCCCAATCGGCCGCGCTGTTTGTGTCGATCCACGCCGACGCCTTGCCGAAGGGTGAGGGCGACGCCCAGGGAGCGACGATCTACACGGTGTCCGACAAGGCGACCGACGCCGAGGCGGAGCACCTGGCCGAGGCGGAGAACCGTGCGGACGCGATCGGCGGGGTCAATTTGACCGATGAGCCGAGCGAGGTCGCCGATATCCTGATTGACCTCGCGCAGCGAGAAACACGCACGTTTTCAAATCGCTTTGCCCGTCTCTTGATGGGAGATATGAAGACGGTGACGCGGATGCATAAGCGTCCGCTGAAATCGGCCGGCTTCCGGGTACTCAAGGCCCCGGACGTGCCCTCGGTCCTGGTCGAGCTCGGCTATGTCTCCAACAAGGGCGATCTCGAACACCTGGTATCGGAGAGCTGGCGTAACCGCACCGCCGGGGCGATGGCCGAGGCGATTGACACCTTTCTGGCCAAACGCCTGGCGGCCGCGGCGTCCGCCGACTGAGGCGAGTTGCCAATAAGCCCTAGTTTGGCCACAGCGGCGGTCGTATAGAAGGCCCCGCGAGGGGGTTCGGAATCACTGACATTCCGCCTCGCCGATGAGGCTGTCGAGCCGGCCGCGGAAGTGCCGGTACTTTTGCCAGTCACAAGGAATGCGCCAGCTGCTCCGGCGCATGGGTTGGAACGGATAAGATAAGCATGCGCTTGCTGGTGCGGTTCCTGGGTTTCCTGTTCGCCGCTGGAACGATCGTGTTCCTCGTTGCCGTGGCGGGCGTGGCAGGCTTGATCTGGCATTTCTCCAAGGACTTACCCGACTATACGCAGCTCAAGGTCTATGAGCCGCCGGTGATGACGCGCGTTCATGCGGCGGACGGCTCGCTGCTCGCCGAATACGCCAAGGAGCGGCGGCTCTATCTGCCGATCCAGGCGGTGCCGAAGCTCGTGATCAACGCCTTTCTGTCCGCCGAGGACAAGAATTTCTACGAGCACGGCGGCGTCGACTACACCGGCATGCTGCGTGCCGCGATCCTCTATGTGGAGAATTACGGCTCGAACAGGCGTCCGCAGGGCGCCTCCACGATCACCCAGCAGGTGGCGAAGAACTTCCTTCTGAACAACGAGGTGTCGTTCAGCCGCAAGATCAAGGAAGCGCTGCTCGCGATGCGCATCGAGCGCACCTATTCCAAGGACAAGATCCTCGAGCTCTACCTCAACGAAATTTATCTCGGCCTCGGCGCCTATGGCATTGCCGCCGCGTCGCTGGTCTATTTCGACAAGTCGGTCAACGAACTCACCATCGCCCAGGCCGCCTATCTCGCGTCGCTCCCGAAGGCTCCGGCGGCATTGCATCCGGTGCGCAACCATGACCGTGCGGTCGAACGGCGCAATTGGGTGATCGACCGCATGCAGGAGAACGGCTGGATCAGCGCCGCCGACGCCGAGAAGGCGCGCAAGGAGCCGCTGGTCGTCACCAGCCACCCCACCTCCGCGCACATTTTTGCCGGTGAATATTTCGCCGAAGAAGTCCGCCGCGAAATCTTCGAGCGCTACGGCGAGAAGAAGCTCTATGAGGGCGGTCTCTCCGTGCGCACCACGCTGGACCCCAAGATCCAGATGGAAGCCCGCAAAACCATGGTCGCGGGCCTCGTCAAATATGACGAAGCGCAGGGCTATCGCGGGGCGATCAGCAAGCTGGACATATCCGGCGACTGGGGCGTGAAGCTCGCGGACATCAAGTCGCTGTCAGACATCTCGCCCTGGCGCATGGCCGTGGTGCTGGAGACCAGTGAGCAATCGGCCCGCATCGGCTTCCAGCCGGGACGGGAGCTGGGCGGTGCGGTCAGCAAGGATCGCGAAACCGGCATCATTACATTGGACGGCGTGAAGTGGGCCAAGCCGGCGTCGGGCCCGGGGAGGGGACGAACGCCGACAGCGGTATCGCAGGTTCTGCAGCCAGGCGACGTGATCTATGCCGATCCGCTTTACAAGGATGGCCATCCGGTCGAAGGCCAATACCGGTTGCGCCAGACCCCCGAGGTGTCCGGGGCGATGGTGGTCATGGATCCCTGGACCGGGCGCGTGCTCGCGATGGTCGGCGGCTTCTCCTTCGACCAGAGCCAGTTCAATCGCGCCACGCAGGCCTATCGACAGCCTGGATCCTCGTTCAAGCCAATCGTCTATTCCGCGGCGCTCGACAACGGGTACACACCTTCGACGGTGCTGATGGACGCGCCGATCGAGATCGACCAGGGCCAGGGTGGCGGCGTCTGGCGGCCGGATAACTTCTCCAAGGAGAAGTATCGTGGCCCGACGACGCTGCGCAATGCGCTGAAGCATTCTCTGAACACGGTGACAGTGCGCCTTGCGCAGGATATCGGCATGCCCCTGATCAGCGAATATGCCCGCCGATTCGGGGTCTACGACGAGGTGCCGAACTATCTCTCCTATGCGCTCGGCACCGGCGAGACCACGGCGCTGCGCATGGTGACGGCCTATTCCATGATCGCCAATGGCGGCCGCCGCGTGAAAGCGACCCTGATCGACCGCATCCAGGATCGCTACGGCCACACCATCTTCAAATACGACACCCGCGAATGCCGCGGCTGCGACGCGCCGGAGGGCTGGCATAACCAGCCCGAGCCGGAGCTGATCGACCACCGCGAGCAGGTGCTGGATCCGATGACTGCCTACCAGATCACCTCGATGATGGAGGGCGTGGTGCAGGGCGGCACCGCCTATGTTGTCAGGGACGTCGGCAAGCCGATCGCGGGCAAGACCGGCACCACCAACGACGCCAAGGATGCCTGGTTCATCGGCTTCTCGCCGGATCTCGTCGTCGGCATCTATATGGGCTACGACAAGCCGCGCAGCCTCGGCAGGGGCAATGCGGCCACGGGCGGCCACTTGGCGGCGCCGATTGCACGCGACTTCCTGAAGCTCGCGCTTGCCGACAAACCGGCGATTCCCTTCAAGGTTCCTGCCGGCATCAAGCTGATCCG
Source organism: Gemmatimonas sp. (assembly GCA_050257355.1). Classification (GTDB taxonomy): domain Bacteria; phylum Pseudomonadota; class Alphaproteobacteria; order Rhizobiales; family Xanthobacteraceae; genus Bradyrhizobium. Next base: position 4,604 of record JBLMWS010000246.1, read on the forward strand.
CGTCGATGCCAACAGCGGAATGCGCGCCGCGCCGGGCCAGACGTCGGGAACGATCCTGGAAGCCTTCAAGCCGGGGACCGCGCCGCCGGACAATTACGCCGTGGTCGGAGCTGCCGATGTCGACAACGGCCGCATGATGGCGCCGCCGGGAATGGTACCGGACGCCGGCAATATCATGCGGCCGGGGACCGGCGGGCTTTACTAAGCTAAAGCGCGACGAGACTGGGTTGAAGCGCCATCGCGCTTTAGCTCCTTG
>JBLMWS010000247.1:0-3718 GCA_050257355.1 Gemmatimonas sp.
AGCCAGGCCGTTAAGGTAAACAAAGGGTTTAAATTGCCGCCCGGAGTTGAGGCGCGTTAGCTGCCGTGCAAACCGCGGTGTCGGCCCGATGCCGCGGATGACGCGGGAAGGCGACATGTCCACGAATTGGCGGATTAGTTCTTTCAGCGGCGCGCTGCTCGCCGCCTATTTTATTCCCACCTGGGCCATCGTCGCCTTCAGAATCGTCGAAGCGCCGGTCCGCGGACTGTTCGAGCGGCCGGACGTTGCGGCCGCGTTCTTTCTCGGCGACCATCTGCAGTGGGGCGCCACGGGCCTCGTGCGCGCGGCCTGGCTGCTTGCGCTCGGCCGGCTGACGGTGGTCGCGTTTTTTGCGTTGTTCGTGGTTCTGCTCTGCCGACCGAGGATCCGCACCAGCGGCGGCTGCGATGAGGCGCTTGGCCTTGCCCTTGGCATCGGCAGCGTCATCAGCTTCGCGCTGATGCTGATGGCCTCGCAAGTCGGCGAATTGGAGGCCTTGCGGCTGCACGTTACGGAACTGCTGATGCTGCTGGGCACGACGGTCGTGCTTGCGGTCGAACGCCCGGCGGCGACAGCCGCATCCAGCGTTCCGGGCGAGCGTCTACCGCTTGAGCAGCCCCAACTCCTCAACAATGGCTGAGGCTTCCTTGACGGCGTGATTGGCCGCCGGCACGCCGCAATAGATCGCCTGCTGCAGCAGAATTTCCTTGATGTCGTCTGGCGTGAAGCCGCCTTCGGCCAGAGCCGCCCGCACGTGCAGGCGAAACTCGTCCCATTGGCCCAGCGCCACCATGGTGCCGATCACGAGCACGCGCCGCGTGCGCTCATCGAAATGCGGCCGCGTCCAGATCTCGCCCCAGGCATAGCGGGTGATCAGGTCCTGGAAATCGGTGTTGAAGGCGTTGCGGTTCGCGATCGACTTGTCGACCCAGGCATTGCCGAGCACCTTGCGGCGCTGGCCCATGCCCTGATCGCGGCGGTGTTGGTCGTCCATTGATTTGTGTCCTTCCGTCATTCCGGGGCACGCGAAGCATGAATCCGGAATCTCACGCCACAACTTCTGGCTTCCGGGTTCGATGCCGCGCATCGCCCCGGAATGACGAATCGAAACTAGCGTTGGGTCAAGAAGCCGACCACGGCTTCGGTGAAAGCGTGCGGCTGCTCGACGTTGGAGATATGCGCGGCATCCAGGATCGTGAGGCTCGCGCCGGGAATCTGGCTGCGGATAAATTCGCCGGCGGCGATGGGGGTCGACATGTCGTGGCGACCGGCAATCACCAGCGTCGGGCTCTTGATCTTCGGCAGCAGCGCGCGCTGGTCGAGCGTGCTCAAGGCTTCGCAACAGGCGATATAGCCCTCGACCGGCGAAGCGAGCAGCATCGCCTTCATGTTTGCGGTGACCTGCGGCTCGCGCTCGCGGAAGTCCGCGGTCAGCCAGCCGGCGATGACGGTGTCGGCGACCGCGGCGAGGCCGCCGTCCTTCACCGCCTTGATGCGGTTGAGCCAGTTGGTCGGATCGGGATAGTAGCAGGTGGTGTTGGAGAGAACGATCTTCTCGAGCCGCTCCGGCGCGTTGGCGCCGAGCCACTGGCCGACCATGCCGCCCATCGACAGCCCGCACCAATGCACCTTGTCGATGTTGAGATCATCCAGGATCGCCAGCACGTCGCGGCCGAAACGCTCCATTGAATAGGGTCCGGGCGGCACGCCCGACTTGCCGTGGCCGCGGCGATCATAGCGGATCACGCGGAAAACCTGCGTGAGCGCCTTCATTTGCGGCTCCCACATCTGCAAGGTGCAGCCCAGCGAGTTCGACAGCATCAAGGTCGGGCCGCTTTGGCGGCCCTCGACGGACACGTTGAGCAGGCAACCGTCGGCATGGATCATCGGCATGTTGGTTTTCCTTCGTCATGCGCCGGCTTGACCCCGCGCATCCTTCTTTGAAAGCGATTCTATCCGGGAGGATCGATGGCAGGGTCAAGCCCGGCATTGATCTCCAAAGTTATTTCTCGACCAGCGAAGCAAGCAGGCGATCGATCAGGGCTTGCGACGCGCCCTGATAGGCCATCGGCTCGAACAAGCGGGCGATTTTTTCCGCGCTGATCTGCGCCGTAATTTCGGCGTCCGCAAGCAGAACATCGCGCAAGTGTCGCTTCTCGGCGACCGCCTTCTTGCTCGCGGCCTCGATCCGGTGATGCGCTTCGCTCTTGCCGATTTTTTCGGCTAGGGCCATCGCCACCGCTTCGGCCATGATCAGCCCGCCGGTCAGGTCGAGATTGCTGCGCATGCGGACGTCGTCGACCTCGAGCCCCTCGGCGATGTCGACGATTGCGGCGAGCGCGCCCGACGTGACCAGGAGCAGGGTCGGCAGCGTCGGCCATTCGGCATGCCAGGCGCCTGCGCTGCGCTCATGCTCCTGCACCTGGGCCGCGAAAATCGTCGCGGCCAGATTGGGCGCCATGGTGGACGCGGCGAGCGCGCTCGCGGCTGCCACCGGATTGCGCTTGTGGGGCATGGTGGAGGAGCCGCCGCGGCCTTCACCTGACGGCTCGAAGGCCTCGCCGACATCGGTCTGCATCAAGAGCGAGACGTCGCGCGCGATCTTGCCGCAGGTGCCCGAGAGGATCGCAAGGGTCGATGCGGCTTCGGCGATGCGGTCGCGGTGGCTGTGCCAGGGCGCCTCGGGCAGCGGCAGTTTCAGCTCGCCGGCCAATTGCTCCGCGACCGGGAGCCCCTTGTCGCCGAGCGCGGCGAGCGTGCCGGCAGCCCCGCCGAATTGCAGCGCCAGCGTTTGTTCCTGCACGCGCTTCAGGCGCTGGCGCGAGCGGTTCAGCGCCGCCGCATATTCGGCAAGCTTCAGTCCGAACGGCATGGGCAACGCGTGCTGCAGCCAGGTGCGCGCAACCATCGCGGTGTTGCGATGGAGACGGGCGAGCTCGGCAAAGCCGGCAATGGCGCGGTCGCAATCCGCGAGCAATACCTTGATGCCGGCGCGCAGCATCAGCATGGTGGCGCTGTCGATCACGTCCTGGCTGGTTGCGCCCCAATGCACGAAGCGTGCGGCTTGCGCGTCGGTCTTGGCGACCTCGGTCGTCAGCGCCTTGACCAGTGGGATCGCAAGATTGCCGGCGCGGGTCGCCGCCTGGGCAAGCTGGTCAAGATCGAACAAGGAGGCCTTGCAGGCCGGGCTGATCGCCGCAGCCGCGTGTTGGGGAATCACGCCCGTTGCGGCTTCGGCGCGCGCCAACGCTGCTTCAAAATCGAGCATGGCTTGCAGGTATGCAACATCGTCGCAGGCCGCGCGCATCGGGCCGCTCGACAGCATCGGCGCCAGCAGGGGCGCAAGGGAGGTGCTCATGACGGGCGCGACCTAATCATTGCCGCCTCGCTCTGCCAATCCAAAACCGCATACGCAAGCTTTTTGCAGTTGCGAATATGCATCGCAAATCCGCTTCATGCGGACTTTTCTTCTGCCGCGGGCTGCTTTACTTGAGAGCGAGCGACCACAATGATCCGGGGGAGGCCCTCATGGCGATGACGATGAACGGGGAAGTTCAGCTTCCGGCTTCGCGCGAGGCGGTGTGGGCGAAGCTCAATGATCCCGAGGTGCTGAAGGCCTGCATCCCCGGCTGCGAGGAATTGGAGAAGACCGACGAACACGGCTTTCGTGCGGTTGCCAAGATGAAGGTCGGGCCGGTGTCGGCGCGCTTCAAGGGCA
>JBLMWS010000248.1:0-2561 GCA_050257355.1 Gemmatimonas sp.
ATCCCGGTTCGTCCCTGGAGAAGGTCGCAACCAAGCAGGGCTTTGCCCGAATTTTCCACGGCGAACCCACCATCGGCGGGCGCTATTCCGTGCTCTCGCCGTTCGGTCTCGTGCCGGCGGCCGCCGCCGGCGTCGATGTCCGCAGCCTGATTACGCACGCGCTCGCAATGGTGCGTTCCTGCGCCGCCGACGTGCCGCCGCACGAGAATCCCGGCGTGCAACTCGGGCTTGCGATGGGACAGGCCGGGCTCGAAGGCCGCGACAAGGTGACGGTCGTCTCCTCGAAGAAGATTGCCGATTTCGGCACCTGGGCCGAGCAGCTAATCGCGGAATCCACCGGCAAGGACGGCAAGGGCCTGATCCCGATCGACGGCGAGCCGCTGGACGGGCCTTCCTCATATGGGAACGATCGCTTTTTCATCGACATCCGCACCGAAGGGGAAACCGACGCCGCACATGAGGACAAGCTCGATGCGCTCGAGAAAGCGGGCCATCCCGTCGCCCGCATCGTCATGAAGTCGATCGATCATCTCGGCCAGGAGTTCTTCCGTTTCGAAATGGCGACCGCGGTGGCCGGCGCGGTGCTCGGCATCAATCCGTTCAACCAGCCGGACGTCGAAAGCGCCAAGATCAAGACGCGCGAACTGATCGGGGCGTTCGAGAAGAGCGGCAAGCTGCCGGCCGAGAAACCGGTGGCCGCCACCAAGGCGGCGGACATCTTCACCGACGGCGGCAACGCGGCGGAACTGCGCAAGGCGGGCGCCGACGGCGAGCTCGGCTCGTGGCTGAAGGCACATCTGTCGCGCGTGCAGAGCGGCGATTATGTGGCGCTGCTCGCCTATATCGAGCGCGACGCCGACCATATCGACACGCTGCAGCGGATGCGGCTGAAGCTGCGCGACGGCCGTCGTGTCGCAACCTGCGCCGAGTTCGGACCGCGCTTTTTGCATTCGACCGGCCAGGCCTACAAGGGCGGACCGGACAGCGGCGTGTTCCTCCAGATCACGGCCGACGACGTCAAGGACCTCAAGATCCCCGGCCAGAAGGCGAGCTTCGGCGTAATCAAGGCGGCGCAGGCGCGCGGGGACTTCGACGTGCTCACCGAGCGCGGCCGACGCGCGCTGCGCGTCCACCTCAAGGGCGATCTCGAAAAAGGCCTCAAGATGCTCGATGCGGCCATCGAGCAGGCGCTGACTTAGAGGTGTTCACATGCAGCTTGGTATGATCGGCTTGGGGCGGATGGGTGGCAACATCGTCCGCCGGCTGATGCGCAGCGGACATGGCGCGGTCGTTTACGACAAGGACGCCAAGGCGGTGACCCAGTTCGCCGGTGACGGCGCGATCGGCGCGGCCTCGCTGGAAGACATGGTCGCAAAGCTCGAGAAACCGCGGACCGCCTGGGTGATGCTCCCGGCCGGCCCCATCACCGAGGCCACCATCGACGCGCTGTCGAAGTTGATGCAGAGCGGCGATGTCATCATCGACGGCGGCAACACGTTCTGGCAGGACGATGTCCGCCGCGGCAAGGCGCTGAGACAGCGCGGCATTCATTATCTCGATGTCGGCACCTCCGGCGGCATCTGGGGCATCGAGCGCGGCTATTGCATGATGATCGGCGGCGACAAGGCGGTGGTCGACCGGCTCGATCCGATCTTTGCAAGCCTCGCGCCCGGCGCCGGCGACATTCCGCGCACGGCGCGGCGCGACGGCCGTGACGCGCGGGTCGAGCAAGGCTACATCCATGCAGGCCCGATCGGGGCCGGTCATTTCGTCAAGATGATCCATAACGGCATCGAATATGGATTGATGCAAGCCTATGCCGAAGGCTTCGACATCCTGAAAAATGCCAACAGCGAGGCGCTGCCGCCGGACCATCGCTTCGATCTCGACATCGCCGACATCGCGGAAGTGTGGCGTCGCGGCAGCGTCATCCCGTCGTGGCTGCTCGATTTGACCGCAACCGCGCTCGCCGAAAGCCCAAGCCTCACCGACTATTCCGGCTATGTCGAGGATTCCGGCGAAGGCCGCTGGACCGTGAATGCCGCCATCGATGAAGCGGTGCCGGCCGAAGTGCTCACGGCAGCCTTGTTCGCACGCTTCCGCTCGCGCAAGGAACACACCTTTGCGGAAAAAATTCTCTCGGCGATGCGCGCCGGGTTCGGCGGCCACAAGGAGCCGCAGCAGCATGCCGATCCGGTCCAGCAGAGCGCGCCCGATATCGTCAAGCCGGAGGCCGGCCGTTCGTGACAGATTTCCAGCCCAACCAGAAGCCTTCGCCCTGCGCCTTCGTCATCTTTGGTGCCACCGGCGACCTGACGCACCGGCTGGTGATCCCCGCACTGTACAATCTTGCGGCCGGCGAGCTCTTGCCGGATCCGTTCTGCGTGGTCGGTGTGGCGCGGCGCGGCATGTCCAGCGAGGTGCTGCGCGACAGCCTGATGAAGGGCCTGCGCCAGTTTGCCACTCGGCCCGTGGACGACAAAATTGCGAACCGCCTGCTCGAATGTGTCACCGCCGTGGAAGCTGATCCGACCGAGCCGCCCTCGTTCGACGCGTTGAAG
>JBLMWS010000249.1:0-8103 GCA_050257355.1 Gemmatimonas sp.
GGGCGGAGCGACCAGACCGGCAAAGGCGGCGAGCCCGCCGATGAAGCCGCGAAACCGCGAACCGAACACGAACGAGAGGTTCACGATGTTCGGACCGGGAAGGAAATGGCAGAGCGCGAAGGTCTCGTTGAACTCGTCCGCGGTCATCCAGCGGTGCTCTTCGACGATGGCACGGCGGGCGAACGGCAGCACGCCGCCGAAACCGGCCAGCGACATCTTTGCGAACGCGAGGGACAGCGCGATGACGCTGGGCCGGGTATGGGTGGTGCTGAGCGGAAGGTCCGGTCCAGCGGCGGCGGCCGGCGGCGAATCCAACGACATAGGTTGCAGCGTAGATGGTGGTTGTGCCGGAGCCAAGCCGGTTTGGCGCGTCCGCATGGCCGCATTCCGGGCGAGCGTGGCAATACGGCACTGTTTTTCTTGAAGTTTGCGCTTATATTGGAGCTGCCGGTTCGCCGGCTATGGAAATAAACGGCCGTCGCAATAAACCTATCGGACCAGGGGGCAGTACCCGGCGCCTCCACCCAAGCCCACCGCCGGTTGAAAGGCGGGTTTCGGCGGGGGCGAAACAGGATCGACGAGGGCGTAAAGGGCGAGCTTTTTCCCGGTATTGTTCCGCCGTTATCGGGCTACTGCAATAGTTGCCAACGACAACTTTGCTCCGGTTGCTCAGGCTGCGTAACGCAGCTTGAAAGACCACTCTAAAGTCCTAGCGGGTTAGCACCGCTAGGCGGGGTTCGGAGGCACCTGGCAACAGAAGCCTCCACTTCACTTGCTTATTCCTCGGGCAAAACTGCTGCACTTCTCCCGGCGGCGGCTGCTGACCTTGCAAGGCCGCCGGAGTAGCATAAGCAGCAAGCGGAGCGAGTCGGACCGGTGGAACTGGCTAGGACCAGAGCGGGCCACCCGGTTCGGCGACCCAAGATGAACCTGACAGGTGCCGACCATGGCGACGGATCATATCAGATACGATGTGCTGGCGCGCGATGCGCTACGCGGGGTGTTGCGCAAGGTGTTGAGCGACGCTGCCGCGCATGGGCTGCCGGGAGAGCATCATTTCTTCATCACCTTCGTCTCCAAAGCCGACGGCGTGAAGCTTTCGCCGCGGCTGCTCGCGCAATACCCGGACGAGATGACCATCATCCTGCAGCACCAGTTCTGGGATCTCGCGGTCTATGAGGACCGCTTCGAGGTCGGCCTGTCCTTTGGGGGCATACCGGAGCGGCTCGCTGTCCCCTTCAACGCGATCACCAGCTTCTTCGACCCCTCCGTGCAGTTCGGCCTGAAATTTGAGCCGTCCGAGGCCGAGGCCACGTCCGAGCCGGCGGCGACAAACCTTCCCGCGGCACCGGCCGCCACTGCCGCCGCCCCCGCCCCCTCCCTCGCGGCGGCGGCCGACGAGGCGACAGAAGAGCCCGCGAGGCCAAGCGAAGGTGCGGAGGTCGTGCGGCTCGACCGCTTCCGCAAAAAATAGCCCCGCTCGACGGCGCCGAGTCTGCTGCGCGATGTTCGGGGCGAGAGTAAACTAACAGGGCGGTTCGATGGACCAATCGACGAGATCATCGCGATCAAACGCGACGCGCATCGAGACTGACAGTTTCGGTCCCATCGAGGTCCCCGCCGACCGCTATTGGGGCGCACAGACCGAACGTTCCCGGCAGAATTTCCGCATCGGCAAGGATCGCATGCCGGTCGAGATCGTCCACGCGCTCGGCATCGTCAAACTTGCCGCGGCCGAGACCAATCGCGCGCTCGGACTGCTCGATCAACGCCGTGCCCGCGCCATCGCCCGCGCCGCGCGCGAGGTGATCGATGGCAAGCTGGACGATCATTTTCCCCTCGTGGTCTGGCAGACCGGCTCGGGCACGCAAAGCAACATGAACCTCAACGAGGTGATCGCGAACCGCGCGAACGAGCTGTTGGGAGGCGAGCTCGGCGCGAAAAAACCGGTGCATCCGAACGATCACGTCAACATGAGCCAGTCGTCGAACGATTCCTTCCCGACCGCGATGCATATCGCGGCTGCCAAGGGCATCGCGGAGAATCTGATCCCTGGGCTGAGGGGACTGCTCGACGCGCTGCGGGCGAAGGAGAAGGCCTTCGCCAAGATCGTCAAGATCGGCCGCACCCACACCCAGGACGCCACGCCGATGACGCTGGGGCAGGAGTTTTCCGGCTACGCAGCGCAGGTCGAAAGCGGCATCGCGCGGCTGCGGCTCGCACTGAAAGAACTCTATGCTCTGGCCCAGGGCGGCACCGCGGTCGGCACGGGCTTGAATTCCAAACCGCGCTTCGCCAGGCTGTTCGCCCGGGAGGTCGCCAGGATCACCAAGCTGCCCTTCGTCAGCGCCGCCAATAAATTCGAGGCGCTGGCCTCTCATGATGCCTATGTCTCCGCGCATGGCGCGATCAATTCGGTGGCTACCGGGCTGTTCAAGATCGCCAACGATATTCGGCTGCTCGGATCAGGTCCGCGCTCGGGACTGGGCGAGTTGATCCTGCCCGAGAACGAGCCCGGCTCCTCCATCATGCCCGGCAAGGTCAATCCGACCCAATGCGAAGCCATGACGATGGTGTGCTGCCAGGTGTTCGGAAATCACACCGCGATCACGGTGGCCGGGAGCCAAGGGCATTTCGAGCTCAATGTCTACAAGCCGGTGCTGGCGTATTGCATGATGCATTCGATCGAATTGCTGGCCGATGCCTCGCGCTCATTCACCGAGCATTGCGTGGTCGGGATCCGCGCCAATGAGGCGCGCATCCAGGAATTGATGGAGCGCTCGCTGATGCTGGTCACCGCGCTTGCTCCCAAGATCGGCTACGACAATGCCGCGAAGGTCGCGAAATCCGCGCATGCCCGCGGCACCACGCTTAAGGAGGAGGCGCTCCGTCTCGGCTTCGTATCGGAAAAGGAATTCGATCGGTTGGTGCAGCCGGACAAGATGACACGTCCAGGCTGACGGGAAATGCCTATTTTCCCCCGGAAAACTACGGAGCGTGATACGATTTACCGTTAGGCGATATGATTATAGACCATAACGGCCAGCAACGAGGCTGAGGGGGCTTCGTCGTTGGTCGGCCGTATCGGAAAGGCAACGCCTTTATCGCAGTGCGGCATGCATTTTTCAAGTGTTAGGCAGCGATGAGCAGGGATTCTTTCAATGACCACGTGGGCTTTCGCCTTTCCCGCGCGTGCGGACAAATTTGATTTTGCGCAATACGCAGCTCTTCCCGATGTGGTCGCATTTCCCCGGTTTTTGAACTGACGGGAGGTGCGCATGGGGGACCTCATCAATCTGAAGCGATTTAGGAAGCGTCACGAGCGCGAGCAGGCGGCCAAAGAGGCCGAAACCAACCGCGCGCGGTTCGGCCGCAGCAAATCCGAGCGGGCCGCCGAAGACACGCGCAAGCAGCGCGCCAGCGAGTTGCTGGATCAACACCGGCTCGGCGACGGAGAAGCATCATGAAATCGCCCGTCGTCAAACGCTCCATCGTCGTTGCAGGCCACAAGACCAGCGTCAGCCTCGAAGAGGCGTTCTGGAATGGAATGAAAGAGATCTCCGGAGAGCGCAATATGACGCTGTCCGAATTGGTCGGGGAGATCGACAGCAAGCGTCAGCAGGGCAATCTGTCCTCGGCGATCCGCCTGTTCGTGCTCGACTACTTCAAGAGCCGCGCCACGGGGGCCGGCGTCGCGGCTGCGGGCGAACCCAAGCCGCAACCGCACGTCTCCTCGCCGGTCTCGACTTCATAGCCACCGGCGGCGAGCGCGCAGGGCGCGCCCGCACGACGCTCCTGCAAGCCACCTTTCCCGATTGGACGGGAGGGGATCTGTTTCGCGCCGGGCGCGTTCCGGACCCGGGCGCTAAACGGCCCCTGAGCGGCAAGGCCCGATTCCGGCCTGATCACGAAGCCTCGATCATCTGCAAAGATGTTTCCGCGGAAATTGCGCTCGCAAGCATCGAGTTTGACCTCGCGCAAAGTGGGTCTCTTTAAAATCGCTCTAAGGTGCGAGCCGTTCGCAACGCCGGCGCTTGACCTTGCTCTTGCCGATTGAAAATACAGCTCATGACCGAACTCCGTGACCTCAGCCAGCAGTTGCCGCTGGGCCTTGCTCCCCGCGGCTATGCCGGTACCATCCACCGGCTAGCGGCCGGCCAGACCCAATCGACCCTGCCGAGCGAAGAGCTTGAAAGCCGGCTCATTGAGCTTGGCTTCGTTGAGGGTGCCAAGGTGGAAATCCTCCACGAGGGCATCGTCGGGCGTGATCCGATCGCGGTGCGGGTGGACAATGTGACCGTCGCGATCCGGCGGCGCGAGGCGATGGCTATCATCGTCGCCTGAGGCGAGGCGGACCCTAAAGCCGATGGAAGCTTTCCCGATGCATCTTGCCCTGGTGGGCACGCCCAACAGCGGCAAGACCTCGCTGTTCAACGCGCTCACCGGCAGCCGGCAGAAGGTCGCGAACTATCCGGGTGTCACGGTCGAACGCAAGGAAGGCTTCTTCGTCACGCCGGCAGGCCGCCAAGCTTCCCTGGTCGACCTGCCCGGCACCTATTCGCTGCGCGGCCGCAGCCCGGACGAGGAGATCACGCGCGATTTCGTCTTGGGCAAGGCCAAGGGCGAGGTCGTGCCCGACCTCGTGTTGTGCGTAGCCGACTCCACCAATCTGCGGCTGACGATCCGGCTGCTGCTTGAACTGAAGGCAACCGGCCGGCCGCTGGCGCTGGTGCTGAACATGTTCGACATCGCCAAGCGGCGCGGCGTCACCGTAGACGTGCCGAAGCTGTCGGCCGCGCTCGGCGTCCCCGTCGTCACCTCCATCGCCGTGCGCAAGGGAGGCACGGCGGAGCTGTTGCGCCTCACCGATGAGATCTCGGCGCAGGCGCAGGAGGCGCCGCGACCAAATCTCTGGCGCCCGCTTTCGACCTCTGAACTCCGCGCCACCCAGCGCGAGGCCGATCGCATCATCGCCTCGACCGTCAGCTTGCCGAAGCGCCCGGATACCTGGACCGCGCGGATCGACTCGGTCGTGCTGCATCCGGTGGCGGGGCTCGTGATCCTGCTCGCCATCCTGTTCGTGATGTTTCAGGCCGTGTTCGCCTGGGCGCAGCCCTTGATGGAATTGTTGTCATCGGCGTTCGACGCCGCGGGCCAGTTCGTTCACGAGACGCTGCCGTCCGGCCTGTTGCAGAGTTTCTTGCAGAACGGCGTGATCTCCGGCGTCGGCAGCGTGATCGTGTTCCTGCCGCAGATCATCATCATCTTCCTGTTCATCCTGCTTTTGGAAGATTTCGGCTACATGGCGCGCGCGGCCTTCCTGATGGACCGCATCATGGGCGGCGCCGGCCTGCACGGACGCGCCTTCATTCCGCTCTTGTCGAGCTTCGCCTGTGCCATTCCCGGCATCATGGCGACGCGCGTGATCGACAACCGCCGCGACCGCCTCACCACCATCCTGATCGCGCCGCTGATGACCTGCTCGGCGCGCATTCCCGTCTATACGCTGATCATCTCGGCATTCATTCCGCCAAAGGAGATCTGGGGCTGGATGAACCTGCGGGGGCTCGTGATGTTCGGCCTTTATGGCGCCGGCATCGCCAGCGCGCTCGGCGTATCGTTCCTGGTCAAATTCTTCATGTGGCGCGATTACCAGCCCGCGCCCTTCATGCTGGAACTGCCCGACTACAAGATGCCGCGGCTGCGCAGCATCGGGATCGGCGTCTACACCCGCGCGAAAATGTTCCTGCAGCGCGCCGGCACCACGATCTTCTCGATGATGGTGCTGATCTGGTTTCTGGCGTCGTTCCCGCAACCGCCCGTGGGCGCCGAGGGACCCGCGATCAATTACAGCCTCGCCGCCATCGTCGGCAAGGCAATCGCTCCGCTGCTCGCGCCCATCGGCTTCAATTGGCAGATCGCGGTAGCGCTGATCCCGGGCATGGCTGCACGCGAGGTCGCGGTGGCCGCGCTCGGCACCGTCTATGCGATCGAAGGCGGCAAGGAAGCCGCCGAACAGATCGGACAGGTTCTTGCGAGCAAATGGAGCTTGGCGACCGCGCTCTCGCTGCTCGTCTGGTACATCTTCGCGCCGCAATGCGCTTCCACGCTTGCGGTGATCCGACGCGAGACCGGCAGCTGGAAGTGGATGGCCCTCACCTTCGGCTATATGCTCGCACTCGCCTATCTCGCGAGCCTTGCGACCTACAATATCGCGGTCGCGCTCGGCGCGGGTTGATCAACGAACATAATCCCTCAACGGAAATAGCGCTTCAACGAAAATAGTCCTGCACCAGCTGCAGATCGGCCGGGCTGGCCGGCTTGCCGTTCAGGTTGGCGTCGATGACCCGACGACACGCCGCGACCGCTGCCTCGTCGCCGAGATCGCTCGCCGCATCGAGAACGAGCCAGGCCGCATCCGGCGCGGAGCCGTCGGGTTTCGAGCCGTTGCGGTCGGCGAGACGGCTGCGCAGCTCGCTCAAATCGGTGCTCAAGATGCGTTCCTTTCGTTTGCCGAACCAAAGTTCAGGCAGCTGGGACCGGCACGCCCGAGATGCGCGATTCGTAGAATTTCAGGATGCTTCGCGAGGATTCGACGTTGAGGCCGCGATACTCGTCCTTGAAGTCGCTCAAGTCCTTGGCCGAGATGCGGTGATCCTTGGCGCCCAGGAACAACAGCGCCATGGTCGTCTCCCAGGAGAAGTCGAGCGCCTTGGCGAGCACCAGCAGCATTTCCCGGTTGCGGTCCATCAGCACGCGTTCGATCACGTCGCCCGGCATGCCGCTCAACAGCGACAGGCCGATCGTCACTTCCTCGAAACGGTGCGAGCAGGCGTAACCCGCGATGCTGGCCTCGTTCAGATTGCCGAGGCGGTGCTGGGTGGCGACTACGCGCTTGGCGACGAAATGGCCACGCGAGGCGGGGCCGAGCTTCGATTGCAGCGCGCCGGCGACTTCGCTCACCGAGCTCTGTATTTGAGCAACCATCTCGGGACGCTCGCGCGCCAGGCGTTTCTTCACGTCGTCCGACGCCTTGGCGATCAGCTGCTGAAACAATTGCCGCGGAATGTCGGTGCGCAAGCCCAACTGCTCGGCCAGGATGGAATCGCCCTCGGCCCGCTTGATCATGTGCAGGAAACCGAAACCGGAGAACCGCGCGCCCTGGTTTCTCGCCACCGAAGCGACGACTTCCTGGTCGCCCCGCGTCACCAACACGTCGGTGACCACGGCATCGAGCGATTTGCGCTTCGATATCGCGAGCAGATGCGGCTGCCCCTTGGTCTCCGCGTTGGCGACCAGGATGTCGCTGTCGAGCCGTTCCGAGTTGGTGAGCACGGGGCCGGCGACCTCGATCGCATCGTCGAAGGCGAGCTTGTGGATGACGTTGGTCGGAGCCTTGTCGAACGAGGACAGCCGTCCGGCGAGCTGCGCGCGCGCCGCGACCTCGATCTCGTCCGAAAGGCGGCCGATCACTTCGCCAAAGGTTCGGATCTCGTCCTCGCTATAGCCGCCCGTGATCAACAGGTTGGTCGCATACCACAGGGCGCGCTCGCGACTTTCGGCCGTTCCGCGCGAGATCGCGTGATCAAGGTCGCGCAGAAACGATTTCGCCTCACTCATCGTCAGATAACCTCAACTCGCAAACAGAGGCCGCACAGATTCAGATGGTTTCGACCTTAGGTCGGAAACGGAATTATTCCGTAAAATCCACGACAAAGGATTGTCGTGCAAAATTCCCCTAAATGCGCATAAACAGGTTTACGACTCCGTAACGGATGCAGCCGCTCGGAACGGGTGCGCCGCTTCGACCACGAAATCGCGGAAATCGGCCAGCGATCGCAGGTTCCGGGCATTCGGCCGATAAACGAAATAATAACCAGTCGAAAGCCGCAACGGCCGATCGGCGAGCATCGCAAGCCGGCCGGCCGCGACGAGCGGCCCGATATAGGCCATATCCATCAGGGCGACGCCGGCGCCAGCGGCGGCCGCATCGAGCGCTTGGCTGCGCGTTTCCACCGTGAGCCATTTCGGCTGCGCCTTGAAGGGTGCGCGTGACGCCTTCAGCCAGCGCGTCCAGTCCATGAAGCGCGAACGCGCGCGGAT
>JBLMWS010000250.1:0-7900 GCA_050257355.1 Gemmatimonas sp.
GCGGTGCCCGCCTTCATCACGCCGGAATTCGTGCGGAGCGAGATCGCGCGGGGACGGGCCATCATTCCCTCCAACATCAACCATGCCGAACTGGAGCCGATGATCATCGGCCGCAACTTCCTCACCAAGATCAACGCCAATATCGGCAACTCGGCGGTAACCTCCTCGGTCGAGGAAGAAGTCGACAAGATGGTGTGGGCGATCCGCTGGGGCGCCGACACCGTGATGGATCTCTCCACTGGCCGCAACATCCACACCACCCGCGAATGGATCCTGCGCAACTCGCCGGTACCGATCGGCACCGTGCCGATCTACCAGGCGCTGGAGAAGGTCGACGGCGATCCGGTCAAGCTCGACTGGGAGGTCTACAAGGACACGCTCATTGAGCAGTGCGAACAGGGCGTCGACTACTTCACCATTCACGCCGGCGTGCGCCTGCCCTACATCCACTTAACCGCCAACCGCGTCACCGGCATCGTCTCGCGCGGCGGCTCGATCATGGCCAAATGGTGCCTCGCGCATCACAAGGAGAGCTTCCTCTACACGCATTTCGACGAGATCTGCGATCTCATGCGCAGATACGACGTCTCGTTCTCGCTCGGCGACGGCCTGCGCCCGGGCTCGATCGCGGACGCCAACGATCGCGCGCAATTCGCAGAACTGGAGACGCTGGGCGAGCTGACCAAGATGGCCTGGGACAAGGGCTGCCAGGTGATGATCGAAGGCCCCGGCCACGTGCCGATGCACAAGATCAAGATCAACATGGACAAGCAGCTGAAAGAGTGCGGCGAGGCGCCGTTCTACACGCTCGGGCCGCTGACCACCGACATCGCGCCGGGCTACGACCACATCACCTCGGGGATCGGTGCGGCCATGATCGGCTGGTTCGGCTGCGCCATGCTCTGCTACGTCACCCCGAAGGAGCATCTCGGGCTGCCCGACCGCAACGACGTCAAGACCGGCGTCATCACCTACAAGATCGCGGCCCACGCCGCCGATCTCGCCAAGGGCCACCCTGCCGCGCAGCTGCGCGACGACGCGCTCTCCCGCGCCCGCTTCGACTTCCGCTGGGTCGACCAGTTCAACCTCGGCCTCGACCCTGATACCGCGCGCCTGTTCCACGACGAGACGCTGCCCAAGGAAGCGCACAAGGTCGCGCATTTCTGCTCGATGTGCGGCCCGAAATTCTGCTCGATGAAGATCACGCAGGACGTGCGCGACTATGCGGCGACGCTGAACGATCCGGCGGCGGTGGGGATGTCGATGGCCGGCACGATCGAAGACGGCATGGCCAAGATGAGCGAGAAATTCAAGGAGATGGGCGGGAACGTGTATCTCGATGCGGACAAGGTGAAGGAGAGCAATCGGGTGTTGTGAGGCCTCCCCATAGACGAGGCATCCTTATCGAAGCGGAAAGGCCGGGCGAATGCCCGGCCTTTATTTTGTTTTAAGCAAGCGTAGCCCGGATGAGCGAAGCGACATCCGGGGAGCGCTGCCTTCCCGCATATCGCTACGCTCATGCGGGCTACTTCATCGCTACTTCAACGTGATCGCAAGCCCGCTCAGGTCCGCGTTCGCCATCAGGCCGACCTGCCGGCCGGAGAGCTCCAGCACCGCGCCCTTCTGGTTGGTCAGCACGATGGCGCGGGCGCCGCCGCCGATGGCCAGCCCTGCGCCGGCCGCGCCGTAGACGCCGGCGACGTCGGAGGGGCTTCTGATGTGGCTCACGCGGCCGCGAAGGATCGTCTTCGAGCCGCCGAACACGAGGCCGTAGTCGATCCCGCCGGTGGTGAGCGGGTATTTGCGGCCGTGAAAGGTGAGTACACCGTGCCCGCCGGAGCCGCCGATGATCCAGCCGCCCTTGTAGATGACGAGCGAGACGAAACCCTCGTCGGCCTGGGCGGCGGACAGCCCGGCGAGCGCGATAAGCGCAATCAGCGCGGCACGAATGGCGGATGACATTTTCATGTGGTTACCTCTCCCCTGTGGTCAGGCCTGACGCAGCCGGTCGAATCGCTCTTGCCGAAGATAGCCGATGAGCGGCGCCCGCAAAATGCATTCGCGGGCTCGCCTCGCGCCCTCGAAGGGAGCAATAATGCCCCTCACGCTGGTCGCTGGGGCGCAGGCGGCCGGCGGCAAACCGGTTCGCCCGAAGCGCCCGACGTCGGAGGTCTCCTCATGTCCAAGATCCAGCATTTCGCCCCTCCTCCCGGCATCAAGGCTCCGCCACTGTCCTTCGCCACCCGCGCGGGCGATCTCCTGTTCATCTCGGGCATTCCCGGCTTCGACGCGCACGGCGCGCTACCGGACAGTTTCGAGGCGCAGTTCGACAACGTGGTGAAGAACTTGCACCGCGTACTGGGCGAGACCGGCGCGAGCATCGGCGATCTCGTCAAGGTCAACGTGCTGCTGACCCGCGCCTCCGACGTCGCGCCGATGAATGCGCTCTATGCCGGTGCGTTCGGGCCGCCGCCCTACCCGGCGCGCACGACCTGCGTGGTGCACGCGCTGCCAGACCCGAAAATGCTGATCGAGATCGAGGCGGTGGCATCGCTCGCCAAGTGAGCGGAACGAAGCTGCGGTGGGGCGGATGAGCGCAGCCATGTCCGCGGTCCGCCTCCCGCGTGTCGCTGCGCTCACGCGGGCTACGGTTCATCGAGGAAGGCACTGAGGATACAGCTATATCGGCTGTGTCTGCTTTGAACCTTGGCGCCCTTCGCTGACACACACACCTTGTCCGAGGCGCAACTCCCCGCGCCCCGCCTCCGCAATATTCTGCGGAGAAGCATCACAGCCTTTTCATTGAGGAGCATTCCCGATGCGTCGTTTTTCTCTTGCCTGTGCCACCTTTGCCCTTGCCGCGTCCGCGCTCGCCGCAACCACCCCGGCGAAGGCCGATCCGTTTCATCTGATCCGCTGGTCCGATACCGGCTTCTGCCAGGTCTGGGACGCCGGCATTCCGACCACGCCGCGGCCGGGCAACTACGTGATCGTGAGCCATGCGATGCCGAGCTTCCTGGACGCGCTTGATGTCAAATTTCACATGTTGCAGGCAGGTACCTGCAGCTTTTAAGCTGCGCATGCTCAACCTCTCGAACAGCCCCTCCAAGGAGCTTTCCTCATGCGTCGCTTGCCCTTGCTGTGTGCCGCTGCCGGCCTCGCCGTTCAGCTCTCGCCGTCACGAGTCCGGCCCAGGCCGCTCCCTATCACCTGATCCGATGGTCCACCGGCTACTGCCAGGTCTGGGACGAGTTCTGGCCGGCGCCGGGATGGCCAATCGATTATTCCATCATCACCGGCCAGCTCCCCACCTGGGAGGCTGCGCAGGAAACAAAGGCGCGATTGCTGCAGGAGCGCCGCTGCCTCTCTTGAGGACAGGTGCCGACGCTTGGTAATAAGCGTCGGCACGCCATCCTTTTGCTTGAGCACGATGTCTTCGACTTTCGAGACGCTGCTCCAGCTTCCACTCATCAGCCCACTTCCACAGGAGTCCATATCATGCGTCGTGCCAACGTCATCTGTGCTGCTGCCGTCCTTGCGCTCTCAGCGGCCGCTATGGTCAGCCCCGTTCAGGCGTCCCCCTATCAGTTGATCCGCTGGGACAACACCGGCGTCTGCCAGGTCTGGGATGAGGGATGGTCGATGAAGCCGGTCCGCTGGCCTTCGGACTACAAGGTCGTCGGCAAGCCAGCTCCGACGTTTGCCGCGGCGCTCGCGGTCAAGAACGGGCTGCTCAAGCACGGCGCCTGCAAGTTCTAAAAGCGAAGGCGCAGGACCAAGGCGGGGCGGATGGCGGTTAAGTCATTCGCCCCGATGATTTCCGGGGTGCATCAGCACATCCTGCGCCGCGATCAGCTCGAGGAACGCCTGCTCGCTGCCCCCGGCGTCGGGATGCACCGATTTGGCGGCGCGCCGGAACGCGCGGCGGATGTCCGGCACCGTGAGCTGCTTGCCGAGCGGCAGGTCCAGCAATCGGCGGGCGCGCTCCTCGGCACTCGGCAGCTTCGGGACTGCGTGGCGCATGCCGAACCGCGGCGCCGTCAGCTCCTGCAGCACGTCGATCACGACACAGAGGCGCCGCTTGGCGGCCTGCCGCACGGTGGCGTCGGCCGCGCTTTGCGCAGCGTTGCGCAGGATCGGGATCGCCTGTGCCGCGGCGTGCCGGGCCAGCGTATCCGTGGCGCGCTCAGCGATCTCTGCCGCAAGCCGCGCCGCCTCGGGCCAGTCGACTTCCGCCGCCGACACCAGCCGTTCCAGCGATAGTCTCCAGGATTTGAACTGTTCGATCATGGCGGCGCCAGAGTGCCGCAAGAAGGTATATTTCCGCCGTTTCAGGCCGTTCGAATTTGAATTAGCTTGTCGGCAAACTAAGAAAGCTCGGGAGGACCATCGATGCCGCTTCTGGACAATCATCTCGCCGTCGTCACCGGCGCCGCGTCGGGCATTGGCCGCGCGATCGCGGCAGGCTTCGCCCGCGAGGGGGCGCGCGTGGCGCTGCTCGATCTCAACGAAGGCGGGGCGGCGGACGCGGCGAAGGAGATCCGCAATGCCGGCGGCAAGGCGGAGAGCTTCGCACTCGACGTCACCAGGCGCGAAGACTGCATCACGGTGGCGAAAAACGTTGCCGATCGGCTGGGCCAGGTGTCCGTGCTCGTCAACAATGCCGGCATCAACCGCCGCAACGCCTTCACCGCCGAGCCCGACGCCGTAATCAAGGACTGGCAGGACATCATGGCGATCAATCTCAACGGCGTGTTCAACGTGACGCATGCGTTCCTCGCGCCGCTGCGCGCGAGCAAGGGCCGCATCGTCAACATCGCCTCGATCCAATCCTTCGTCCACGTGCGCACGCCGAACTCCCCGGCCTATACCGCGTCCAAGCATGGCGTGCTCGGCTTCACGCGGGCGCTCGCGGCCGAGCTCGGCAAGCATGGCGTGCGGGTGAATGCGATCGGGCCCGGGCTGATCGAAACGCCGCTCAACGAGCAGGCGCGCGCGACCAATCCGCAACTGGTGCAGACCTTCCTCGACCACACCCCGCTGGGCCGCGCCGGCAAGCCGGAAGACATCGTGGGGCCCGCGCTCTTTCTGGCGTCCGACCTCTCGTCCTACGTCACGGGATCGATCGTGATGGCGGACGGCGGGTATCGAACGATCTGACGCTGTACATCACCGCTCGCAAGTTCGAGCGGCGCCGTCGTGTCTCGCGCCTTCGCATCGCCTCGTGCATGGCGCTTCCGCTGACGACGTCGATTGATGTTGATCAATCCCGAGAAAGCGCGGCGATCCAATTGTCGCTTCGCGCGAAGCTCTGCTAAGAAACACCATTCTCGAGCACGAAGGGAGTTGCGCGTGGCGGATAATTCGGCCGCTCGGCCCGGACGACAGGGACCGCCGGGTCCGCGCGGCAAGCCCGGCGAGCCGGGACGTCCCGGCCCGCAAGGCCATCCCGGACGGCGTGGGCCCGATGGCGCGCGCGGCAAGCCAGGGCCGCAGGGCAAACCGGGACCGCAGGGCAAGGGCGGCCCGCAAGGTCCGCCCGGGCCGCAAGGCAAACGCGGCGAGCCGGGCCCTCGGGGTGAAGCAGGGCCGCAAGGCAAACCGGGGCCACAGGGCGCGCCGGGTCCGCGCGGCGAGCCCGGCCCTCCCGGCCAACTGCCGTCGCTCGAACAGGTAATGCCGTGGCTGCACCTGGTCTTCGATGCCTGGGAAGACTATCGAAAGCAGCGCGAACAGGAGGCCGCCGAACGCGAGGTGCTCGAAGCGCAGGAACGCGAGGCGATGCGCGTGTTCGAAACCGTCGACATGCTCGATCACCACCAGAGTGACGATCCCGATCTGGACGGCGACCGCAAAAAGAAGAAGAAAAAGAAGAAGCACAAGGACAAGAAAAAGTAGCCGTTTCTTCGCATCTCAGCGTGTGGACCATTCGCACCGTCATTCCGGGGCGGTCCGTCAGGACCGAACCCGGAATCTCGAGATTCAGTGCAATTCCACATCAGAGTTCACGGAGCCTGTCATCGGGCCGCGCTTGGCGCGGACCCGGTGGCGTTCCCCAAACCGACGACGCCAGCGAGCTCCCCGACGAAGCGTGGCGTCGGCACCTGCTCACCCGAAGCGCAGGCGCGAGCGCTCCTTTGCCTTTTCCGCCTCGATGGCGCGATCACGCGGCGGTGCCTGCGTATGCAGCGACGTCAGCAGCCGCCGCGCGGCATCCGAAACCTCTTCGACCGCGCGATCAAAGGCCGCCTCATTAGCTTGCGACGGCTTGTTGAAGCCTGAGAGCTTGCGCACAAATTGCACCGCGGAGGCCCGGATTTCGTCCTCGGTTGCCGGCGGTTCGAAATTGAACAGTGTCTTGATGTTGCGGCACATGTTGGCCTTCTCCTCCACTGCCCGGAAATGCGAGCCTGGACCCAGGAACGTTCGACCTCGCCAAAATGCTACATCGCGCCAGGCTTTTGGCCTAGAATGGGCGCGTTCACTTTCCGCGGCAGGCGAACGAGCGGAGTGCTTCGATGCCCCACGTGACTTACAAGATCGTCGAGCATGACGGCGGCTGGGCCTACACCGTAGACGGCGCGTTTTCAGAAACCTTTGCAAGTCATGCCGAAGCGCTCGCCGCCGCAAAGCGGGCCGCCGCCGAACAGCGCTCCCCCGGGCGCACCGAAGTGATCGAGTACGAGAGCCCGGACGGCAAGTGGCACACGGAAACCGCCGCCGGCAGCGACCGCCCCGAAACCGACGTCGAGGACAAGCCCTAGCGCTGTGGAGCGGCGATCAACACGGAATCTTGAGACCGATCCGATCGAAAAAGACGCGTCCCTTGCTGGTGAGACGCAGCGCCCGTGGCAGGCGGCGCCGGACCAGACATCGGCTCTCGAGCAAATGTTTCAGCAAGGCACTCGGCAGCGGACCGGCGAGATGCGGCACGCGCTCGGTCCAGTCGTTGCAAAGGCGCACATGCGGCGTGCGCGCCGGCTTGAAATCGATTTTTTCCGCCCGGCACCAGGCAAGCCCCGCTGCGGTGATGTGCCCGGTCCGCCCTTCAAGCGCGACCAGCTTGCGGGCGATCAGGGCGTCGGACAGCAAGACGCCGAGTTCGCCGGCAAGATGATGGTAACAGGAGCGCGACTGCCGCAGCGCATCCGGCACCAGCGCACGCCTGCGCGCCGCTCCTTGAGCTTTGGCCGCCAGGTTGACCAGGCTCTCGACCAGCGATGCGACGTCGTCATCGGCGATCCGATAATAGCGAAACCGCCCCTGTGCCCAGACCGTGAGCACACGCGCGTCCACGAGTTTCTGCAAATGGGCGCTGGCGCTCTGCGGCGAGATGCCGGCCAGCGCGGCGAGCTCGCCCGCCGGCAAGGCCCCGCCATCGGCCAGCGCGCTGACCATGGCCTCCCGCGCGGGATCGCCGAGCGCCTCGGCAATCCCCGAAAATCCCGATTGCACCTGTTGGTCGAGCATGACGCTTCAAGCTCCCGCCGTCCGAACCGTTCCGCCGGCGTTATAGCTCCAGCCCCACGGTGCTCGTTTCAGAATTCGGTGAAACGTCGTCCCTTCGCATCCTGCAAACTTCGCCGTCATCGAATGCAGTTGAAGGGAACAGCCATGCAAGACGCCGAACGCATCTATAAGCTCTGGGACGACGCGTTGGCAAAGCGAGACCTGGAAGCATCCTTGTCGCTTTATGCGGACAATGCGTCCATCGAGAGCCCGCTGGTGCAGCACCTGCTGAATACGCCCGAGGGCATCGTGCAAGGCAAGCATGATCTGCGCGCCTTCATCGCCCGCGTATTCCAGACCAATCCGCCGCAGCGCAAGCGGTTCAGGAAGGGCTTCTTCACGGACGGACACGTGGTGACCTGGGAATATCCGCGGCAATCGCCCGACGGCG
>JBLMWS010000251.1:0-11706 GCA_050257355.1 Gemmatimonas sp.
TTTGGAGGAAATCGCGCTTCTTGCAACAGGCTCCGGTCGCTACCGTCATTCGCGGGAGGAGTTGGTGCCGCTATGGACCGATCCCTGGTGCGCGATCCCGCTCGGAATCGTGATCCCGCGCCTGTTGCGCGACCCCCAGGCGGTGGACAGCTTGTCGCAAAACACGGTTGCCGCCTACAGCCTGACGCCACAGGCGGTCCACCGCTTACGCGCATGGCAGCATTCCGCTTGAGAGCTGCGAGGGGCTGCGCATGATTGCCTTGCAGCCTGCCACCACGTAGCCTGCGTCGGAGCCAAATAACGAAAAATTCCGCCCGGAGGAACCATGGCGCGCCTGAAATTCGGAGCCTTTCTCGCCCCGCATCACCCGATCGGCGAGCATCCGATGCTGCAATTCCGCAGAGATCTGGATTTTGTGCAGCAGCTCGACGAACTCGGCTATGATGAGTTCTGGTGCGGCGAGCACCATTCCAGCGGCTGGGAAATGATCGCCTCGCCAGAAATGTTTCTCGCCGCCGCCGGCGAACGCACCAAGCGCATCGGGCTCGGCACCGGCGTCATCTCCCTGCCCTATCATCATCCGTTCAACGTCGCGCAGCGTATGGTGCAGCTCGACCATATGACCGGCGGCCGCGCCATCTTCGGCTCGGGGCCCGGCGCGCTGGCCTCCGATGCCCACACGCTCGGCATCGATCCGATGACCCAGCGCGACCGCCAGGACGAGGCGATCGCGATCATCCGCCGCCTGTTCAAGGGCGAGCGCGTCTCTGCGAAGAGCGACTGGTTCACCATGAACGACGCGGCGCTGCAGATCCTGCCGTTGCAGGAGGACATGCCGTTCGTCGTCGCCTCGCAGATTTCGCCCTCGGGCATGACGCTGGCGGGCAAATACGGCATCGGCATCATCTCGCTCGGCTCGATGACGACGCAGGGCCTGATGTCGCTGGCGCAGCAATGGGAATTTGCCGAGGATGCCGCCAAGAAGCATGGCACCACGGTGAGCCGCAAGGACTGGCGCGTGCTGCTGTCCTGGCACGTCGCCGAGACGCGCGAGCAGGCGCGGCGCGAAGCCGGCGCCGGGCTGATGCGCTGGCACAACGAATATAATGTCGGCACCTTGATGCGGCCGGGGCTGACCGCCTTCTCCTCGCCGGACGAAGCCGTGGACAAGACCGCCTTCGTGGAAGGCGCCGCCTCCACCATCGGCACGCCGGACGACCTGGTCAAAACCATCAAGAACGTGATGCAGGTATCCGGCGGCGTCGGCGTCATCATCGGCTTCGTCCATGACTGGGCAAACCCGGAAAACACCCGCCGCAGCTGGGACATGGTGGCGCGCTATGTCGTGCCGGAGATCAACGGCTACATCGCCGCCTTGCGCAGGTCGCAAAAATTCGTAATCGAGAACCGCGCCATCTTCGAGCGCGCGGGCCAGGCGGTGATGGCCAAGATCATGGAAAACGACAAGGCCGCCGCCGCGCTCGCGCAGACCGGGCCCGGACGGGTTGCGATACCGGCCGTCAACGCCCCGGATCTGCAGAAGGAAGCCGCGAAGAGAAAGGCATGAGACGCGGCGTTACGCCGCGACATGGCCGTGATCCATCGGCTAATGTGAACTGCGAGCAAGAAGCACCGGAGCGACCGCGATGTCGATGGCTCTTCACTCGGCGAGCCCTAGCCCGCCCAAGCGCAATTCGCTGAAGCACATTCCCGGCGACGAGGGCTGGCCGGTCATCGGCAACACGCTGCAGGTCCTGGCTGATCCCAAGGGCTTCATCGAAGGACGAGCCAGGAAATACGGCCCCGTCTATCGCAGCCACATGTTCGGCGAGACCAGCATCGTGCTGCTCGGGCCGGAGGCCAATGAGCTCGTCATGTTCGACCGGGACAAGCTGTTTTCCTCCGAGCACGGCTGGGGCAGCATTCTGGGGCGATTGTTTCCGCGCGGGCTGATGCTGCGCGATTTCGACGACCACCGCATCCACCGCAAGGCCCTGTCGGTCGCTTTCAAGGCTGGGCCGATGCAGTCCTATCTGACCGAGCTCGACAAGGGCATCGCGGGGCGGATCGCCAAATGGAGGGAGCAGCCGGGCGAGATCAAGCTCTATCCAGCAATGAAGCAGCTCACGCTCGATCTCGCCGCCACCTCGTTTCTCGGCGCCGACCTCGGTCCCGAGGTCGACGGGATCAACAAGGCCTTCGTCGACATGGTGGCCGCCGCCGTCGCTCCGATCCGCACGCCCCTGCCCGGCACGCAGATGGCTCGCGGTGTCGCGGGACGCAAGCGCATCGTCGGTTATTTCTCCGAGCAGATTCCGATCCGCCGCAACAAGGGTAGCGGTGGCGACCTGTTCTCGCAGCTGTGCCTGGCGAAGGATGACGACGGCAAGCCGCTGTTGTCCGAACAGGACATCATCGACCACATGAGTTTCCTGATGATGGCCGCGCACGACACGCTGACCTCCTCGCTCACCTCCTTTGTCGGCGAACTGGCCGCGCATCCCGAATGGCAACAGCGGCTGCGCCAGGAGGCGGCGGCGCTTGGACTGGCGGCGGAGGCGCCGATCGGCTTCGATCAGCTCGACAAGCTGTCGCTGACGGAGATGGCCTTCAACGAGGCGTTGCGCAAGAAACCGCCGGTACCCTCGATGCCCCGCCGCGCGGTGCGCGATTTCAGCTTCCGGGGCTTTGCCGTTCCCGCCGGCACCCTGGTCGGCGTCAATCCGCTGTTCACGCATCACATCGAGTCGATCTGGCCCGAGCCCGCAAGGTTCGATCCGTTGCGCTTCACGCAAGAGGCGGTGCGCGAGCGTCATCGCTACGCTTTCGTGCCCTTCGGCGGCGGCGCGCATATGTGCCTGGGGCTGCACTTCGCCTACATGCAGGCCAAGTGCTTTGCGCGGCACTTGCTGCAGAACCTTTCGATCTCGCTGCCGGCCGACTACGAGCCACAATGGCAAATGTGGCCGATCCCCAAGCCACGCGACGGCCTGCGCGTGGTGGTCCGGCCGGTGTAACGTGGCTCGTCATTACGGGGCGGCTCGACGGAGCCGAAACCCGAATTACGGGTGGGGTAGAGCTACCCCGCCTTCCCGCCGAACGCCTTGCGCAGCTGAACGTAGCCCTGCTGCTGCTGCGTCCAGTTGCGGCCGCCGGTGATCGCGCCGTCGACCACCAGGTCATGGCCATTGATGAAGGTGGATTCGTCGCTCGCCAGGAACACCGCGGCGTAGGCGATATCTTCGGGGAGTCCCGCCCGCGGGATCGGCTGCGCGCTCTTGTAGACTTCGCGCATCACCGGAGGGGTGTTCTCGGCGGCCTCGACCGACAAGCCTAGCGCCTTGGCGAAAATCCCGGTCGCGATTGCGCCGGGCGAGATCGAATTGACACGGACACCTGCCTCCCCAAGCTCCATGGCGACGCATTTGGTGAGATGGATCACCGCGGCCTTGGCGGCGCTGTAGACCATCGAGGAGGAAAAGCCCGCCAAACGGCCAGCGATGCTGCCATTATTGATGATGCTGCCGAAGCCCTGCTTCCTCATGTAGGGCGCCGCATGTTTCATGCCGAGCATGACGCTGCGCACCAGGGTCGCCATGGCGAGGTCGAAGGGTTCGACCTCCAGCCCCTCGATACCGCCGGTCTGCGCCGGCCCCCCGGCATTGTTGAACAGGCAGTCGATGCGGCCAAACCGGTCGACCGCAAGCGCGATCAGCGCTTTGACCTGCGCCTCCACGGTGACATCGGTCTGGCGGAAGACGCAATTTGCGCCCAGCCGCTTCGCCAAGGCCTCACCTTCGGCGGCGCGGCGGCCCGCAACGACGATTTTTGCGCCCTCGGCGACAAAGATTTCCGCCGTGCGCAGCCCAATGCCACTGGTCGCCCCCGTGATCACCGCGACTTTGCCATCGAGACGTCCCATGTCGTTCTCTCTTTCGTTGCAACTTGATTCGAACTGATGCGGAACGCGTCCCCGGCCCCGGAACCAACTTCCCGATCGCTAGAACGGGTGGCAAGCTATGCGCACGGACATGATGCGCGTATCTTGGACGGGCCAGCGCGGTCCCGTTCCAGCTTAGCCGGCCGGACCGATGGGAGGAAGATGAAGCTGATCGACGAGTTCCGGCGCGGCTGGCATGGAGAAGCCCAGCCGTCGGCCTTGTTCAGTATCGCGTTTGTGCTGCTCTGCCTTGCGTTGTCCACCGCGGCGCGCTGGGGCATGTCGCTGATACGGCCAGATATTTTCTTCACGCCGTACCTCCCGGCGGTGTTTTTTGCGACCGCGGTGGCGGGCTGGCGCTTTGGCCTCGTCACCGCCGTAGCGAGCGGCGCGCTCGGCATGGCCGTGAATTTCGGCGAGGGCCATGCGGATGCGGCGCGCTTTGCGCTGCTCCTGATCTATCTGGCGGTGGCGGGCTTCACCGTCTGGGGCGTCGCACACTACCGCTCGCTGGTTGCACGCGAACGACGCACCTCCAGACGCCTGAGCGCAGAGGAGGAATACCGCACGCTCGTGGTCGCGGAGTTGCAGCACCGGCTCAAGAACAAATTGTCGACCATTCATGCGGTGCTGCATCAGGTGTTGGAAAAGGAGCCGCAGATCTGGGGCCGGGTCGATCATCGCCTGCGCGCGCTCGCGGTGACCGACGACCTGATCGCCCAGGTCGACAAGGCGGGCTGCGACATCCGGGATCTGCTGCTCTCCGAGCTTGGACCTTACGGGCACGTCCGCTTCAACCTGAACGGGGAGCCGCTGTTCCTGCCCGCCAAGCTCGCCGTCAGCCTGTCGCTGATTTTCCACGAACTCGCAACCAATGCCGCGAAATACGGTGCGTTCTCCGCCGCGCGCGGCTTCCTTCAGGTATCCTGGTCGGTTTCGGACGATCGTCTCAACGTGACTTGGGACGAGACCGAGGGCCCCTCGGTCGAAACCGTCGGCCCGCCGGGCTTCGGCACCAAGCTCTTGAAATCGGCGCTGATGGCGTTCGACGGCAAGACCGAAATCGCCTTCTTGAAGAGCGGCATCCATTGCACCATGCAATGTCGCGTACCTCCGGCGTGACCGCCATCGCACCTTGCGCGATCGCGTTGATACTCTGTTAATGACAACGCACGAGGCCGCAACGGCGCCGCCGTCTTCAAACCCGCGGCGCCGTGTTTCTCCATAATGCTTAACCAAAATGAAGAGGGAGCCGCGCAAGATCGGCGCCATGCAAAACCATGCCGCCGAGTTTCTCCGGGCCGCAGCCACGGAGGCCGAATCGCTTCGCGCCGTCGAGGCCGAGCTGAGCCTTCTCAAAGAGGTGCTCCGGCTGCTGCCGGCCGGCGTGACGCTTTTGGATGAGCATGGCCGCCTTCTGCTGGCGAACGACGCCGCGGCGGCGCAGCTCAGGCTCTCGGAAGCGGAAGGTGCGCTGGACCGGCGCCGCGAGATCGCGCTCGAACTGCTGCGCGCCGAGCGCTCGCTTGTTGCCGAAGAGCAGATCGGCCGTGGCGCGGTCCAGCAGGTGCTTTTGAGCGCCCATCGCCTGGTTCGCATCGGCGAGCAAAAGCTTCTGCTTTCGAGCTCGGTCGACATCAGTGAACAGAAGGCCTTTGAAGACCAATTGTTTCGCTCCGCCTATTACGACGAGCTGACGGATTTGCCGACGCGGCGCGTGATCGAGCACCGCGCCAACGCCTTGTTGAGCCGCGGTGAAGGCGAAAGATTCGCGCTTGCCTTTCTCGACATCGATAATTTCAAGCACATCAACGACTATTATGGCCATGCCATAGGCGACGCACTCCTGGCCGGCCTCGCCAAACGGTTGAGCCGCGATCTGCGCGGCACCGACATGCTGGCGCGGATCTCCGGCGACGAATTTCTGCTGCTGCTGTCGCCGGTGCAGAACGCCGACGAAGTGGCCGATTACATCGAGCAGACGCTGAAGCGACTGAGCGCACCCTTCTTCATCGAGGGCTCGGAAATCTTTGCCTCGACGTCGATCGGCGTGAGCCTGTATCCCGAGCACGGCCGATCCTACGAGGTGCTGCGCCAGAACGCCGATCTGGCGATGTATCGCGTCAAGAACGAGGGCAAAGGCGCGGCAGCCTTCTTCGACGCCGGCATGGAGCATGAGGCGCTGGCGCGCATGAAGATCGAGCAGTCGCTGCGGCTGGCGATCCTGGAAAAGCGCTTCTGCTGCGCGTTCCAGACCAAGGTCGACATCCGTAGCCGGGAGATCAAGGGCATCGAGGCGCTGGTGCGGCTGCGCGACGCCGGCGGCGTGATCCAGGCGCCGGGCGATTTCGTCAATCTCGCCGTCGAGCTCGGGCTGATCGACGAGCTGACCCATCTTGTGCTCGCCGAGATCGTCAAGTCGATCGATCTCATCAACGAGGCTTTCGGCAACGACGCGACGATCAGCATCAACGTCGCCGCCAAACAGGCCGGCAATCCGGCGTTCATGCGCTCCTTTGCGCAGGCGCTGGAAGCGACCGGTTTTCCTTCCCGCTTCATGATCGAGGTGACGGAAGATGCTTTCGTCGCCAAGAGCCATTTCCAGGACGAGATCCTGCCGATGTTCCGCAAGCTCGGCGTCGGCATCTCGATCGACGATTTCGGCATCGGCTATTCGTCGCTCTCGGCGCTGGCCGACATCACCGCGGACGAGATCAAGATCGACCGCTCCTTCATCACCGACATCCACAAGCGCCCCCGCAGCCAGGGCATCTTGCGCGCGATCGAATCCTTGAGCGCGGCGCTCGGAATGACGGTGATCGCCGAGGGCCTCGAAACCTTCGAGGAGCTCGCCTATCTCCAGGCCGCGACGAAAATTCGCTACGCGCAGGGCTATTATTTCTCCCGGCCGATCTTCCTGGAAGAACTGAAGCCCGGCATGCCGCTCAGCAGCGAAACGCGGGTCAACCTGGCAAGCCGCCCGCAGCAGGAAAGCCGGCCCGGCTATTCGTCCCGCGGGGCACGCAACTACCGGCGCTAATCGCCCCCAGCATCCCGCGGGTCGGGACCGCAATCACGGCTAACTTCGCGCTTTGCATTGCAGGCCTTCGAGCTGCGCGGCAAGCCGCACGCGACGCAAGCCGTTCCGTTAAGCAACTGCTAACTGGCTCCCGCCGCTGCGATCCCGCCGCGGCGCAACATCATTCAGCATATTGCACAATCAGTAAGCACAATCCGCCGGTTAAATCTTGAGTAACCGGATTTGCTAACCGCTGTGCCATTTCTGCGGCGTATGCATTCCCTCACCGAGTGGTGGGGAAATGCGTAGCGTGATTTCCGACATCTGGGCCAGACTGTCCCGCGGCTTTAAGAGCCCGCTCACGCGCATCCGGCGCGGGCCGGTGTTCTGGCTGACGCTCTGCGGCGGGCTTTTGGTGCTCGCCATTTTCGTCGGCACCATCGTGATGGTCGACGGATTTCGCGAGCGCGCGATTCTCAATAACGAGCGCGAGCTGCAGAACACCGTGATGCTGCTGACTCGCCATTTCGACCAGCAGTTCCAGGATTCCGAGGCGGTGGCCGCCGAACTGATCGCGCAGATGCGGATCTCCGCCATCGCCTCGCCGGAGAGTTTCAGGCAGCGGATGTCCACGCCCGCCGCGAACCTGATTCTGCACTCCAAGGTGAGCGCGCTGTCCTATATCGGCGACGTCGCGATCTTCGACGCCGACGGCAAGCTGATCAACTGGTCGCGGCCGGGCCCGGTGGCCGACATCAGCGTCGCCGGGCGAAATTACTTCAAGGTCCTGAAAGCTAGTGCATCCGCCGATGCGGTCGCGACCGAAGCGGCGCGCAGCTATCTGGACGGCAGTTTGATCACCGTGGTCGCCCATCGCCTGAGCGGGCCCGGCGGCGTATTCCTCGGCGTGATGTCGCGACGCATCGATCCCAGCAATTACGAGACGTTCTTCGCCTCGCTGTCGCTCGGCAAGGGCTCCGCCATTGCCATGTTCTATCGCGACGGCACGATGCTGGCGCGTTATCCGCATGTCGACGCATTGATCGGCCGCAAACTGCAGAGAGCGCCGCTCCTGCACAAGATCCTCACGCTCGGCGGTCAGCAGACGCTGCGGATCGAAAGCCCGGTCGACGGGCTGGACCGGCTTGGCGCAGGGGCTCCGCTCAGCCACTTTCCGATCGTGGTGGTCGCGACCAGGACCACTGCTGCCGCGCTCGCCGACTGGCGCGAGCAGACGCGATTCCTGGTCGTGGCGGCGGCGCTGTCCGCCTCGATCGTCGCGCTCATCCTGTTCTTCATCATCCGGCAGATCAGGCAACAGAACCGCGAGACGCAGCTGAAGCTGGAAGAGGAGCGGCAGCGGCTCGATACCGCGCTCAACAACATGGCGCAGGGTCTGTTGCTCTATGACGCCTCGGCGCGCATCGTCACCGTCAACCAGCGCTACATCGACATGTACAAGCTGTCGCGCGAGGTGGTGAAACCGGGCCTGCACTATTACGACCTGATCCAGCACCGCAAGGACACCGGATCCTTCGACGGCGACGTGCGCGCCTTCTGCAACCCGATCATGCGCGACGTGGCGCAAGGCAAGGAGAGCCGCACCATCCAGGAGATCGCCGACGGCCGCTCGTTCCAGATCGTCAACAAGCCGCTCAAGCAGGGCGGCTGGGTCGCCACCATCGAGGACGTCACCGAACGCCGCAAGCTCGAGCAGGAGCGCGATCGCAACTACACCTTCCTGCGGCAGATCATCGATCACATCCCCTCGCAGATCACGGTAAAGGACGCGCGCACGCGGCAATATCTCCTGGTCAACAGCGTCGCGGAATACCAGTTCGACGTGCCGCGCGATGCCATCGTCGGCAAGACCGCGTTCGACATGCTGAGCAGGGAGCACGCGGAATCCGTCACCGCCGACGACGACAGGGCGCTGGCGTCCCCCGATGGCTGGTTCCGCGACGAGCATCCCGTCGACACGCGGATGATCGGGCGCCGCTACATCACCTGCCGTCGCATCAATGTCCGCGACCGGGCCGGCGAACCGCGCTACATCATCAACGTCGTCGACGACGTCACCGAACGCCGCGAGGCCGACGAGAAGATCGCGCATCTCGCCCATTACGACGCGCTCACCGATCTGCCCAATCGCGTGCTGTTCCGCGAGCAGATCGAGCGCGAGCTGAAGCGGGCCGAACAGGGCCGGCAGTTCGCGCTGCTCTACATCGACATCGACGAATTCAAGGGCATCAACGATTCCCTCGGCCACCATGTCGGCGACGAGCTGTTGAAGACGGTGGCAAGCCGCATCCGCGCCTGCCTCAAGCCGGACGACCTGATCGCCCGGCTCGGCGGCGACGAATTCGCGGTCATCCAGGCTGCGGTCACCTCGACCGAGGACACCGTCGATTTCGCCACCCGGATCCACGAGGCGATCCGTCGCCCGTACCAATGCCTCGGCCACCAGCTCTCGACCGACGCATCGATCGGCATCGCCTTCGCGCCGCAGGACGGCACCGAGCTCGACCAGCTGATCAAGAATGCGGACCTCGCAATGTATGCCGCGAAGGCCGGCGGCCGCCGAACCCACCGCTTCTTCGAGCCTGCGATGGATGCCTCCGCCAAGGCGCGGCTCTCGATGGAGCAGGACTTGCGGCAGGCGATGCTCGACGGCGGCTTCGAGATCCATTACCAGCCGCTGGTCGATCTCTGCAGCGGCGAGGTGAACGGCTGCGAGGCGCTCTTGCGCTTCCGGCACCCCGTGCGCGGCATGGTCTCGCCGGCCGAGTTCATTCCCATTGCCGAAGACACCGGCCTGATCACCGACCTCGGCGACTGGGTGCTGCGCACGGCCTGCCACGAGGCGGCCACCTGGCCGCGCCACATCCGGCTCGCGGTGAACGTCTCGCCGGTGCAGCTGAAATGCCAGACGCTGGCGCTGCGGATCGCAGGCGCCCTGGCGGCTTCCGGCCTCGAGCCGGGCCGGCTGGAGATCGAGATCACCGAAGCCGTGCTGATCCGCGACGACGAGGCGGCGCTCGCGATCCTGCATCAGCTGCGCGCCATCGGCGCGCGCATCGCGCTCGACGATTTCGGCACCGGCTTCTCCTCGCTGAGCTACCTGAAACGCTTCCCATTCGACAAGATCAAGATCGACCGCTGCTTCGTGTCCGACATGTCCGAGACCGACTCCTCCTCGTCGATCGTGCAGGCCGTGGTCAATATCGCGTCGGCGCTGAACATGCGGACGACCGCGGAAGGCGTCGAGACCGACACGCAGCGTGAACTGCTGCGCAAGCTCGGCTGCACCGAGATGCAGGGCTATCTGTTCAGCGCGCCCAAGCCGGCCGCCGAAGTCAAGCAGCTCTTCGGCACCGCCAGGAGCACTGCGGCAATCGCCTGATCGCGGTTCGCAAGCTGCGGCGAAGCGCCTGCCCGCCCCCTATCCGGCTCGCGGCGTTCCAGCGTATAAAGGGGACAGCCCTCGAGATGCGAGAAACCGGATGTCGCCTGTCTCCCTTCTCCTCAACCTGTTGTGGATCATCCTGGGCGGCGCCGAGATGGCGTTCGGCTGGCTGATCGCCGCCGTGATCATGGCCATCACCATCATCGGCCTGCCCTGGGCCAGGGCGGCGTTCAACATCGCCGTCTACACTTTCCTGCCGTTCGGCTCGAAGGCGGTGCGCCGTGACGAGATGACGGGCGAGAGCGACGTCGGCACCGGGCCGCTGGGGGTGATCGGCAACATCATCTGGCTCGTGCTCGCGGGCTGGTGGCTTGCGCTCGGCCATCTCATCGCCGCGTTCCTGCTCGCCCTCACGATCATCGGCATTCCCTTCGCCTGGGCGCATCTCAAGCTCGCCGGCATCGCCTTGTGGCCGATCGGCAAGGAGATCGTTCCGATCTGAGGTCTCCCCTCGGCCGCAGACAATGTCCATTGCCGCGGCCCGGGATCCGACGGGTTGGCTCGTGACATTCTGGTTCCGAAAATGCCAGGCTGGCCGCGAGCCGGCCGCAAGGGCTGAAAGCCGGCGACCCGCAGAACGAACCAGGGGCAATTCCGTCACCTTGCGGCCATTGCCGAGAATAGACCAATCGGCTAAATGAGGACGCTCAATGCACCCGTAGCTCAGCTGGATAGAGCGTTGCCCTCCGAAGGCAAAGGTCACACGTTCGAATCGTGTCGGGTGCGCCAGTAAAACAAGGCATTTTGTCGAATCTTGTTATTCTGGAGAGCGGCCCGGGTAAGCAATGGGTAAGCGCCATGTGCCCGTCTCGTGGACTGTTCGTCACTCTGCAATCCAGGTAGCGCTTGCGCTCAAGTCAAGTAGAAGCGGCTTGTGTCCCCTCATCGGCGATGTCCTCTGAGCAGGCAAACTGCTTCGCATGAAGAGGAGCCAATTTTTTATTGTGAAGTACCCCCACCCTTTTGGGGCCCCATCATTCCAAGATCGAAGCAACAAAAAGCGGATTATCGAGCTATCGACTCCTCGGCACTCGCAGTGCTCGCTACTGAAGTTGCTTGAAGGGGGCCTTCGAGATGGGCTATCGAAATCCAGCCCTTGTCGAAAGTGAACGTCCCTGCCCTACCTGCGGGGTCCTTTATCTTCACGATTCTTGATCGCGCCGCATCGCCCGCGTGCTCGACGATGTAAAGCCAATATTGGTCTCCATGTTGGCGAGCAAACTCAAACTGGACGCTGGAGAGACCTACGGGCCGGTCCTCAAGGCTACCCTTCATTGCCTT
>JBLMWS010000252.1:0-14308 GCA_050257355.1 Gemmatimonas sp.
GCGCCGCCAATGAACCGACCATTCCCGTGCTGCTTGGCGAAGAAAAGAAGGCCAATGTGTTTTTGCGCGCCGATGACCCGGCTGTCGCGGCCCGGCTGCACATGAAAGGCGCGAAGCCGGCAGATGTCTTCGGCGAATTGCGTGAACGCAAGAACAAGTCATGATGCCAGAGCAGCCTTCCGCGGTCGACATTATTGCGCGTCTCGAACTGAGGCCGCATCCGGAGGGGGGACATTATCGCGAGACGTTTCGCGACAAGCGAACCGACGCACAAGGGCGCGCCTGCTCCACCTCGATCTATTTTCTCCTGGCGCGCGGCGAAATCTCGCAATGGCACCGGATCGATGCGGTCGAGGTCTGGCACTACTATGCCGGCAGCCCGCTGACGCTGCGCATCGCCCATGATGGCTGCGCGGCACACAGGGTGATGCTCGGACCGGACGTCGCAGCCGGCGAACGGCCGCAGGCAATCGTGCCGGCTACCGCCTGGCAGATGGCGGAGAGCACCGGCGACTGGACGCTGGTCGGATGCACCGTTGCGCCCGGTTTCGAATTCGCTCAATTCGAGATGGCGGCCAGGGGCTGGGAGCCCGAGTGAAGCCGTTATGGTTCGCGAGCTCTCGCGACCTTCCTGGGAATGGCGGCGCCTCAAGCTTTGTCTAGAGACGCTTGCGCAGCATGTCCTTGGCGGCGATGAAGCCGCCGCCTGCGATCAGGATCGCGGCAAGTGCGAGATTGGCGGTCGGCTTGGCGAAGCCGGCCAGGATGAGGAATGCCGTCGAGAGCAACGGCGTCGCATAGGAGGCGGCCCCGAGAACGCGGATGTCGCCACGCTTCATTCCGATATCCCAGGCGTAGAACGCGGCCCCCACGGGCGCGACGCCAAGGCCGATCACCGCGGTCCATTGCAGCCACGTCTCGGGCCACACCGTCACCTCGATCATGCTGTGCACCAGCGCGGCCAGCACGGCGGTCGCAAGGCAGAATCCGGCGACCGCATCGGTGGGCACCGCCTTCAGCCGGCGCGACATCACCGAATAGGAAGCCCACACGAAGGCGGCGACGAAGGCAGCAATCAGCCCCGGCACCTCGCCTGGCGAAACGCCGGCGGTGTTGCCGGCGAACAGAAGCACGGTGCCGGCGAGCCCAAGCAGCGCACCGATGACGTGATGCACCGCCAGCCGCTCGCCCGGCAAGAGCGAGGAGAACAGCACGATCAGAAGCGGCCACAGGTAATTCAACAACCCCGCTTCCGCCGGCGGCGCGAAGCGCAGCGCCAGGAAATACAGCGCGTGATAGCCGAACAAACCGCCGACGCCGACAACCCAGGCCTTGAGCGGCTGCTTGAGGGCGCGAACCGCAGTCGGCCGGCCGATCCAGGTCAGCGAACCCACCAGCGCGCCGATCGCAAACGTCATGGCCGCGAGTTGAAACGCCGGGATGGTGCCGGTCGCGACCGTCATCACCGCGAGCATCGACCACATCAGGATCGCGGTGAGGCCGATCAGGGTCGCGGTGCGGGGGGACATGGGACCGTCATTGCGAGCGAAGCGAAGCAATTCATCGACGCCTATTAGCGAATCTGGATTGCTTCGTCGCTAACGCTTCTTGCAATGACGATCAAAATCACACCAGATACTGTCCGCCGTTGATGGTCAGCGTCGAACCGGTGATGGCGCCGGCCTCATCGGCTGCGAGAAAGACGACGCCGCGCGCGATCTCTTCCGGCTCGCCGAGACGACCGATCGGGATCAAGGGCAGGATGGATTTTTCCAGCACGTCCTTGGGTACGGCCTGCACCATTTCGGTATTGATATAGCCCGGGCAGATCGCATTCACGGTGATGCCGGCCTTGGCGTTTTCCAGCGCCAGCGCCTTGGTGAAGCCGATCTCGCCGGCCTTGGCCGCGGAATAGTTGCACTGGCCGAACTGGCCCTTTTGGCCGTTGATCGAAGAAATGTTGATGACGCGCCCGAACTTGCGGCTCCGCATGCCCTCGATGACCTGACGCGTCATATTGAAGAGCGAGCCGAGATTGGTGTTGATCACCGCGCTCCAATGCTCGATCGACATTTTGTGGAACGCACTATCGCGGGTGATGCCGGCATTGTTGACCAGCACATCGACCGGACCGAGGTCCGCCTCGACCTTCTTGACGCCCTCGGCGCAGGCCTCGAATGAAGAGACGTCCCACTTATAGACGGCGATGCCCGTTTCCGCCTTGAACTTCTCGGCCGCCGCGTCATTACCCGCGTAATTGGCGGCGACCTTGTAGCCCGCGGTTTTCAGCGCCTTGCATATTGCGGCACCGATGCCCCGCGTACCTCCCGTGACCAACGCAACACGTGCCATGTCGAATCCTTCCCTCGCTCCGTTCCTCTCGCGCGCTTTGCGAACAGCGCTGTTCTGTAACGCCGAATTATGCGAGCCGTTTGACCAACATCAAGACAAAACGCCCGGCTGCAAAGCCGGGCGTTTTCTTTATTTCAGCGCTGTGCGGCTGCGAAGGCGATTTAGTTTGCAGCCGCTGAACTTTTTTTGAGCGCGTGCAGCGCACTCAACCGCGTTCGACGCACACGGCAATACCCATGCCGCCCCCGATGCAGAGCGTGGCGAGGCCCTTCTTGGCATCGCGCTTCTGCATTTCATGCAGCAGCGTGACCAGCACGCGCGCCCCCGATGCGCCAATTGGATGGCCGAGCGCGATCGCGCCGCCATTCACGTTCACCTTCGAGGTGTCCCAGCCGAGGTCCTTGTTGACCGCGCACGCCTGCGCCGCGAAGGCTTCGTTGGCCTCGATCAAATCGAGATCGCCGATATTCCAGCCGGCCTTTTTCAACGCTGCGCGCGAGGCGGGAATGGGACCCGTGCCCATGATCTTCGGATCGACGCCGGCTTGCGCCCACGACACGATGCGCGCCAGCGGCTTCTTGCCTTCCTTGGCGGCCTGCTTGGCCGTCATCAACACCACGGCAGCGGCGCCGTCGTTGATGCCCGAAGCGTTGCCTGCGGTGACCGTGCCATCCTTCTCGAAGGCGGCCCGGAGCTTGCCCATCGCATCCAGCGTGGCGCCGTGACGCGGATATTCGTCAGTATCCACGACGACATCGCCTTTGCGCGTCTTCAGCGTCACCGGCACGATCTCTTCCTTGAACCGGCCGGACTTTTGCGCCGCTTCCGCCTTCTGCTGCGAGGCCACGGCGAATTCGTCCTGCTGGGCGCGGGTGATCTGGTACTGGCGCGCGACGTTCTCGGCGGTGTTGCCCATGTGGTAGCCGTTGAAGGCGTCCCACAGGCCGTCCTTGATCATGGTGTCGACGAGTTCAAGCCCGCCCATCTTGA
The DNA here is from genome assembly GCA_050257355.1 of Gemmatimonas sp. Lineage (GTDB taxonomy): Bacteria > Pseudomonadota > Alphaproteobacteria > Rhizobiales > Xanthobacteraceae > Bradyrhizobium. The sequence continues at coordinate 3,343 of JBLMWS010000252.1, forward strand.
CGCCGCTGCGCAGGTGCTGGGCGTGCGGGGCCATGCTCATGGATTCCTGACCGCCGGCGACCACGATATCGGAGTCGCCGTTCATCAGCGCCTGATAGCCCAGCGCGACCGAGCGCAGGCCCGAGCCGCACAACTGGTTGACGCCCCAGGCCGGGCTTTCCACCGGGATGCCCGCGGCGATCGAGGCCTGACGGGCGGGGTTCTGGCCCTGGGCCGCGGTCAGGATCTGCCCCAGGATCACTTCCGAAACGCGCGCCGGCTCAACGCCCGCACGCTCCAGCGCGGCCTTGATGGCGACGGCACCGAGATCGTGGGCCGGCAGGTTGGCAAAAGCACCGTTGAAGCTTCCGACCGGAGTGCGGGCGGCGCTGACGATGACGACATCGTCTGACATGGACATCTCCTAACGATTTCAGGGTTGGGGCTTGAGGGTCTCTGGCAGTGCGGCGGACGACCGGGATTGGCGCGCCAGTCTCTCTAGAGCCCATCCTGTTAACGTCGTTGAGGCATGTCAACGGGGGCTGCCCAAAATCCGACCGCACTGCATCCAAATTGGCTTTCCCGGCGTTCCGCGCAGCTTCGCCGCGGCGCAGGAAACTCCGGAAAATGCGGGCCTTTGTGCACCATGTCGCGATGCAGCAAATTCCTTCGCAAGCCATGCTGCGCAACACGAAATGCGCGCAGATTAACCGTGCTGCACAAAACGGTAGCGCAAAGCCGTTGAAAGTGCTTACTTTGTTGCGATGCGTAGCTCGTAAGCCCTGCGGCGACGCCGTCGGGTTCCCCTCCTCCGGTTTGAAGTGTGAGCCCATGGCGAAATCAGACCAGCCGACCACCATCAAGAAATACGCAAACCGCCGGCTCTATAATACCGGCACCAGTACCTATGTGACGCTGGAGGATCTGGCGGCCATGGTGAAGAACGGCGAGGATTTCCTCGTCTATGACGCCAAGACCGGCGACGACATCACCCGCTCGGTGCTCGCCCAGATCATCTTCGAACAGGAAAACAAGGCTGGGCAGAATCTGCTGCCGACCACGTTCCTGCGCCAGCTGATCCGCTTCTACGGCGACAGCATGCAGATGGTGGTGCCGAAATATCTCGAGCAATCCATCGATACGCTGACGCGCGAGCAGGAGAAGTTTCGCAAGCAGCTTGCGAGCACGTTGAGCGGTACGCCGTTCGCGCCGCTGGAGGAACAGGTTCGCCGCAACATGGAATTGTTCCAGCAGACCTTCTCGATGTTCAAGCCGTTCGCGCGCCCACCGACGACGGAGGCGGAGAAGGCTGCGGAGCCGCCGGCGAGCCAGGAAGAGGCCGGCAACATCGACGAACTGCGTCGGCAGATGAAAGAGATGCAGGACCGGCTCGACCGCATGTCGAGCGAGCCGAAGAAGGAAGAGTAAGGCCGTCGCTACTGACTGCGCCGCGCGACCCTCGCTGCTATTTGGCCCCGTCATTCCGGGGCGATGCGAAGGCATCGAATCTGATGTGCACTTGCACATCTGAGAATGTCGAGATTCCGGGTCTGGTCCTTCGGACCATCCCGGAATGACGGTCAACAAAAGCAGTCGATCGGTGGTCAGGCTTCGATGAATCTCCTGGCAATCCCTCAACCCGCCGCCGGCAATATCTCGCCGTCGCTCCGCCAGGGCCGCGCCGCCGAGGCCAGGCCGATCAGCCGGCCCTGGATGTAATCGCAGCCCCAGTCGCCCAGCATCGCCGCCGCCGCCTCGTCCTGCACCCATTCGGCGACTGTCTTGATCTTGAGCCGCCGCGCCAGATCGATCAGCGTCTGCACGAAAGCGCGGTCATCGGCTGAGGCCGCGACGTTCTGCACGAATGCACCGTCGATCTTGACGATGTCCACCGCGAGCTTGCGCAAATTGCGGAACGAGGTGTAGCCGGCGCCGAAATCATCGATCGCGATGCGGCTGCCGAGATCCTTCAGGCGCGTCACGAAGCGGCGCAGATCGTCCACGTTCTGGATCGCGACCGTTTCGGTGATCTCGACGATCAACCGTTCGGCAACGCCGGGATGCGCGCGCATCAGCGATTCGATCGACGCCCACCAATCCGTATCCATCGTGGTGTCGGGCGAGATGTTGAGGCTGAGCGAGACCTGCGGCGCCGCCGCGAGTTCGGCGACCACGAGTTCGAGCACGCGATGGTCGACCAGCCGGATCAGGCCGAGACGCTCGGCAACCGGCACGATATCGGGCGCCAGCAGCAGTCGGCCGCCCTCCTGCTCCATGCGGACCAGGCATTCGTAGAAGGCCGGTTTGCGCGCATGCGCCTCCATCACCGGCTCGAACGCCAGCGCGATCCGCCGTTCATTGAGCGCGGTGACGATCTCGTCGGTGACGCGGATGTTGACCCGGCGCTGCGCGTCGCGCTCGACATTCGGCCGCCACGCGGCAAAGGAGCCGGCGCGGCGGCGCTTGGCCATATCGAGTGTCTCATGGGCGCGGTTGATCGCATAATCGGTCGAGCGCGCGTAGCGCGGCAGGCTGACCGCGCCAATCGAGGCGGTGACGGAGACCGGCCCCAACCTGGTTGGCACCACCTCGTCGCGGATGGCGGCAAGAAACCGCTCGGCCGCGACGGTCATGTCCTCCACCGTGCAGTTCTTCAGGATCAGTCCGAACTTGTTGCCGGAAAAGCGCCCCAGCACGTCGCCCCCTCGCAACCGCGCACGGATGCGCTTTGCGACTTCCGCAATCACGCCATCGGCGACGTCGAAGCCGAAGGCATCATTGATGCGCGCCAGATGATCGATCCCGATCAGCATGAAGGCGCAGGAGGTCCGGAAGCGCTGGGCTTCCTCGACCGCTTCCGCCAATGCAGCGATCAGGTGGGCGCGGTTGAGTTCGCCGGTCAACGCGTCGTTGCGCGACAATTTGAGAAGTTGCTCCTCGGCTGCGTGACGCTCGTTGTTGATGCGGATGATGCCTTGCGCGCGCGCCGGCCGGCCGTCGGCGCCGGCAAACCAGCAGCCTGTCTCCTCGATCCAGACCGGCTGCGTACTCGTCGAGGCGCGCACCGCATATTCGATCCTGTAGGACACGCCGTTCGCTGCGTCCGCCGGCGGCGATAGATGCAGCACATCGTTACGGACCGTGCGCTGCGGCTCGATCAGCTTGGCGAACTCGGCGCCGCTGGCGAGCGAGGCCGGCGCGAGTTCCGGAAGCACCGCGCCGATATGATCGCTCCAGGCGATGACATCGGTTGCAATGTCCCAGACAAAGGCGGCCTGCCCGAGCGACGCCAGGATGGTCGAGGTTGGCAGTGCTGTCACATTCGCCTCGTTTCGGGACAGGGTCGTTGATTCCTAACGCACGAGGGTACGGCCTGTTTGGCGGAGACGTTAAGCAAAGTTGATAAACAATTTACAAACCACCCCCGAACGGGCTGGAAAGGTGGCGCGGACCGGCGGCATGATCCTTGCGATTTCGTAAATCGCGGGGACGGCGACGTCCCAAAACATGACAGTTCAACGGGATGTCAGTTTGCGATGTTGAGCACCGCCCGATCCGAGCCGACGGCCGATGATGCCGACGCCGGTGGTCCGCAGTCCACCTCCAAGTCGCTGCTACCGCCTCTCGCATCTGCGCAATGGTCGCCTCCGCTGACGCGGCGCTTGCCGCCCGATCCGACCTTTGTCACCCAGCTGATCGCCAATGCCGAACGGCCCGCACACGGGCACCGCCTGTCCAGTGAAAGCGCGGCGGGCGCACTCGCCGCCTATCGCGCGCGCCAGCACTCCCGCTGCAGCACGGGGCTTGTAACGCGGCAAACGATCTAGGGCTGCGGCGTGTCCGGCGAACTGTCTGCGCCGCTATTGGGCTGCAGCTGGGGCGCCCGTTGAGCGGCCAAGCCCGCCGATGGCTGCGAGGCGGGGAGCGCGGAATGATCCGCCGGTTCGGATTGAGCGGAGGTCGTTGCCGGCTGTGATGCGGCTGCGGGTGCAGCATTGCCGCCGTGCGCCGGCGGCGCGGCCGGTGCCGGTTCGATACGTTGTTCGGGCGGCGGCGCCTCGGCGCGCCGGGCCCTGCGCCGTGGCGTTTCTTCCACCGCCACATAGCGCAGCGAGCGGCGGGCGCGCAGCGCGATCCCCGACAGGAAATCCACCAGCGCCAACAGCACCAACAGGAAGAAGGTCGAAGTTGCGAATTTCGGCCAGAGCGCAAACTCGGCCGCCGCCGCACCGAGCACGACGAACGACAGCAGGTGATCCATCAGGTATTTCGCGCCGGGCCGCGCGCCCTTGATCACCTCGAGCAGCAGCAACACCATGCCGAGCGCGATCAGAATGTCGCTGAGCGTGACCGGCCATGCGGCGCCCGACGGCAGCGTCAGGCTGAACAGCGTGTCCGTAAAGGACACGCCGCGCATCAGGAAGACGACGATGTTGTAGACCGCAAGCGGAATCAGAAGAAGCGGAAAACCGACCATGGAATCGGCGAGGCCTGCTGTGAGAACCGGATCATTCCCGGGCGAAGCGCCCTCCCGCCGGGATATCGTCTTACCGCATTCATCGGCCTGGGTCCGGGCAAGTCGACACCCACCCGGATCGGCGTCCCAGCGGAGACCTTAAGACTCTTTCTTCTTCAGCACCTGCCGGCCCTTGTACATGCCGGTCTTGAGATCGAGGTGATGCGGACGGCGCAGCTCGCCGGAATCCTTATCCTCGACATAAGTGGGCTTTTTCAGCGCATCCGCCGAGCGGCGCATGCCACGCCGCGAGGGCGAAGTTTTTCGTCTGGGAACGGCCATATCGGTGTCCTATCGGTGTTGGGTCGATGCCTCTAGGGATGTCTCTTGATGCCGGCGTCCACGAGGGACGCTTTATTGGCGCGCAAAAATACCGCGCAAGCCGAATGCGGATCAGGTGCGCGCTTATAGAGGATCGGTTGACGCAAAGCTAGGGTATCGGAGCGCAAAAATGCAGCGAAAGTGCCCCAAAGTTAGCGATTTTCGGACCAGCAGTGCCGCACCTCGCCCGCACGGACCATATAGGTTCCGGCAAGACGGCGCATCAGCGGGGACGGGTCGCGGGCGCTCCGCCTGACCGGGTTGGGCAGAACCGCCGCGAGCAGCGCGGCTTCGCGCGGCGAGAGATGGCTTGCGGAGCGGCCAAAGGCGTAGGCCGCGCCGGCTTCGGCTCCGAACTGGCCGGACGGCCCCATCTCGGCCACATTCAAGTAGATCTCCAGGATGCGCTGCTTTCCCAGCACAAAGTCGATCCACATCGCCAAGGGGAACTCCAGTACTTTTCGGATCACATCCGGAATCGGCGCGAGAAACAGATTTTTCGCGACCTGCTGCGTGATCGTGGAGGCGCCGCGCAATTCGCCGCCCTCCTGGGCGTCGTCGATCACCTCGCGCAGCGCACCCCAGTCGATGCCATGATGCTTGCAGAAATGAGCATCCTCGGCGGCGACGACCGAACGCGGCAAATACGGCGAGATCGCCGCCAGCTCCATCCAGTGTCTTTTGACGGGCGCGCCGGAGAGCGAGCGCCACGCCATCAGCGCGGAAACCGGCTGGCCGGTGCGATAGAACGGCACCAGAACATAGGGCACCAGCACAAGAGCGACGACGATCAGAAGCAGGGTTCGAAATGCGCGCAAATTAACTGTTTCTGCTTGAAGTCAAGGGCGCTGCGGACGGATCGCCCCCGATGGACAGCCTATCTCCCTGACAGTCCCGCCCTTTTTCAAGCGCTTTTAAGGCGTCCTCCCGCGCGGCACGCAATTGACGAAGCCCGCACTATCAAGGATTGTCCGGCCAATTTTGACCCTGGAGCTTTCCGTTGATGACCGGTACCGCCCTCACCGACTTTGCAAAACGGCTGGACAAGACCGCGGAGGACACCGAAGCCCTGCTCGCGCAGTTGCTGTCGGACACGGTTTTGGCCGACGAGATCGTCCGCCCGAAGCGGCTCGTCGACGCCATGCGCTATTCGAGTCTTGGCGGAGGAAAGCGGCTGCGGCCCTTTCTGGTCGTGGAGAGCGCGGCTGTGTTCTCCGTTCCGCGCGACTCCGCGCTGTTAGCCGGCGCGGCGCTGGAATGCATCCACTGTTATTCGCTGATCCATGACGATCTGCCGGCGATGGACAACAGCGATCTGCGGCGCGGCCGGCCGACGCTGCACAGGGCCTATGACGATGCCACCGCCATTCTCGCTGGCGACGCGCTGCTGACCATCGCCTTCGACATCATCACCCGCGACGAGATTCATCGCGAGCCCTCGGTGCGGCTGGCGCTGACGCGGGCGCTGGCGCGTGCGTCCGGAGTTGGCGGCATGGCCGGCGGCCAAATGCTGGATCTCGCCGGCGAGGGCCGGTTCGGCGACCGCGAGCCGGTCGACGTCGCCCGCCTGCAACAGATGAAAACCGGCGCGCTGCTGCGCTTCGGCTGCATTGCCGGCGCGCTCCTCGGCCAGGCGTCGGACGCCGAATACAAGGCGCTGGACGATTTCGGCCGCGCGCTCGGCGAAGCCTTTCAGATCGCCGACGATCTGCTCGACGTCGAAAGCGACGCGGCGACGCTGGGCAAGCCAACCGGCGCGGATGCCGAACTCGGCAAGACCACCTTTGTCACGCAGCTCGGCATCGAGGGCGCCAAGCGACGCGTGCGCGACCTGCTGGCGCGCGGCGACGCGGCGCTCTCGATCTTCGGCGCCAAAGGCGACGTGCTGCGCGCGGCGGCTCGTTTCGTCGCCGAACGCAAGAACTGAAGCATTGCGTTTGCGATGGAAGCCGACGATCCCTTCCTTGTCCGCTTCCGAGAATGGTGGCTCCCGGTGCGCGTGGTGTATGCACGCCCGCGCACATTCGTTGCGATCGCGATCGGCCTCCTCGCCTTCTTTCTGTCGCCGGCCTCGCTGCGGCTGATCACCCGCCTGCTCGTCGGCTGGGACGTCTTCGTCGCGTTCTATCTGTTCCTGGTGTACACCATGATGCTGCGCAGCGAGCATCATCGCCGCATCCGCCGCGACGCGGTGCTGCAGGACGACGGACGTTTCGTGATCCTGCTGGTCACCGCGCTCGGCGCCTTCGCCAGCATCGCCGCGATCGTGTCCGAGCTCGGCACCTCGCATCGCGGCCCTGTCGAACTCGCGCTCGCCACCGCCACGATCGCATTATCCTGGGCCGCGGTGCACACCACGTTCGCGCTGCATTACGCCCATGCCTATTACCGCGGCCACAAGCCCGGCGGCCTGCAGTTTCCAAGCGGCGAGCAACAGGACCACGCCGACTACTGGGATTTCGTCTATTTCTCCTTCGTCATCGGGATGACCGCGCAGGTCTCCGATGTCGGCATCACCGACAAGATCATCCGCCGCACGGCAACGGCGCACGGCATCGTTTCGTTCATCTACAACACCGCGCTGCTTGCGCTGATGGTCAACATCGCCGCAAGCGCGATTGCGGGGTGAGCGACGCGCGCGACCGTCACGGGCACACCTCGACATTGCCGCCGCCGCCCTCGACGGGGCCACCTTGCGCGGTGGTCTTGAACGCGATGTGGCAACCGCGCGAAACGTGACGGCAGCCGACCGTGCTGCAGACGATCTGGCCGGAGCCGGAGTCCTGCCTGCGGTCCTGCCCACGCCGGGCTGCTTCAGGTTTTGGAGTGCGCGCTGTCGATTGATGCTCCTGGCGCCCTTCGTCGCCTCTCGCCACCGGCGTCCTGCCGCGGCGCTTCTCGCATTCATTGTCCGCATTGAGGAACGAGCCTTCCGCACAGACGATCCTGCTGCAGCGGTCGGCCTCGGCACGGAAGCCATGCGCGCAGACGAGAGGACAAACGCGCGACCGCTTTTGCTTGATCGCATCCAGCGCCTCGGTGCTCGCGATCTTGGCATCGAATTTGGTGCCGGCGTAACGATTGAACCGCCTGAGCGACCGCTGCGAATCCGCGCTCCAACGGCCGTCCGCGGCGGCATCGAAGCAACCCACCCTGCGCAATTCGAGTTGCACGGACTTGGTGAGGTCCTCCGGCGGCGATCCCGCCGCCAACGCCGCCACATTCACCGGCTTGTCCGACGCGGGCGGCGCCGCCGGCTTGTTGCCGTCTGCGGCCTGACGCGCCGCCTCGGCGGCTTTGATGTCGGCTTCCGCCTTGGCCTGCGCGCCGTTTTCCGCGCCGGCGGCGGCCTGGCGCGCCCGCTGCCGTTCGGCCTCGCGCGCCTTCTCGGCGGCCGTCCCCTGCGCCTCCTCTCTGGCGATCTTGTCGAGCTCCAGATGCGCGAGATTCGCGTAGAAGCCGTTGGGATGCTGCGCCAGGAAAGCATTCATGGCGGCGCTGTTTCCGACCTGCAACGCCAGCTCATAATCCCGCCGCACATCGGCCTGCGGATTGGGCCCCCCCTGCAGCGCCGGTGCAGCGGCATTCGGGCCCGGCACCAGCGCGACATCCTCGCCACCGAGCGATCCATACACGAACGGCTCCTGCCGATTCCCGGTCGCCTTCAGGACATCGTCCCGCACGAAGCCGAACGCCTTGCGGACGTCCAGCCCCGGCGTGGTGAGATGCCCCGCCAGCGCCATCGTGAACGGGCTGTCCTTGCCGTCCCCGTCCAGCGCGGTGGAGCCCGCTTTGGCGGAATAGGCGATCAGCGTGTTCGGGCTGGTCGGCTCGACCTTGGCGAGACCTCGGCCGATGGAGCGCGACACCAAGGTTCGCTTCATGGTCTGCGAGAACGGGTTGTCGCGGCAGGCATCCAGGATCACCAGCCGCAGCCGTTTGGCCGGCTCGACCGCAACCAGGATGCGATCGAGCGACAGCGCCTCGTCGTAAACGTCCGAATCGCGCTGCAGCTTCGCATCGACCGGAATCAGGTAGTTGGTGCCGTCCACCTCGATGCCGTGGCCGGCATAGTAGATGACGGCGATGTCCGCATCGCGGGCGCTATCCTCGAAATCGCGCAGCGCGCGCCGCGTCTCCAGCGCCGAGAGATCGTGGCGGGAATCCACCACGTCGAACCCGGCCTCCTTCAGCTTGGCGGCGATCAGCGCGGCGTCGTTGACCGGATTCGCAAGCCGCGGGACATTTTGGTAAAGCGAATTGCCGAGCACGAACGCGACGCGCTTGCCGGCGAACGCCGGCTGGCATGCCAACAGCAGGACCGCAGCGAGCAGGAATTTGCACAACCCGAATGAGCCAGGCCAACTGATCATGACGCTTCCGCAAACCCTCGTTCAATCGCCGAGCTCCTGGCTAGCAGAATTCGATGCCCCGCGCGTGTGAGCCGGATCACCAATTGCGGCCATCAGGTGCGGTGCGTATCGGCTCTTGCAGGCCATTCCCTTCAGGTTTGGTCGCGCCAGATGCCCGCGCGGTTCGCGCTTTGGCGATGAGATTATGTCCGTTCACGATTTGGAACCGGCGGGTTCCAGCAGGGAGCTATAGACATGAGCTATGACCGTTCCAGCGTCGAAGCCGTTGTGCAAGGCTATTTTGATGGCCTCTACGAGGGCGATGCCGACAAGTTGGGCGCGATCTTCCATCCCAGCGCCGATCTGCGCTGGGTGGAGAAAGGCGAGCTCAAGGTCCTTACCGTGCCGGATTGGCTCGCCATGGTGCGCAAACGTCCCTCTGCCAAGGCCGAAGGCAAGCCGCGCGACGATTTCATCGTCACGATCGACCGCTCGGACAATTCCACCGCCTTCATCAAGGTGCGCTGCCAATTGCCGCCGCGCTATTTCACCGATTATTTGGTGGCAATGAAGCTCGCGGACGGCTGGCAGATCGTCTCGAAATCCTATCGCTACGACCTGCGGGAGTGATCGCCGCACGACCTCATTGACCTCGACGGTGCTTCCGGGCGAAGGGTCTCGTCATGGAAGCAACCTTCCAGATTGTCCTGATCCTGCTCGCGGTGCTCGCCGGCGCCTCGCTCCTGGCGCGACGCATCAACGTTGCGCCCGCGATCCTGCTACTGCTCGCCGGCATCGGCCTTGCCTTCGTGCCGCATGTACCGGCAATCGAGCTGCCGCCGGAGCTCGTGCTGCTGGTGGTGCTGCCGCCGCTGATTTATTCGGCGAGCGTCGCCATGAGCTGGCGCGAGTTCAGGTTCAATTTGCGTCCCATCATCCTGCTCGCGGTCGGCTGCGTGATCTTTACGGCAGCCGCGGTCGCGGCTGCCGTGCATTACCTGATCGGCATGCCCTGGAATGTCGGCTTTCTGTTGGGGGCCATCGTGGCGCCGACCGATGCGGTGGCACCGCTCGCGGTCGCCCGCAAGCTCAACATGCCCCGGCGCATCCTGGTGGTACTCGAAGGCGAGGGACTCGCCAACGACGCGACCGCGCTGATCGTCTACCGTTTTGCGGTGGCAGCGATTGCGAGCGGCGCGTTTTCGCTCTCGAAAGCAACCGGCGAGTTCGCCGCCATCGTGGCGCTCGAAATCGCGTTCGGAATCGGTGTAGGCTGGCTCTCCTTGCGCGCTCGCCAGCGCGCGCGCGATCCGCAGATCGAGATCACGCTGTCGCTGCTCACACCCTATGTCGCCTACTGGATCCCTGAGCATTTCGGCGGCTCCGGCGTGATCGCAACGGTAGCCTGCGGCCTCTATACCAGCTGGAACGGACCGCTCCTGATCTCGTCCGCCACGCGGCTGCAGGGCATCTTCTTCTGGGATCTCGTGATCTACCTGATCGAGGGCCTCCTGTTTCTGCTCACGGGCTTTCAGATGCGCTCCATCTTCGAGCGATCGAAGGCGTTCCCGCTGCACGACATCCTGTTTGCGACCGCAGTCGTCATCCTCGTCATCATCGTTGCACGTTTCGTCTGGCTCTATCCGGCGACATATCTACCGCGCTGGCTAAGCAAGTCGCTGCGCAGGCGGGATCCCTCGCCGCCCTGGCAGTGGATCTTCATCATTTCGTTCGCGGGTGCCCGCGGCGCGGTCTCGCTTGCGGCGGCGCTGGCATTGCCGTTCGTGCTGCAGAATGG
>JBLMWS010000253.1:0-3025 GCA_050257355.1 Gemmatimonas sp.
CGCCGCGCTGATCCTTCCGACGCTGCTGGAAGCGGCGCTTGCGGCCGGCGAGCGCGGCGCGACGGGCGCGCTCGCGACATGGTTCTGGGCGGACAGCCGCCAGCAATTGTCGGGATTGTCGCTGGCGCTGATGGCGCTGTTGCTCGCGCTTGCGGTCAATGTCGGCGTCGGCTCCATGGTGGAGACGTTCAGCCGGACCTTTGTGACCTGGCTCAACGGTCGGCTGACCGCGGACGTCTATCTCGTTGCCGCCGACGACAAGCAAGCCGAAGCGATCAGATCCTGGCTGCGCGGCCGATCCGAGGTCGAAGCCGTGCTGCAGGGCGGTCGCGCCGACACGCAATTCCACAGCGCGCCGCTCGAAGTCTTCGGCCTGCCCGATGATGCAACCTATCAGGCGCGCTGGCCGCTGCTGCAGGTTTCAGCCAGCGGCTGGCGCCGACTGCGTGACGGCGATGCCGCCTTGATCAGCGAGCAGCTGGCAGGACGCAACAATCTCGGCCTTGGCGAGGCGATCGACGTGCCGACGCCGGGCGGCGATTGGAAGCTTCGCGTGGTCGGCATTTATGCCGATTACGGCAATCCCAAGAGCCAGATTGCCGTCGATACCGGCGCACTCATGGCGCATTTCCCGCAAACGCCGCGAACGCGGCTGGCGTTACGCGTCAAGCCGGGCAGTGCGGGGGCGCTGATCTCGGCGCTATCGGACCAATTCGGTCTCGATGGCCGCAACCTGATGGACCAGGACACGCTGAAAGCGGAATCTTTGCGGATCTTCAATCGGACCTTTGCGGTGACCGCAGCGCTGAACACGTTCACGCTCGGCGTCGCCGGCATCGCGCTCCTGACCAGCCTGTTGACGCTCGCCAATTCGCGCCTGCCGCAGCTCGCGCCGCTATGGGCGGTCGGCGTGACGCGCCGGAGGCTTGCCGGCATCGAACTGACCAAGACGCTGTCGGTCGCGCTGATCACCTCACTCTTGGCGCTGCCGCTCGGGCTGCTGGTGGCCTGGTGCCTGATCGCCATCGTCAACGTCAAAGCGTTCGGCTGGCGGCTGCCTTTTCATGTCTTTCCGCTGCAGCTCGTCAAGCTCCTGGGCGTGGCGATGGCGGCTTCGCTCGCCGCCTCGCTGTTGCCGGTCGCACGGCTGGCGCGCATGCAGCCGGCGAGCCTGGTGAAGGTGTTCGCCAATGAGCGCTGAACCGAGGCTGTCGCGCCGCGCGTTTGCGGGCGGAGTTGCGGCCCTCGCGTTGCCCTGGGCCCGCGCGCCCGCGCAAGGCTTCGCGGGGCTGGGCTCGAACGCCAATGACTACGCGCAGGTTGTGCCGGGCAGGACATTTTCGTTTCCCGCCGATCACGCTCCGCATCCGGATTTCCGCATCGAGTGGTGGTATTTGACCGCCAATCTCGTCGATTCCAGCGGCGCGGCTTACGGCGTGCAATGGACGCTGTTTCGTCAGGCGCTGCAGCCGGGTCCGCAGCGGCAAGGCTGGGCCAACCAGCAGATCTGGATGGCGCATGCAGCAGCGACCCGCGCCGATACCCACCGCTTCAGCCAGAGCTTCGCCCGTGGCGGCGTCGGACAGGCCGGCGTCGACATACAGCCGTTCCGGGCCTGGATCGATGCCTGGGAGATGCGCGGCTCCGCGCGCACCGATCCCAACACCATCGCGCCACTCACGCTTGAAGCCGCCGCGAAGGACTTCTCCTACCGCCTCAAGCTCGATGCCGATCGGCCGCTGGTGCTGCAGGGCGATCATGGCTACAGCCGGAAATCGCAGCGCGAACGGGCATCGTATTATTACAGCCAACCCTTCTTTAAGGCGAACGGCCGCCTCACCATCGCCGACAAAGCCGTCGACGTTACGGGCCAAGCCTGGATGGATCGGGAATGGAGCAGCCAGCCGCTCGCCGCCGATCAAGCGGGGTGGGATTGGTTCGCGCTGCATCTGGCCTCGGGTGACAAGCTGATGCTGTACCGGATGCGGCAGAAGGACGGCGGCAGTTACGTCTCGGGCAGCTTCATTTCAGCGGAGGCCGCGATGCGGCAACTCGGCCCCGCCGACGTCACGATGACGCCGGGGAATACCATCGAGATCGACGGCCACAGGCTGCCGGTGCAATGGCGGATCGCCATTCCCTCGCTCGGATTGGCGATCCGGTCGGCGCCGCTCAACCCACGCGCCTGGATGGGCACCAGCGTTTCCTATTGGGAGGGCCCGATCGGCTTTCACGGCAGCCACACGGGGGTAGGCTATCTCGAATTGACGGGCTATTAAGACCGGCCTTCGAGGGACTCCGTGATGTATCATTTCACCGCACTCGTCACCTGCCTTGCGCTCCTATTCTATTTCTTCACCAGTGCCGCCGTGGCCCGGGCGCGCGGAAGATATGGCGTGAAGCTGCCCGCCACATCCGGCCATGCCGATTTCGAACGCGTGTTTCGCGTCCAGATGAACACCCTGGAATGGCTGCCGATCTTCCTGCCCTCGCTATGGCTGTTCGCCGTCTATGTCGGCGACAAGGGTGCTGCCGTGATCGGCCTGGTGTGGATCCTTGGCCGCATCATCTACATGATCGGCTACAGCCAGGCGGTCGCAAGACGGAGCCCCGGCTTCTTCATCCAGGCGCTTGCCTGCTTCGTGCTGCTGCTGGGCTCGCTCGGCGCGATTGTCTGGCGCATCGTGCAGGGGTGAACGGGTCAGCTGACAGCCGCCTCTCCACTCCACGAGGAGCCCACCTACCGGGCAGCATGTCCACGCATGACGCCGCCTTCCCGCTCAGCTACATTGCTGCTCAAAGAGCAGCGACAAGAATTTCTTTGGGAGCAACCGCAAGAGGGGATCGAACTGCATGTACACCGGCAAGCATGCGCGTCTGCGGCCGCTGCAACCGGCCTTCATTATGGCCTCGACCGGCGAGGCCGTGACTTATCGAGAGCTGGAGGCGCGCACCAACCGGCTGGCACATCTGTTTCGTAAACGCGGGCTCAAGCGGCTCGACCATTATGCGATCTTCATGGAAA
>JBLMWS010000254.1:0-9571 GCA_050257355.1 Gemmatimonas sp.
TTGCGCCGCCGCGATCGGCGCGCTGGCGATCACCGCCGTTGCGCTCTCTCCGTTGCGCGCCGCCGAAAGCGCCGTGGTCATTCCCGCTCCCGCAAAAGACCTGCCGGCGTCCGACGGAGTCCAGACCGTCGTGCTCTCAGGTGGCTGCTTCTGGGGCGTCCAGGGTGTGTTCCAGCACACCAGGGGCGTGGTGAGTGCGGTGTCCGGCTATGCCGGCGGCAGCAAGGCGAACGCCCAATACGAGCTGGTCTCGACCGGGACGACTGGACACGCAGAGTCCGTACAGGTCAAATACGACCCGAAGCAGATCTCCTATGGCAAGCTGCTGCAGATCTTCTTCTCGGTCGTACATGACCCGACCGAACTGAATCGTCAGGGCCCGGACACCGGGACGCAATACCGTTCGGCCATTTTCACCACCTCGGATGCGCAGAAGACGATGGCGCAGGCCTATATCGCCCAGCTCGACGCGGCCAAGGTCTATCCCAGGCCGATCGTCACCAAGGTGGGGTCGCTGCAGGGCTTCTACCCGGCCGAGGCCTATCATCAGGACTACCTGACGCTGCACCCGAACCAGCCCTATATCGCCTATAACGATCTGCCGAAGCTCGAGAACCTGAAGCGGCTGTTTGCCGCGAACTACCGGGAGAAGCCGACATTGGTACGCAGCGTCTCGAACTAGCGCCGGCTTTGTCTCAGGGAGATCCCATGTCCGACAGCAAGACCTCAGAGAAGATCGTCAAGAGCGAAGAACAATGGCGGCGCGAGCTGACGCCGATGCAGTATGCGGTGCTGCGCCAAAAGGCGACCGAGCGGCCGTTTTCCGGCGAGTACGAGCACGAGCATCGCTCGGGCAGCTATGTCTGTGCCGGTTGCGGCCAGGTGCTGTTCGAATCCGACGCCAAATTCGATTCGGGCTGCGGCTGGCCGAGCTTCTCCCAGCCGGCCGCCGAAAGCCATGTCGACGAGGAGACGGATCTCAGCCACGGCATGGTCCGCACCGAGGTGCTGTGCTCGAAGTGCAGCGGTCATCTCGGCCATGTCTTCAATGACGGCCCCGGCCCGACCGGGCTGCGCTACTGCATCAATTCGGCCGCGCTGAAGTTGAAGCCGCGCTGACCGCGGCGCCCCCTCGCGTTTGTCGCCGAAGAGAAAATAGCCCCGAGAGCACCCGCCCGCGGTTCCCCTTGGAGCCACGGGCGGGATTGTGCTTTGCTGCCCCGGTCTGGAAAGCCGCGGACCGGCTTCAGCCGCGGGCCAAGGAGGGCGCCATGTCCCTGGGACTGATCCTCATCATCCTGGTCGTTATTTACCTGGTCGGTGGCATCAGCGGCCGCTTCGGCGGGTACGGTTATGGCATGGGCCATTCCGGAATCGGCCTCGGCACGGTTGTATTGGTCGTCCTCATCGTCCTGTTGTTGCTCGGGAAGCTATGAGCGCTCCTAAGACATTGAATTCATAACAATTATCGCGCTCAAAATGGGGCGGAGCGCGATTCACTTTTTGATCGTCCAAGATTCGCAATTTTGTCAAGAAAGACTATATTAGGCGCTGAAATGATACGCGCGGTGCGCCGCTGGTCGCGGCTTGACCGCCATTCATCCCCAACCCGCTCCGAGCGCCAAAAAGATCAAAGAGGTCCTCGACCATGCGTCCTATGCGTCCGTTCAACTTCAACACCGCCGCCGAACTTTTTCCCGCTGCGATCCGCAAGAAGAAACGGGCTGGCTTCACCTATCGGCGCTTCGGCACCGCAGCAGAGGCCGTGCGCTTCGCCATCGAGGAATTGCCGGCGGACTCGTTGAACGGCGCCTATCTGCAGGTCGAGGAGGCCCGCTTCGACCAGAGCGGCATCCGTTCGCTCTATGAGAGCGAGGCGTTCCCCTTGCCGCGCCGCAAGCGCGTCGCCGCGGAGGCCGATGGCGACAAGGACGCCGCGTAACAGCTTTTGCTTTGCCAAACGCCCTCGGACGAAAGTCCGGGGGCGTTTTTCTTTTGCGTCGTTCGCCCTCCTGCAGAGCAGGATGAAGGCTAACGCTGCCGCTCCAGCCAGCGGCGCAACAGCCGTGCGTTGCGCATGTTGGCACGAAACAGCACGTCGAAAGCATCGCCCGCGACCGGTACCGTGCCCACGACGCCCTGGATGGCGACATTGCCGAGCATCCGCGCCGTGATATGCCAGGGCGCGCCCAAGGCACGCGCCTCGCGCACCAGCCACAGCGACAGCGCCGTCGCGACGAGATCGCCGACGACCGGGATCAAGCCGATGATGCCGTCGATCCCGTAGCGAATGTTGGTGCCGGGCAGGATGAAAGCGACGTCGAGCAGCTTTGCGATCGCCTCCAGCCGAACGAGCCGCTGTTCCCGGGACAGGCCGCCGAACGGATTGGCGCTCGAAAAATCGAATCGGAACTCGCGAAAGCCATCCTGCAGCGACTCCGGCGGAATTTGCCGCCCTTCCTGATCGATGATGGGGCCGCGCGCCTCGGCGTTCGTGAAGCTCGCGCGCGCCGTGCGCCGCGATCCTGTCCCGTGCCGAAAATGAATGTCACGATCGTGTATGGTCATCGGAATGTAACGCGCGGCTGAGACCGGGGTTGCCTCGTCTCAGACGGAGAGCGTCGCCTTCTGGTCGTCGGCAAACTTGTGCGCAAGCGCCGAGGAAATGGTGGCGGGAATGAAGCCGACCAGACCGTACATGACAAACTGCAGCAGGCCGGATTCCGGTCCGCGCGAGCCGTACATCAGTTCGGTGGCGGCGAACGCGATCAGGCCGACGATCACCACACGGAAGGCCGGCCTGATGCGCTTGACGTGCCAGAGGATGTCGTCGACCGCGCCCAGCATCAGCGCCGGCAGAACGCCGAACAGATAGCTGTATTGCAGCGTCTTGAAGAAGACGGCGATCAGCTTCCCGATTTCCGCGTATCCCGCCTGATGCAGGTAGCCCGACATCATCGTGGTGGTCAGCAGCAGCCAGAACCCGCCGAAAAACGGCCCGATCAGCCCGAAAATCACATAGCGCTTCATGCTCGCCTCTGGCCCGCTCAATCCTGCCTTGCTGCTATTCTCCCCACGCCGCAAAGGCATCATTGAATGCGCGCTCGCCGGGCGGGCCTTTTTCGATGGCGACAATGGCACGACGCTGGTTGGTGTAGACCAACGGCACGTCGAACCAGGAGCGCTCCTTCAGGAGTTGAATGTTGCGCGAGCGGTCGGCGTCGACATTCGACAGCCCGACCAGGAAGAAGCCGTCGGTGACCTTCACGGCAAGGCCAGCGAGCGGCGTGCCGCGCGCCTGCTCATTGGACTTCATCAGGATGCCGGGCACGTTGGCGACGCCGCCGCCCGAAAAATCCGGCGGCAGGACGAAGGTGAGTTCGGCGGTATGGCTCGCCGGCAGCGACGTGTCCATGTTGCGGCGGAACGACATGGTCATCTTGAACTTGCGATCGGGCACCTCGATGTCCGCGCGTACTGCGATGTCGGCCGGCTGGTTTCCGGAAGCCTTGATCGGCTCGGTGCGCCAGACCACCGTCCCGACATATTGCTTGCCTTTGGGATCGGACGGATCCTCGTCATAGAGCACGACGCGCTGCGCCACCGGGGCCACCGGCTGTTCCGTCGTCGACGGCTGGCCGACGCGATCGGTGATCTTCGGCTTCATCGCCGGGCTGGAAGTGTCCTTCGGCGCCTGCACGACCTGCGAGTGGGACTTGAACAGCCCGCTCACCAGGGTCAGCCCCTGCTTGCCCCACAGCAGGCCCGCCCCCACCAGGATCAGCACGATGCCGATGGCAATCGCGGTCTTGAACGGGAACATGGAGCCGGTACGGACACGTTTCGGCTCGGCTTCGCGCTCGGCAGCAGGACGCGGCCGCGGGCCTGCCGCAGGCGCGTAGCGCTCGGCCCCCTCCATCTCCTCGTCATAGGCATAAGGCGGCTCGTGCTCGCCGCCGCGATCATCCATGCCGGGTTCGATGCGGTCGAACTCAGGCGACGGCGAAGGCACATTGGCGTAGGTCTTGCGCGCGGCCCGGCTCGCCTGCGCGGCGGCTCGGCCGAGGTCATCAACGTCAGCCGTGATGTCACGGAAGCCGCGCACGCCAGGCTGGTTGCCGCCGTTTTCGCCGCCGCCGCGGCGAGGCACGCCGGCGCGCTCGCGGAGCGGGGGCACCGGCGCGTCTGGCGCCCCAGCGGAAGGCTGCGGCAATGGCGGCTGGGACCGGCCGGGAATCGGCGGTGCCGGCGGCGGTTCGATGCGGGCGCCGCGCGGCCGCAGCTGCTCCGGCGCATTGGCGTCCGGCCCGGGCGTCCGATCATTGCGTGAGGGTGATGGCGCGGCAGACCGCGCGCGTGGCACCGGCGGCGCGTGCGGCCCATTCGGAGCGGGTGGACCAGCTGGCGGCGCTTCCACCGAGGGGCGCCCATTAGGCCGTCGCAAGGCATCGGCAGGGCGTGCGGCGCCGCGTGCTGCATCCCGGGCGCGTTGGGCCGCCTCGGACTCCACCTTGCGGACCGCTTCTTCCAGGGACAAACGCTCGCGGGTGATCTCCGATTCGCTCAACGGAGGCTCGACGCTGCGCAGCTGCGCGATCAGGGCGGCGCGCGCCCGCTCGTACAGCGCGCGGCGGCTCTCGCCGGGAGCGTTGGGGTCCAGTCCGGCAACGGCGCGGGCGATCAACGGGTAGTAGTCAGCCATTCTTGTTAACTATACGCACGTCGCGGAAATGTCTCGTTAAGCTTCGAACGGATTCTGCACCAGGATAGTATCTTCGCGTTCAGGGCTGGTGGAAAGCAGAGCGATCGGACAACCCACCAATTCTTCGACGCGCCGGACATATTTGATCGCCTGTGCCGGCAGGTCCGCCCAGGAGCGCGCTTTCGCGGTCGGCTGCTTCCAGCCTTCAATGGTCTCATAGATCGGCACCACTCTGGCCTGGGCGCCTTCGCCGGCCGGCAGGTGGTCGATCTCCTTGCCGTCGAGCTCGTAGCCGGTGCAGACCTCGATGCTGTCGAAGCCGTCGAGAATGTCGAGCTTGGTAAGCGCAAGGCCGTTGATGCCGCAGGTCCGCACGGTCTGGCGCACCAGCACGGCATCGAACCAGCCGCAGCGCCGCTTGCGCCCGGTATTGACGCCGAACTCCTTTCCGCGGCGGCCGATCTCGTCACCGATCTCGTTCAGGAGCTCGGTGGGAAACGGCCCCTGGCCGACGCGGGTAGTGTAGGCCTTGCAGATGCCGAGCACATAGCCGACCCCGCTCGGACCCATGCCGGTTCCGGTCGCGGCCTGCGCCGCCACCGTGTTTGAGGAGGTGACGTAAGGATAGGTGCCGTGGTCGACGTCGAGCAGAGCGCCTTGCGCGCCCTCGAACAGAATGCGCTTGCCCGCGCGCCGCTCGGCATCGAGCAGCCGCCACACGGTCTCGGCATAGGGCAGCAGCTTCGGCGCCATTGCGGAAAGCTCGCGCAGGATCTGGCTGCCGTCGATTTCGTCCAGTTTCAGCCCGCGCCGCAGCGCGTTGTGATGCGCGAGCAGGCGGTCGATCTTGTGCGGCAGGGTGTCGAGATCGGCGAGATCCATCAGCCGGATCGCGCGACGGCCGACCTTGTCTTCATAGGCCGGGCCGATGCCGCGGCGGGTGGTGCCGATCGCGGTTCCGGCATTGGAGGATTCGCGAAGCGCGTCCAGTTCGCGGTGCAGCGGCAGGATCAGCGTGACGTTCTCGGCGATGCGCAAATTGTCCGGACTGACCGCAACGCCCTGGCCCTTCAGCTTCTCGACCTCGTCGAGAAAGGCCTGCGGGTCGAACACCACGCCGTTGCCGATGACCGCGAGTTTCTGCGGCCGCAGCACGCCCGAGGGCAGCAGCGCCAGCTTGTAGGTCTCGCCATTGATGACCAGCGTATGACCGGCATTGTGACCGCCCTGGAATCGCACGACGATGTCGGCCTGTTCCGACAACCAATCGACGATCTTGCCCTTTCCTTCGTCGCCCCATTGGGCGCCGACGACGACAACATTGGCCATTCGCGGACTAATCCTCTTAAATCATCGCTCAAACGAGCGCGGTCTCGTTCGGAAAACCGGTCCCCACCTTAGTTTCCGGATTACGCGCCTTGATCATGCCCTGCCCAATTGGCGGCCCAAACCCGATCGCATGGGCCGGTCGCATGCGAGGCAGACACCCGGATAAAGGAAGCGGGCAGGCGACGCAAGCAAGAAGGGAATTTTGCGGCCTCCGACGCTACTCCCAAGCCATTGATATCCCCGTAAAAATTTGTGTCCGCAACATGGCATCCCGGCTAAAGTGCAAGGCAAATCGGCCCCCTTCCGCCGAGGCGGCCAGCGCGCAACACACCTGCGTCGCTGCAGCTGATCAGAGGAGCCGGGATCAGGTGCCGTCGGCAACCGGCCGCAAGCGTAGGCGCGCTCCGATTTCACGCGCCATGAAGGGTCGATTTTTCCGCCTGCATGATCGCGATGCGTTCCCTGCCATTGCGGCGAATTTGGAATCCGTGTTCTTGGACCGGCCGGGTCACAATCCCGGCCCGGCAGCCGCTGCCGGGCCGGAGGCCGCGGCGTCATTTCGTCGAAGACATCCAAGGTCAAGGCCTGCACCCGCCCCTCATGTCCGTCTCCGAGCACACCTCGCGCGCTGCCCCCTCGCACTTCTGGCTCGCCAATCAGCCTTATCTGTTGCTTTGCATCACGGCGTTGTGCTGGGCCGGAAATGCCATCGTCGGACGGCTTGCCGCCGGGCACATCCCGCCGGTGACGCTGTCCTTCCTGCGCTGGTTTCTGGCCTTCCTCTTCATCCTTCCGCTCGCCCGCAAACATCTCGTGCGCGACTGGCCCGCCATCCGCGGCAAGCTCGGCATCATGATCGTCGTCTCGATCACCGGGATCGGGATTTTCAACACGCTGCAATACTGGGCGCTCGAATATACCCAGGCGCTGAACACGCTGTTGCTGCAATCGGCCGGCCCCCTCGTCGTTGCGGTATGGTCGCTGATCCTGCTCGGCGTGCGGCTCACGCTGGCGCAAGCGATCGGCGTGCTGGTGTCGATGTGCGGCGTGCTCGTGATCATCATGCATGGCGATCTCACGGCCTTGTCGAACATCCAGTTCAACAAGGGCGATCTGATCTTCATTGTCGCGATGGTGATCTTCGCACTCTATTCGGTGCTGACCTTGAAGCGGCCGGCCATTCACGGCCTGTCCTTTGCCGCCTTCACCTTCGGCGCCGGGGCGGCCTGCCTGTTCCCGTTCCTGATCATCGAACTGTTGACCCGCCCGGTGATGGCGCTCGACGCGCAGAACCTGCTCACCCTGTTCTACGTGTCGGTATTTCCCTCCATCGTCGCCTATCTCTGCTTCAACCGCGGCGTGCAGCTGATCGGCGCCAACCGCGCGGCGCCGTTCTTTCACGTCGTTCCGGTATTCGGCTCGGTCATGGCGATCGTCTTTCTCGGCGAGCACCCGCAGCTCTTCCATCTCGTCGGTTTTGCGCTGGTGCTGACCGGCGTGTTCGTGGCCTCGCGCAAGCAGGCTGCCTAACCGCGCGGCAGCGCGACGCGCGCATGGGCCCGCATGGCACCAATTCGCCCTACGATCTTGCTGCGGGGTCTGTTTTCAGCGCAAATAGCCGCACATTGCCCGCCGAATCCACATCGCACTCGCCGCTGCGCTGGCTCAACAACCAGCCTTATCTGCTGCTCAGCCTGACCTCGCTGTTCTGGGCCGGCAACATCGTGCTTGCCCGCTATGTCGCCGGCCACGTGCCGCCGCTGACGCTGTCCTGCATCCGCTGGATCGGCGTCTTCCTGATTCTGCTGCCGTTCGCAAAACCCCATCTGCAGCGAGACTGGCCCGCTCTACGCAAGAGCCTGCCCTTGATGCTGTTGCTGTCCGCAACCGGCTTTGCGTTCAACAACGCGGTTTCCTATTGGGCGATGCAATACACGCAGGCGTTGAACGCGCTGTTGATCCAGTCCGCCGGACCGTTGTTCGTCGCGCTGTGGTCGCTGCTTCTGTTCGGCGTGCGCCTGACCAGGGCTCAGCTCGCCGGCATCGTGATTTCGATGCTCGGGGTGCTCACCATCATCCTGCGCGGCGATTTTTCCGCGCTCACCAGCATTCGCCTCAACAAGGGCGATGTGATGTTCGCAAGCTCGCTGTTCGCCTTCGGGCTTTATTCGGCATTGATGACGAAGCGCCCGGTGACGCACCAATTGTCGCTGATCTCGTTCACCACCGGCTGCGGCGCCGCCCTGCTGCTGCCCTTTGCGGTGTGGGAATCCTGGACCGGGCCTGGGCTCACGCTCGATCCGCTCACCATCGCAACGCTCGGCTATGTCGTGATCTTCCCCTCGACGCTGGCCTATCTCTTTTTCAATCGCGGCATCGCGCTGATTGGACCGAACCGCGCCGCGCCGTTCTTTCACCTGATGCCGGTGTTCGGTTCGGCCATGGCGATCCTGCTGCTCGGCGAGAGCCTGCGGCCGTTTCACCTCATCGGCTACGCGCTGGTGCTCGCCGGGGTCATCATTGCCTCGCGGCAGGGATCGGGTCGACCGTAGCGGGGCACTCGTCTACCCCCATCGCCCTTCGAGGCTCGCTGGCGCAAGCGCTTCAGGGTGACGGCGGTAGTCGAAACCGGCGGTGGGCCAAGCAGCGTCAGGCGGCGCGGACCTTGGCGAGGAAGCCGTCGACGGCGCTGCGCAGCATGCCCGACTGGTTGTCGAGTTCGCGGGCGTTCGCCAGCACGTCGGAAGCCGCCGTGCCGGTGGCGGCCGCAGCCGAGGTGACGCCGCCGATGTGGGAGTTGATCTCGTTCGAGCCCGCCGCGACCGACTGGATGTTGCGCGCGATCTCACGCGTCGCTGCACCCTGCTCCTCGATGGCCGCCGAAATGCTCACCGTGATCTCGCTCATCTGGGCGATGGTCTGGGTGATGCCGTTGATTGCGCCCACCGCATCGCTGGTCGACTGCTGCATGGCGGCGACCTGCGCCGAGATCTCTTCGGTCGCCTTGGCGGTCTGGTTGGCCAGGGCCTTCACCTCGGAGGCGACCACGGCGAAACCGCGGCCGGATTCGCCGGCGCGCGCCGCCTCGATCGTGGCATTGAGCGCCAGGAGATTGGTCTGCGCGGCGATCGAGTGGATCAGCTTGACCACTTCACCGATCTTTTCCGCACCCGTCGAGAGCACCTGCACGGTGGCATTGGTGCGCTCGGCGTCGCCGACCGCCTGGCTGGCGATCTCGCTGGAGCGGCTGACCTGGCGGGAAATCTCGGCCACCGAGCTCGACAGCTCCTCCGCCGCGGCAGCGACGGTGCTGACATTGTTGGACGCATTTTGCGAGGCCGCGCCCACCGTCGCGGCCCTGGCGCTGGCATCACTTGCGGTCGCGGTCATCGATTGCGCGGTGGTCTGCATGCCCGTTGCCGCACTCGAGACCGAACGGACGATACCGTTGACGCTGCGCTCGAAATCGTTGGCGAGTTCTTCCATCGCCGAGCGCCGCTCGGCCGCGGCACGCGCCCGCCGCTCGGCTTCCGCCTGCTC
>JBLMWS010000255.1:0-5445 GCA_050257355.1 Gemmatimonas sp.
GCCCCGTGCACATAGACGCCGAACAGATTGCCTTGCAGTTGATTGTTCTCCACCACGGCGCCGGAGGCGGATTGTTCGAGAAAAATTCCGGAATCCATCTTGTCCAGTGCGCGTCCGGAATCGCGCACCTCCAGGCCGCGCACCACGGCTCCCGGAGCGGACACGGTGATGACGCTGCCCTTGCCTGCTCCTTCGACGACGGTCCCCGGCGCGCCCGCAAGAGTGATGCGATGGGTGATCCGCAGCGGCCCGCGATAGGTGCCGGCCGCAAGCAGCACCTCGTCGCCGTCGGCTGCGCGGTCGAGCACCACCTGCAGGTCGGAGACCTTCGGCGTCACCGAAAGCTGGGCCGCGGATGCGTGCGCGCCGAGGCCGGCGGCAGTGAGCGCCGCCAGCCCGAGCCACGCAATATGGCGCGCACGCATCGTCATCATACGGCCTTCGGTTCAACCAGCATGCGCCCGCGCATTTCCAGGTGCATTGCATGGCAGAACCAGGTGCAGAAGTACCAATGGACGCCCGGCTTGTCGGCAATGAACGTCACCGAGGACGTCTGCTGCGGATCGATCTCCATGTTGATCCCGTAATTGATGATGCAGAAGCCATGGGTGAGGTCCTCGACATTGTCGATGTTGGTGATGTAGACGGTCACCTCGTCGCCCTGCTTCACCTGGAATTTCTCCAGCCCATAGGCCGGGGCGGAGGAGTACATGTAGACGCGCACCTTGTTGCCGTCGCGTATCACTTTGGTGTCGCTCTCGAGGTTGACGCCATCGGCGGCGGCCTGCTTGCGCGCATCCTCGAAGTACGGATCGTCGCGGTTCCAGACGCTCTTGATCCGGCCCTCCAGCTTGGAGCGATGAACGATCGTCACGTCATGAGGCTCGGAGAAGCTCGGACCGTCGTGCACGAGCTCCATCTTGTCGCCGGAGATATCGATGAGCTGGTCGTTGTCCGGCTTCAGAGGGCCGACATTGAGGAAGCGGTCCTTGGAGAACTTGTTCAGCGAGATGAGCCACTTGCCATCCGCCTCCTTGGTCTCGCCCATCGAGGTATGGTTATGGCCGGGCTGGTAGTGCACGTCCAGCTTTTGGATGATGGGATTGACCTTCTCGCCCTTGAAGGCGCGCTTGGCGAGATCGATGCTCCACTTGCAGATCTGACTGTCCAGGAACAGCGTCGTGTAGGCGTTGCCCTTGCCGTCGAACGCCGTGTGCAGGGGACCAAGACCGACCTCGGGTTCGGCAACCACGACATCGCGCGGCTTGATCTTGTCGTCGAACAATTGATCGAACAGGCGGACGTCGAACACCGTTACGGTCGGTGCGAGTTTGCCGTTGGCGATCACATGGATGCCATCAGGTGCGGTGTTGATGCCGTGCGGGTTGTTCGAGATCGGAACGTAGCGCGTATAGGGCGAACCGTGGCGGCCGTCGATCACGGGTACGCCGCCCAGCTGCTTGAAGTCGCCTTTCTTGACCGCTTCCTCGATGCGCTTGAGGTTGAAGATGACGATCCAGTCCTGCTCGCCGGCTGTCATCTCGGCGAGGTTGATGCCCTTTTCCGAATTGTAACAGGTCGAGTAGGCATATTTACCTTGGTAGTCGCAATCGACATTGTCGAGATTGCCATCGACCATCACCTGCCAGGCGATCTTCATGGTGTCGCCGTCGATAGCGGTGAAGATCGCCCAATACTTGGTCTTGTCGTCGAGCACCTTGCCGTCGTTCGGCAGCGGTACTTCGTTTTCGCCGTTGGCAAAGACGTATCCGGTGCGCGGATATTTTTGCGGACGCAGGCCGTGCACGGAGTGCTGGTTCGGAAGCTCGATGATCTTATCGCACTTCATGACATCTGTTCGGATCCGCGCGACCCGCGTGTTGGCCTTGTCGTTGATGAAGATGTAGCGGCCGTCATAGGTGCCGTCGGTGAAGGACATGTGGGGATGGTGGGCATCCCCGTTCTGCCAGACACCGTTCCAGTGTCCCTTGAGCCGTTCGCGCGTTTCCGGCGTCAATCCTTCGGTCAACACCTTGAGCGACTCGTTGGTGAGGCCCCAGCCGGTCGCACTGCAACGGTTGAATACGGGAATGCGCATCAGCTCGCGCATCGAAGGCACGCCGACGATGCGAACCTCGCCGCTCTGCCCGCTGGAATAGAAGCCATAATATTCATCGAGCTGGCCGGGCGCGATCTCGGCCTTTTGGTGACCTTGCGGCTGGGTCTGGGCCGCGGCGGGGGTCGGTGCGCCGGCCTTGCCCAGCGCAAGCCCGCCTGCGATGCCTGCCGCGCCAAGGGCGGCCGTGCCGACAACCTGTCGGCGGCTGATGGTTGTGTTCTCGTCGTCGCGCGCCATCTTTGTCTCCTTCATGATGGACTGGTGGTAGGTGGTTTCTCGGCCTTCGCGGGCGTCCGCACCGGCTTTCCGGCGTGGGTGATGACCGTCTTCGGGCCGGCTCCGCCCGATTGCATCGAGGGCGACGACATGGCCGCGAATTTCTCGCGCTTGAGCCGCACCTGGATCATGTGCGGGCAGCGATGGTCGTCGTAATAGAGCTCTTGGCAGTGCATGCAGTAGATGCACTCGTTGACATTGATATGCCCCTCCGGATGGATCGATTGCACCGGGCATTCCTTGGCGCAGCGCTGACACGGCGATCCGCACTCCTGCCACCGACGCAGCCATTCGAAGGTGCGGATGCGGCCGGGAATTGCCAGCGCCGCGCCGAGCGGACACAGATAGCGGCAGAAGAAGCGTTCGATGAACAGGCCGATGACCAGCAGGAGGACGGCGTAGACGACGAAGGGCCATCCGCGCGCGAATTTCAGGATGATGGCGGTCTTGAACGGCTCGACCTCGGCGAACCGCTCGGCAAGATCGACGGAGTAGAGCGACAGACCGAACAGCCCGAGGAAGATGATGTACTTGATCGGCCACAGCCGCTCATGCAGGCCCCAGGGCACCGTGATCTGCGGCACCTTGAGCCACTTCGCAATCGTGTTGGTGAGCTCCTGCAGTGAACCGAACGGGCATAGCCAGCCGCAAAACGGGCCGCGGCCCCAGAACAGGAGCGCGGCGGCGACCGCAGACCAGAGAATGAAGATGAGCGGTGCGGCGAGGAAGAACTCCCAATGGAAGCCGGTCACCAGCGCCCTGGTAAAGGTCAGCACGTTGACGACCGACAGCTGCGCGTTGGCGTACCAGCCGAGCCAAACCAGCACGAAGAGAAGGTAGGCCCGGCGCACCCAGTTGTAGACGCGCGGTCGCCGCACCAGCACGTTCTGGAAGAAGAAGATCGCCGTCAGGACCGCCAGCGCGAACGCGACGATGCCGATCGAAACGAATTCGGTGCGCCAGATCCGCATCCACAGCGGATCCTCACCCTCACTCGCCGAGCCGGAGGGCTGTGCCACCGGCGCGGCAGCTTGCGCCACAGGCGTCTTCGCGGGCGCGGTCGCGACGGGTCGCTCAACCCGCAGATAGCGGTCGGGCAGGGTATAGGCGAGATCGAAGGTCAGAAACGCCTTGTCCCGCGCCGCGATTCTCCGCTGGACCAACAGCTGCAGGTGCCATGGCCGAGTCGGGTCGAGCGTGAACTCGGGCGGCGTGACGAATAGGCCGATTTCGGGCAAGTCCGGGGCACCGGCTGCGTGAAGCGAACCGAGCCGGGTGTGATTTATGTCGCGAAAGCGGGTGCTCTGACCTTCTTGCAGGACCTCGATGCGGTCGAAGATGCCGCCGCGCACATAGGCCGAACCTTTGAACGAATAGAGGCCATTGCCCGCGATGACGAGCGCCTGCTGGCCGGGCTTCAGATTCTTCTTCAGCCTCTGATAGGCCTCGTCGCCGAGCAGACTGCGGCCGATCGTGGGTACGGAAGCCAGCGCGACGTAAAGGTCGATGAAGGTATCGCCGGGATTATTCGACTCCGCGTTTTGCGCGGCCACTGTCTTTCCCGCCTTGGCAAACGCCGCATTGACGTCGCCGACACTTAACTGCAGCCGCCGCACCGAGCCGTCACCGAGCAGGCTTGCCCAGTCGCGAACTTCGCTGTGCGCAAGATCGAGGCTCTTGACGACGCCAGGCTGCGCGGGGGCGGTCGCCACCGCACCGCCGCCGAGGCGCCCGCTGCGGATCAGCTGCACCGCAGAACGTACGATGCTGTCGCTCATCACCAGCGTGGTTACGGTAGCGCCGCTAACGATGTCCACTTGGGGCGGACGCGCCTTGCCTTCCGCAATCGGCATCATGGGCTTGCCGATCAGCTCGTTCACGGCCCCGACGATGCGGGCGACCGGGATGCCGACCAGCACGATCGGTTCGTGGTGGTCGACCAGTTTGAGTCCCGTGATCACGCCTTTTGGATCGATGCCTACGAGAATGCGGATCGGCTTTCCCGAATATCCGATCGCGTTGGCAAAATCCGAATTGAGATAGACGAAGCCTTTGAGTTCACTCCCGCGATAGACGGGAACGATCGGCGGATCACCTTGCTGCGGGCCGAAGCGATCGGCGCCCGCAAAAAAATCGGCCGGCGCGGCCTTCGGAAGATAAGTGGCGAGATCACCCGCCGCGTGAGCCGCTTGGCTCAAGAGCAGCGCGCTCATTGCGAGCAGTGCGGCGAGCACAAAGCCAGCCATGCGTTTGCAAGCGAAAGGACTCCGGATCATGGAGCTCCTCAAAAGCGGAAATGGGCGCTCCGAGAGCGCGTATTCCATCAAGTGTGAATGTGGATGCAGGAGATGTCGGCGTTGACATCTCGGGGAGATCGGATTGAGCCAACGCAAATTGACTTCCGACGAGATGCACTAATTAGTTGCAACAACGGCGCGTGACTTTGCGCTGGATCAAAAGGCGGAGTTAAACATGCTGCTGTCGCGCGCATTGCTGCTTAAGTCGGAGCCTGCCGGAACTTTGCATTCGCTTGGCGAGCTGTTCGCGCTTGCAAATGCGATGGAACAGGAGGCGGCGAATCGTTATGCGGAGCTTGCTGATGAGATGCGACGCCAGAACAAATCCGATCTGGCCGCCGTCTTCACCGAGCTTGCGGCCGCGGAGCGCGAACATGTCAACGGTGTGATGCGCTGGTCGCAAACGCGTCTTGGCAGGGCGCCGGATCCGGCGCTGGTGCGGTGGCACGGACCGGAGACGTTCGACGCGGAGACCGAAATCGAAATCACGAGATCGGGGTTAATGACGCCCTACCATGCGCTTTGCCTGGCGGTGCGGAATGAGGAGCGGGCTTTCGCCTTCTGGTCTTATGTGGCCGCGTTTGCCGAGGATATCGAGATCAAGAATGCCGCTGAGGCAATGGCCCGAGAGGAACTTGCGCACGTCGCGACCTTGCGACGGGAACGTCGCCGCGCCTATCACAAAGAGCATGACGCGATGCGCGCCAAGGCGCAGGCCATCGCTGCAGGCGGTCAACTCGCCTACATCGATGC
>JBLMWS010000256.1:0-3692 GCA_050257355.1 Gemmatimonas sp.
GTTCGGGTTTTGATATGAGGAATCGTCGCCCCGCTTGGAACAGCGAGCTTAACCAACTTTCCCTCCTTGGAACATTTGGAAAGATGAATCGGGCAATAGGGTCCGTTTATAGGAGGCGGACCATTGACGTCAGGGTGGGCAAGATTGTAGTTTACGCGCCCCTGTCATAAAACCAGGGGAAAATCCTGAGATTTCTCCAACGACCAAGAACTTAAGGCGAGATTGCCATGAGAATCGTGCTATTGGGAGCGCCGGGATCCGGCAAGGGAACGCAAGCTAAGTTGTTGGTAGAGAAGTATAAAATTCCGCAGATGTCCACGGGTGACCTGTTGCGGGCGGAAGTCGCCGCCGGCAGTGAACTCGGAAAAAAGGCCAAGGCGGCCATGGATTCCGGCCAGCTCGTCTCCGACGACGTGGTCCTGGGCATGATCCAGGCGCGGCTCGCCAAGCCGGACGCAAAAAACGGTTTCATCCTGGACGGTTTCCCGCGCAACATCCCGCAGGCCCAGTCGCTCGATGCCATGCTGGCGCGCCTCGGCCAGCCGTTGCAGCTGGCGCTCCTGGTGGACGTCGATACCGACGTGTTGATGAAGCGTCTTACCGGCCGGCGTACCTGCGGCTCCTGCGGAGCGATCTATAACATTCATTTCTCGCCGCCCAAGACTTCCAACAAATGTGACAAGTGCGGGGGTGCGTTGCAGCATCGTTCCGACGATAACGAACATACGGTCGGCAGCCGGCTTCAGGTCTACCAGCAACAGACCGCTCCCCTGGTCAATTATTACAGGGCGCAGGGCAAGCTGCGTACGGTGCGCGGTGTCGGCGCCGTGGGCGCCATCTTCAAGAATGTCACCGATATTATCGAATCACAGATTCGTCCGCTGGCGGACGTGATGGTCAAGATCGAATCGGCGGCGGCGCGCCAGGCAGCCAAGGCCAAGGCAGCCGAGGCCAAGGCCAAGGCAGCCGTTGCGGCCAAGGCGGCAGCCGCCAAGGCAGCCGAGGCCAAGGCAAAACTCAAGGCTGCTCCGGCAGCCAAGGCCAAGCCCCCGGTGAAAAAGCCGGTGGTCAAGCCGGGGCAGAAACCGAAGGCGAAGGCCAAAAAAACGGTCAAGCCGGCGGTCAAGGCCAAAGCCAAGGCAAAAAAGGTCAAGTAACCGCGCTCGCGACGAGCAGTGAACTGGCCCGGGTCGACCGGGCCCGTTTGCTTTGCGTCCCTAGCGGCCCAGTGCCCGAGGCGAACGCGCTTTCGGCAATGGGCGCTGTAGCCGCAATGAACCATGTATCCTTGGGCGCTACTGCCGCCGTCTCCGAAAGAGCTGCGCCTCGGGATCCGGCGGCTAGGCGGACTTGGCGAGGTAACCCAGGCGCGCGGAAATGTCGGCGCCGGCTTTCTTGATGAGCGGGATCCAGGCGTCGCGGCGCCGGTCGCGCGGGGCCGAGATCGAGAGTCCCGCGGCCATGATGCCGTGACGATCGAGGATCGGCACCCCGATGCAGGACACGCCTTGCTCGGCTTCTTCGTTGTCCAGCGCGTACCCCATTTTGTGCGCCTGCTCGGACTGGCCCCAGAGTTTCGTGACCTGGGTGAGGGTGTTGGGCGTGTAACGCGGCAGGCCGGTGCGGCGCGCGTATTCGCGGCAGGCTTTCTCGCCGGCCTCGGCGAGGAACAGCTTGCCTACCGCGGTGACGTGCAGCGGCGCGCGACTGCCGATGACCTGCTCCACCCGCATCATGCGGTTGGGAATGGCGCGCTCGACGTACACCACCTCGTCGCCTTCGCGCACCGTGAGATTCACCGACTCGCCCACCTGCGAGCGCAGCCATTCCATGATCGGTTTGGACTCGCGCAACAGATCGACTTTGCCGTGCACGCGGCTGCCGAAATGCAGCAGCTTCACGCCCAGCGTGTACTGGCCGTTGGACGTGCGTTCGACCAGGCCGTGGCCGGTGAGCGCCTTGAGGATGCGGAATGCCGTGGACGGATGCAGGTGCGTCTCGGCCGAGAGGAACTTGAGGCTCGACGGTTCCGGTCGCGCGGCAATGGCCTCGAGCAGCGTGGTGACGCGGTCGATGACCTGGATGGACGAAGCGGCGGTTTTCAGCATATTTCGTATAATGAAAACGATTATGTATTGTGAAATATCCTATCCTGCGCTAGCCTGCGTTGCAACAGGTCCGTAGTCACCGGACACACGTTATATCGGGTTGAATCATTCTGGCTTTCCTGCTCAGATGAATCACCGTTTTGCATTTTGAAATACCGAGGAAAAAACAAATGGCAAAAATGACCGCAACCGAAGCGGCGATCCGTGTCATGGAAAGCGAAGGCGTCGAGCTGGCATTCGGCGTCCCCGGAGCCGCGATCCTGCCGCTGTATCAGGCAATGAACGGCAGCAAGATCAAGCACGTGCTGGTGCGCCACGAAGAGGGCGGCACCCACGCGGCTGAAGGCTATACGCGCGCCGCGCCCGGCCGCATCGGTGTCTGCATCGGCACCTCGGGTCCGGCCGGCACCAACATGATCACTGGCCTGTATTCGGCGATTGCCGACAGCATTCCGATCCTGTGCATTACCGGGCAGGCGCCGCGCGCCAAACTGCACAAGGAAGATTTCCAGGCGGTCGATATTGCCGCGATCGCCAAGCCGGTGACCAAATGGGCGATCACCGTCATGGAAGGCGCGCAGGTGCCGCGCGCGTTCCGTTATGCGTTTCATCTGATGCGCTCGGGCCGTCCCGGCCCGGTGCTGATCGACCTGCCGCTCGACGTGCAGAAGGAAATCATCGAATACGATCCCGACTCCGATTTTCCGATGGAGGTGTTCAAGCCGCGTCCGCACCGCAAGCAGATCGAGAAGGCGCTCGACATGATGATGGCGGCTCAGCGGCCGCTGATCTTTTCGGGCGGCGGCGTGATCAGCTCGGATGCCTCCGACCTGCTGGTCGAACTGGCCGAGCTGACCCAGACGCCCGTCATCCCCACGCTCATGGGCTGGGGCAGCATTCCCGACGATCATCCGCTCAACGCCGGCATGATGGGCCTGCAGACCCAGCACCGTTACGGCAACGCCACCTTCCTGCGCAGCGACTTCGTGCTCGGCATCGGCAACCGCTGGGCCAACCGCCAGACCGGCAGCCTCGACGTCTTCACCAAGGGACGCAAGTTCGTGCACGTCGACATCGACCCGATGCAGATCGGGCGCGTGTTCTGCCCCGATCTCGGCATCGTGGGCGACGCCAAATACGCGCTCGAGGAGTTCGTCGCGGCGGCGCGGGCGCGCAAGCAGGCCGGCAAGATCGTCAGCCGCAAGCAATGGATCGACGAGGTCCAGGAGCGGAAGTTCACCATGCAGCGGCGCACCGATTTCGACAACGTGCCGATCAAACCGCAGCGCGTGTTCCAGGAAATCAACAACGTGTTCGGCGACGATGCCTGCTTCGTGACCGCCATCGGCCTGTACCAGATCGCCTCGGGCCAGTTCCAGAAAATCAACAAGCCGCGGAACTACATCGTCTGTGGCCAGGCCGGCCCGCTCGGCTGGGAAATCTCCGCCTGCATCGGCGCCAAGCTGGCCAATCCGGACAAGGAGGTCGTCGGCGTGGTCGGCGATTATTCGTTCCAGTTCCTGCTCGAGGAACTCGCGGTCGCCGCCCAGCATCAGGTGCCGTTCGTGATGGTGTTGATCAATA
>JBLMWS010000257.1:0-4330 GCA_050257355.1 Gemmatimonas sp.
TGGACAATCCATTCGGCACTCGAGTGCGCGGTTACACCCACCCACAGAAGCTCACGTCGAGTGTGGCGCAAGATCAGGAGTCCGTACAACAGCCGAAACGACATGGTCGGGACCAGGAACAAGTCCATCGATGCGATGGCATCGCCATAATTGCGAAGGAAGGTCTTCCAGCCCTGCGACGGTAAGTGGCATCCTCCTCCTCGCCATGTACTTTGCGACCGTGGTCTGTCCGACATCAATGCCGAGCTTGAGCAGTTCGCCGTGTATCCGCGGAGCGCCCCAAAGCGGGTTTGCGACACTCATCTCGCGGATGAGACGGCGAATGTCCGCCGGTGTCGCTGGCCGACCGCCGAGCGGTCGCGATTTCCAGCGCCAATAAGCTCGGAAGCCGACGCGGTGCCAGCGCAGCAACGTCTCCGGCCACACAATCTTCAGAGCGTCCAGCACCCCTGGAGCCAGGCGATAAAGCCCAACAAGCAACAGGCGGTCGATGCTGCTGAGGGCCAATCGCTTCGGGGATTTGCGCCGCAGGATGTTGAGCTGATGCCGAAGAACAAGGATTCCGGCTTCCAGCGCAGCCCGCGACCGGAACAGCCCGATCAAGGCGCACCAGATCAACCTGCAAAGATCGCTCATCTATCGAACTATCAACCGATTCGCGAGCGCCGGTCAGCTGTTTTGGGTTTCCAGTAGGGACACGTGGTCGTGTCGGCCCAGGAGTCCCGCAGCGATCGTCGCGTCTACCTCGGAGGCACCTGCGCGTCCTCCTGTAATTTCGCAAGGCGCGCCTCGATCCTTGCAATTGCAGCTTTGCGCCGCGGATCAAGTCGTCCTGCATCGTCCAACTGCTTCAGGATCGTCAATGCTTTCTGCAAATAGGCGCGACCGTCCGGTCCATACAGTTCCCCCAGCCCCATCAGCGGTCCAGTAGTGCCGACCAACATCAATGTGTTGTCTGGGGATTGTGCCGTGAGCTTCGTATAGATGGTCAGCGCACGCTCGAATGCGATCTTCGCCTCGTCAGCCTCTTTCCGCCTCATGTGAATGCCACCGATTCGCTCGTAGGACTGGGCGAGATCATACTTCCAGATCACGTTGCTGGGATCGGCGTTCGCCAGCCGCTCGAAGATGGTGAGACCATCGCGGAAAGATTGCAGCGCGTCCGTCAGGTTGCCCTGCGCCCGCAGCATGTCGCCGATCCGGTTATGGCAGCGGGCGAGATCGCGTTGCCACATTGCGTTGGTTGGGTCGGCCTTCGCAAGTCGCTCGGCAACGACGAGGCCGTTGCGGAAAGATTGCAGCGCCTCCGTCAGGTTGCGCTGCACCGCCAGCACGTTGCCGATGCTGGTGTAGGAGTTGGAAAGATCGCCCTGCCAGCCTGCATTGCTGGGATCGGCGTTCGCCAGCCGCTCTCTGATGACGAGGCCGTCGCGCAGCGATTTCAGCGCCTCCGTGAGGTTGCCCTGCGCCTGCAGCACCTCACCGATTCTGGTGTGAGAGTAGGAGAGATTGCGTTGCCAACCCGCGTTGGAGGGATCCGCCTTCGCCATCCGGTCTATGATGGTGAGGCCGTCCTGGAAGGATTTCAGCGCCTCGGTCAGATTCCCCTGCGCCCGCAGCGTGTCGCCGATATGGGTGTACGAGGCGCCGAGATCGCGCTGCCAGGCCTCGTTGGTGGGATCGGCCTTCGCCAGCTGCTCTCTGATGGCGAGTCCGTCGCGGAGGGAGGCCAGCGACTCCGTCATGTTGCCCTGTACCGCCAGCACGTCGCCGACCTCAATGTAGGACCGGGAGAGATCCTGCTGTGCGCGCGCGTTCTTGGGATCGACCTTCGCCAACCGCTCCCTGATTGCTAGGCTGTCGCGGTAGGATTTCAGCGCCTCGGTCATGTTGCCCTGCGCCCGCAGCACGTCGCCGACAGTGCCGTAATAGAAGGAGAGATCGCGCTGCCAGACCGCGTTGCTGGGATCGGCCTTCCCCAGCCGTTCCATGATGGAGAGGCTGTCGCGGAAGGATCTCAGCGCCTCCGTCAGGTCGCCCTGCGCCTGCATCGCGTTCCCGACCTTATAGTTGGAGAAGGCGAGCTCGCGCTGCCAAAGCGCGCTGTTGGGGTCGGCCGCCGCCAGCCGCTCTATGATGGCGAGGTTGTCCCGGAAGGATTTCAGCGCCTCCGTCAGGTTGCCCTGCGCCGCCAGCACGTCGCCCACCCGGCGGTAGGAGGCGGGGAGATCGCGCTGCCAAAGCGCGTTGCTGGGATCGGCCTTCGCCAGTCGCTCTCTGATGCCAAGGCCGTCGCGGAAAAATTTCAGCGCCTCCGTCAGGTGGCCCTGCGTCTTCAGCACCTCTCCGATCCTGTCGTAGGATAAGGCGAGATTGCGCTGCCAGACCGCGTTGGTGGGATCGACCTTCGCCAACCGCTCTCTGATGGCGAGGCTGCTCTGGAACCATTGCAACGCTGCCGTCAGATTGCCCTGCACGGCCACTACGTCGCCCACCCCGTCCAACGTAACCGCCAGATCGCTTTGTAATCCGACAGCTTCGGGCCACTCGGTCGCAAGCCCGACCAGCAGGCGACGCGCTTCGTTGGCGCGGGCCAATTGCTTGTCCGTATCCCCCAGGATTGCGTAGTTGCGCGCGAACTGGATCAGCATCCAGGCCTTGCGATAACGCAATTCCGGGGTCGGGCGGCCGTACTGCGCCATGTCGTCGAACAGGCCCTCAGCCTTGCCGAGAAGCGCGAGCGTCGCGGCGCGCGGCACACTGAATTTCTCGGCCTGCGTCACCGCCTCGTCGACGATCTCGGTGGCACGCTTGAGGGTCGCATTCAGGAACGCCTGGTTGGTTTTAAGCTCGTGCCAGGCATAGGCCGCGCTGGCGCTCGCTCCGAGCGCCAGCACCAGGAACACCCCGGCGAGCGCGGCCCAGAACCGATTGCGTCGCTTGCGCTCCCTCTCGGCGCGACGGAACACCTCGTCAGTGCCGATGCCAAGGAGGCCGGCGATCACCTTGGCAACCCCCAGCTCCTTGCCGTCGCCGCTGTCGCGAAAATCGGGGCCAAGCACGGTGACCGGGCGGTCGGTGACCGTGCCGTCGGCCGCGAGCTCGTAGCGCAAGGCCGGCGGAAAATTGTCCGGCGGCGCGCCGTCGATGATGACAGGGATCACCGGCCGATCCGGATGGCGCGACCGAAACAGCCGAACCTCCTCGTTGACGGCAGGCCGCATCGCCGACACCGTCGAGCACAGCACGAGCAGCGCCGCCGAGGCATCGAGCGCGGCCACCGTGGCGGTAGTCAGGGTATGGCCGCCGGAGAAATCCTCGCGATCACGGAAGATCGGCCGCAGCACTGGCGGCACCGGGCCGAGCGGCGTCTCGCGCCCGACGAGATCCTTGTCGATTCGGTGGCTTTCCAGCGTGTTGTGCAGCCACTTCGCCCACGTCGTGTCGTGGTGGCTGTAACTCAGGAACGCGCGGTATCGAATCGCAGCCGGCTCTGCCACGCTCCCCTCCCGTAGGGGCAGTGCAATAACATTGACACAACTCCGAAGGGAGGAACAGTGGCCGGTGAAGAAGACTTTGTCTGACGAGGGGGTCGATCCTTGTTGGCGCGACGCCGCTTTACGATCGCGCGCGGACTATACCCGCGTGACCCTGGAGCAGCGGCTGCTCCTCCGCGTGACTTCACCTGCGGCATGCGTATGGTGCGCGCCGCGATGGGGGAAATTTGGGTATTGGGTCAGTTTGAGTTGAGTTAGGCAGTGCGTTTCTTGGCCGCCTCGAAGGCTTCGAGCATATCGACCACATCGTCCAATCTCCCAAAGCCGATTGGTGACGCCAGCGGCCGCTCTGAGCCAGTTCTGAGGACGTAACCCGGCGCAGCCTCGTCGCGGCGCAGCCGCAGGATCGTGATATGGCTCACGTTGTACGAGCGACCGATGTCCCTGAGCGGCTCTCCCGCCTCGCGCCGCGCGAGCGCCTCGAGGCGCTGGTGCCGCGTGAGCTTCGGTTTCCTGCCGAACCTGACGCCGCGCTCCATCGCCCGCTTCCGCCCCTCGCCGGTGCCTGACGGTCTTTTCGTCGGGAGCGGCCCCTTGTTCAGCAACCAGAGCGCCCAGTTGGCCCTCTTGGCGGGACGCTACGCGCTCCCGCGATATATGCCGGGCGTCAAATTGTCGAAGCCGGTGGGCTCATGAGCTACGGAGCGAGCTTGACGGATACGATTCGTCAGGCCGGCGTCTATACCG
Source organism: Gemmatimonas sp. (assembly GCA_050257355.1). Classification (GTDB taxonomy): domain Bacteria; phylum Pseudomonadota; class Alphaproteobacteria; order Rhizobiales; family Xanthobacteraceae; genus Bradyrhizobium. The sequence goes on from JBLMWS010000257.1 coordinate 4,245, forward strand.
GCCGCGTCCTCAAGGGCGCCAAGCCCGCGGAAATGCCGGTCGAGCAGTCCACCAAGTTCGAGCTAGTGATCAACGTGAAGGCCGCC
>JBLMWS010000258.1:0-3164 GCA_050257355.1 Gemmatimonas sp.
GGAAGCTGATGCCGTCGACGGCGGTCACAGCGGGAAAGCGCTTGCTCACGCCTTCGACCGCGATGATCGTGGGCGTGGCGGTCGTCATGGGATCGCGGAGGGCAGCGCTTCGAGCCTCGCATCGGCCGGCATGCCGATAACCAGCTCATGCGATGGATTGTCGATGTCGATCTTGATGCGATAGACCAGCGTCACGCGTTCGGCGTGCGTCTCCACGCTCTTAGGGGTGAACTCGGCGTTGGCGGAAATGAAGGATACCCGCCCTTTGTAGACTTTGCCGGGATAGGTGTCGGTCGTGACTTGGGCGGGCTGGTTGAGCCGAACCTTGCCGATATCGGTTTCGTTGATGTAGGCGCGCAGCCAGATGTGATCGAGATCGGCCAAGGTCACGACGGGCGTCCCCGGCACCATGGTCTCGCCGAGCTCGGCCTGGCGCACCGTGATGACGCCGTCGAACGGCGCCCGCAGAACCGTGTGGCCGAGGATGATCTGGGCCAGTTTCAACGATTGCGTGGCGTTCTCGACGTTGGCGTGGGCGAGTTCGACCTGCCGCTGCGCCGCGCGCTCCAAAGCCTGGTCGCGTTGGTAGGCCGCAGTGGATTGCCGCAGGGCGCTGTAAGTCTGATCGCGCGCCTGAACCGTGCCGGCACCGGTCTTCATCAGGCTGCTGGCGCGATCGTACTCGGTGGTCCTGAACTCGAGGTCGGCGGCGTCGCTTTCGACCGTCTTGCCGACAGCAATCAAGTTCTGCTCGGCTGCCGCAAGCTGGCGCCGCTGCACTTCAAGGGTGGATTCGGCGACTGCGACCTGCTGGCAGTAATCATCGCTGTCCAGCCGGGCCAGAACGGTGCCCGCCTTGACCCATTGGCCCTCGTTGAACGGAAGCTCGGAGATCTGCGACTGCACCGCTCTGAAGCCGAGCACGGCCTGATGCGCCTCGATGTTGCCGGACACCAGGATGCTCGACGTCTGCTGCCGCAAGCCAAGCCGGCGGGCTAGATTGTCCCAGTTGAGGTAAGCGAGCGTGCCGCCGCTCAACAAGGCTATCAGCGCTATCAGGAGCGCCCACTTCTTCCGGTTCGGCACGACGTATGTCCCGCGTGATCGAGCGGAAATGTGTCTAGCCTGCCCAGGGCTGTTGACGGTTGATGCACCTCAAGCACAACGTGGCAGCTGCGAGCGCTGCAGCTGCTTGATCTCTGTCAAAAGGAGCCCGCCAGAAGCGGCTATGCATCTTGCATGGTTAGAGACAGCGAAACCTGGAAGATGCGCTCGCCTCTCAGTCGGTTCGCCCACATCGTGGAGCGAAGCGGCTTGGCCCTGGCGGGTGGCGCGTGCGGGCTGTTCGTGGCAGCGCATGTCGCGCGATCGGATATTAGCCTGATCGGCTCGGGAGGTGCGATTCTCGCCGTGATGCTCTACGGCGCGGCCGGCTTCTACCTTGGCATCGATCTTCCGCCCTCGCCGCGTGCGGCAAGGGAACTGGCGCTGCACAAGCTTGGGTCCGCGGCGGATGCGGTGGAGCTCCTGAGCGCGGCGGGGACGTTCCTTACGGCCATCGTTGCGGTCAACGCCGTGACCAACATCATCCTCGATGAGATCGCCCGCCCGGGCGCCGCGACGGTGGTCTTCTTCGGTTGGGCCGCCGGCGCCTCCATGCAGATCATCGCCGGAATCATCGCGCGGACGCGCACACATATCTCCTGACGCAAGTCTCCGACCTGCCCTTACGGTGAACTACGTAGGGGCCCCCCCTTAAGAAAAGGAACGAAATTTTCAAGCGGCCTCGGGAGGTGAATATTGCGCCCGACGCTTTGCAGATCGACGCGGAGACGGACATGGCTAGCGAAACGATCAAGGCTCTTATGATGATCTCCCTGTTCGGGATCCTCCAGATTGCTCTCCATCTGCCCAGCCTCTTGAATTCACCTGGCTGGAAGCGCGTCCGCCGGGCCATGGTTCCCCATTGGCCGCACTGGACCGCTCATGCTCCGATTTACGCGACTGTGCCGATTCGGATCCGGTCCCGCAGGCGCTAAGTTCGGGCGCGACGATCGGGAGCTCTCTTGGCTGGGAAAGGCGGACTCGCCGCGGGTCCGCCTTACCTGTTCGAAGTCAAGACGATCCTGCCGACACGCATTCTATTTCTTCTATTTCGTCAGTCCGGTGAGCTCGAGGGTCAGCTTGTGCAGGCGTGCACGGGCATCGGCATCATAGGCCTGCGGATTGGCTTGCGCTTGCTGCATGCCGTTGAAGAACAAGCCGCTCCTGTTCGCGACGTCGTCGCCGCTGACGAGGTGCAGGATGGCCTCCCCGCCCTCCTCCACCGTGGACATCGGCGTGATGCCGCCGGCGCGCACCATCGTCGTGTTCATGTAGGTCGCCGGGTGCAGGCAATTTACCGTCGCGCCGGATCCCTTGAGCTCTTCGGCAAGATCGATGGTGAACATGATCTGGGCGAGCTTGCTCTGGGCGTAAGCGCGCGTGCCGCTGTAGTTCTTCGTGATCATCACATCGTCGAAATCGAGCGGATGCTGCCCGAGCGAGGCGACATTGACGATGCGCGAGGGCGCGGCCGCCTTCAACAGAGGCAGCAGCAGATAGGTGAGCAAGAAGCCGCTGAGATAGTTCACGGCAAAGCGCAACTCGAAACCGTCGGCGCTTTCACGCCGCTCGGCGCCGTCCGTCTGGGACCCGATGCCGGCATTGCTCACGAAGACGTCGAGCCGCTTGTGGTCGGCCTTAACGGCTTCGGCGAGCCGGCGCATGCCCGCGAGCGAAGCCAGATCGGCTTGATAGAAGGTCGGCGCGGCCGAGCCATCGCGCACGACGTCCTCGACGAGGGCTTGGGCCCGCGCCTGATCGCGGCCATGGATCAGGACCTTGGCGCCTTGCGTGGCAAGCCTTTTTGCCACGTAGCGCCCGACGCCATCGGTCGAGCCTGTGATCAGGACCGTCTTGCCGTCCATCTCCATGGCGAGCCTCGCCTTATCCTAGTGGATCTCCGCCGAGCGCTTCAGCGCGTCCTTCAGCTTCTCCAGTGAGAAATCCGGCGAGCGCGCGATTTCCAGGATCGGCTGCTCGCGGCGACCACAGAGCTCGGCCGCGGCCGGCACCTGCGCCGCGATCTCCTTCGGAATCACGATCGCGCCGTGGCTGTCGGC
>JBLMWS010000259.1:0-10767 GCA_050257355.1 Gemmatimonas sp.
GTCGCCGGCGTTCTGTTCGGGCTGTATTTCAGCCTGGTCGGTATCGGCCTCAATCTCGTGTTCGGCGTCATGCGCATCGTCAACCTTGCGCATGGCGACGTGCTGATGCTGGGCGCGTTCATCGCGCTCGGCGTGGTGACGCTCGCGGGCATCGATCCGCTGTTTGCGGTGCCGCTCGCCTTCGTCGTGTTCTTGTTGACGGGCTTTGTGCTCTATTGGGTGCTGGTGCCGCGCCTTCAGGGCTCGGTCGACCCGGAGATGCTGTCGATCATCCTGTTCTTCGGCCTGTCGCAGGTGATCGAAGCCGTCACCATCATTTTCGCCGGCACCAGCGAGCGCTCGATCCAGAGCCGGCTGCTCGGCACGCTGTTTTCGACAATCAAGGTAGAATTGTTCGGCGGCAAGCCGGGTCCCGCGGGGCCGGTCCACATCCTCGGCCAGAGCTTCCCGACGCCCTGGGTGATCGCGGCGGGCACCAGCCTGGTCGCGATCGGCCTCGTTTATCTCTACCTCTATCGCAGTCGGCTCGGCACGCTGACGCGTGCGGTGATGTCGCGGCGCGACGAGGCCTTCGCCACCGGTATCGATGTCGATCGCGTCTCCGCGGCGGCTTTCGGTATCGGACTGGGCTTGGCCGCAGTCGCCGGCGTGTTCGCGCCGTTCATGTTCGGATCGGTGACGCCGGCCTTCGGAGCGGACGCCACCGTCACCTCCTTTGCGATCGTTGTGCTCGGCTCGCTCGGCAATCCGCTGGGCACCGCGCTGGGCGGCGTCGTCTACGGCATCTGCTACATGCTGGCGCAGACCTATCTTTCCTCCTGGGCCGATCTCTTGCCTTACGTTCTTCTGATTCTGATCCTGCTGTTGCGCCCGAGCGGCCTGCTCGGAAGGCAGGTGCGCGTTGCCTAGCGCCCTCAAACACACGCTCTTCATTCTCGCGCCGCTGATCGCGGTGTTCGCGGTGCTGCCGGGCGTCTATCAAAACCACCTGCTGCTATTCAATTTCGTGATCTTCCTGATCCTCGCGCAAGGGGTGAACATCATCTACGGTTTCACCGGCTACCTGCCGTTCGGCTATGTCGGCTTCTTCGGCGCCGGCGCCTACGGCTTTGCGATCATGGTCATGCATCTGCAGGCGCCGGCGCTGATTGCGGTGCTGGCCGCGGGCGTCGTCGGCGTCCTGCTCGGGTTGCTGCTGACGCCGCTGTTACGGCTTTCCGGAGCCTATTTCGCGATCGCCAACCTCGCTGCATCGCTTGCGGTGCTGCATCTGGTCGCCAATCCGGCGTTGGAAAACATCACCAAGGGGCCCTATGGCGTTTCCTTGACCGGCACCTTCAATCCGAACTCGGCCTATATGGCCGCGCTCGTCGTGCTTGCGCTCACGCTCGCAGCGGTGGTGTATTTGAAGAACTCCAGCTTCGGCCTTGCGTTGCAGGCAGTGCGGGAGGATGCGGTCAGCGCCGGCATGGCGGGCGTCAATGTCGTAAAGATGCGCGTGCTCGCCTGGCTTGCCTCTGCGCTGGTTGCGGGGCTCGCCGGCGGCATCTACGCCTGGTACGTCTCGGTGTTCTATCCCGACAACGTCTTCTCCGGCGACTTCAGCATTTTTGCGATCGTGTTCGCGCTGTTCGGCGGCGTTGCCACGATCACCGGGCCGATTGTAGGTGTGATCATTCTCTACGGCGTTTACAATCTCATCGGCTTCACCACACCGCAGTATTTCCAGCTGATCTATGGCCTGTTGATCATGGGGCTGGTGCTGTTCCTGCCCGCCGGTCTGGTGTCGCTGGCGACGCGAAGAGGATGGCATGTCCCCTGAGACCAAGCCCATTCTCAACGTGACCAAGCTCGTGAAACGCTTCGGCGGCTTCCATGCGCTCGATGGCCTGAGCTTCCACGTGGTCCCCGGCGAGATCCTGGGACTCGTCGGCCCGAACGGTTCGGGCAAGACCACGGCCATCAACGTGATCTCCGGGCTTTATGCGCCCGATGGCGGCGAAGTCACATTCGACGGCGAGTCGATCGGCGGCGTGGTCTCGCACAAGCTGGTCCACCGCGGCATCAACCGCACCTTCCAGGTCCCCAAGCCGTTCATATCGCTTACCGTGCGCGAGAATGTCCAGGTCGCGCTCAGCCACGGCCGCGCCGCAATGGCGCCGCCGAGCATTGCCGAGCTGCTCGAGGAATATCGCCTCACCGAGCTTGCCGACCGGCCGGCTTCCGAGCTCAACAGCGCCCAGCAGAAGATGCTGGATCTGACGCGTGCGCTCGCCACCCGCCCGCGGTTGTTGTTGCTTGACGAGCTCGCCGCCGGGCTCAATCCGGCCGAGCTCGACTGGATCGCCGGGCGCATCAAGGCGCTGGCCGCCAGCGGCACCGCGATCATCGTCGTCGAGCACCTGATGGGGTTCATCGAACACATCACCGATCGCGTCATCGTCCTGAATGCCGGCAAGGAGATTTTCGAAGGCAAGCTTGCGGCAGCGGTGAAGGAGCCGCAGGTGATCGAGGTGTTCCTGGGAGGCGAACATGCCGCCTGACGCCGCGCCCCTATTGAACGCCGCCGGCATCGAGGCTGGCTATGGCACCATGCAGGTGTTGTGGGGCGTCGATCTCGACGTGCGGCCGGGCGAAACCGTGTTGCTGCTGGGGGCGAATGGCGCCGGCAAGACCACATTTCTGAAATCCCTGGTCGGTCTGGTCGAAGCTCGCCGCGGCAACATCAAGCTCGATAGCGAGGACATCACGCGTATGCGCTCCAGCGACCGCATGCGGCGCGGCATGACCTACATGTCGGAACTGGCGGTCTTTCCCGATCTTACCATCGAGGAAAATATCCGGATCGGAGCCCAGGCGCTCGGTCACGCCGATCCAGGTCGCCGCATGGAAGAGCTGTATCAGCTGTTCCCGGTGCTGCGCGACAAACGCCGCGCACTGGCCTCGAGCCTTTCCGGCGGCCAGCGCAAGATGCTCGGTATTGCGAAAGCGCTCTCCGCCGAGCCCAAGCTGTTGGTGATGGACGAGCCCTCGGCAGGCCTGTCGCCGCTGTTCGTGAAAGAGGTGATCCGCGTGCTCAGCGGTTTGCAGGGACGGGGGCTTGCGCTGTTGATCGCCGAGCAGAATATCAGCTTCCTGGAGGTCGCGACGCGGGTCTTTGTGCTGGAGGGCGGGCGGATTCGCTTTTCGGGCACGGTGGCCGAAATGAGCGGCAACGAGGCCCTGCATCGCGCCTATTTCGGGCTGAAGTGATGCGCACTATCCGGATCGGTTCAGGGGCGGGCTATTCGGGCGACCGTATCGAACCCGCGATAGAGCTCGCCGAAAAAGGCGACATCGATTATCTCGTATTCGAATGCCTGGGTGAACGCACCGTGGCGCTGGCGCAGCAGGCGCGCATGAAGGATCCGGCAACCGGCTACGACCCCCTCCTGGACGAGCGAATGCGCGCGGTGCTGCGGCTCTGCGCAGCCAAAGGCATCAAGATTGTCACCAATATGGGCGCGGCCAATCCGGAGGCGGCTGCCAGGAGGACAGCGGAGATTGCGCGTGCGCTCGGGCTGTCATCGCTGAAGATCGCGGCCGTCGTCGGCGACGACGTGCTGGAGGCCTGCAAGGAAGGCGATCTGCCGATCCTGGAATTTGAAGGCAGCATAAAGGGGCTGGGCAACCGGCTCATTTCGGCCAATGCCTATCTCGGTGCGGAGCCGATCGCGAACGCGCTCGTCGCCGGCGCCGATGTGGTGATTACCGGCCGCGCCTCCGATCCCGCGCTGTTCCTGGCGCCGATGGTCCATGCCTTCGGCTGGGCTATGGACGACTGGAACCTGCTCGGCAAGGGAACCGTTGCCGGGCACTTGCTGGAATGCGCCGGGCAGATCACCGGCGGCTATTTCGCCGATCCGCCCTACAAGGATGTCGCAGGCCTCGCGCGCCTTGGCTTTCCCATCGGGGAGGTCGGCGAGGACGGGGCGCTGGTGGTCACCAAGGTTGCCGGCTCCGGCGGGGCGGTGACGACACGGACCTGCAAGGAGCAGTTGCTCTACGAGGTGCACGATCCCAGGCGCTATCTTCAGCCGGACGTAGTCGCGGATTTTTCGCAAGTCGACGTCGAGGAGATCGGACCCGACCGCGTCCGCATCACGGGGGCCGGCGGTACGCCGCGAACCGATACGCTGAAGGTGTCGGTCGGCTACGTCGACAGCTTTATCGGCGAGGGCCAGATTTCCTACGCCGGTCCCGGCGCACTGGCACGCGGACGGTTGGCGCTGGACATCGTCCGTGAGCGGCTGAAGCTGACCGGCGTCGCCGCCAGCGAATTGCGCTTCGACCTGATCGGCGTGGATTCGCTGCATGGGCCGCACGTCTCCGCGCACGCCGCTGAGCCCTACGAAGTGCGCATCCGCGTCGCCGGTCGCACCGAGAATCTGCGCGAGGCGGTCAGGATCGGCAACGAAGTCGAAACGCTCTACACCAACGGGCCCGCAGGCGGCGGCGGGGCCTGGAAATCAGCGCGGGAGGTGGTCGCGGTTGCCTCGGTGCTGCTGCCGCGCGAGCTCGCAAAACCGCAAGTGCGCTTTGTCGAGGTATGACACGATGAAGTTGCGCGAGATCGCCCATTCCCGCACCGGAGACAAAGGCAACACGTCGAACATTTCCGTGATCGCCTATGACGCGACGCATTATTCGCTGCTCCTCGAGCAGGTGACGGCGGCGCGGGTGAAGGCTCATTTCGCCGGCGTTGTCGAAGGCGACGTGGTGCGCTATGAGCTGCCAAGGATAGGTGCTTTGAACTTCGTGATGAGCCGGGCGCTCGGCGGCGGGGTGACGCGATCGCTGGCGCTGGACGCGCACGGCAAGTCGCTCTCTTCCGCCTTGCTCGATCTGGAGATCGAGGCACCGACCGGATAAGGGATAATCGAAATTTCAAGGCGAGATGATCATGACCAAGCTTCGGACCCTCAACTCGCTCGCCGATGATCTCGAAGCGGGCAAGACCAGTGCCCGCAGGCTGGTCGAGGAATGTCTCGCCAGGATCGCCGACCCCGCCGGCGAAGGGCAACGTACTTTCATTCATGTCGACAAAGATGCCGCGCTGGACGCGGCGGACGCGATGGACCGCTTGCGCAATGCCAAGGCGGCGCCGTCACGCTTTGCCGGCATTCCCGTGTCCATCAAGGATCTCTTCGATATCCGGGGCCAGGTCACGCGCGCAGGCTCGCGCGCGCTGGAGGATTCCGCGCCCGCCGAAGCGGATGCGCCGGTGGTGGCGCGACTGCGTCGGGCCGGGTTCGTCGTGATCGGCCGCACCAACATGACTGAGTTCGCCTTTTCCGGCATCGGCATCAATCCGCATTACGGCACGCCGAAGGGGGCCTGGAAACGGAGCGAGGGGCACATCCCGGGCGGCTCGTCTTCGGGAGCGGCCGTGTCCGTGCTCGACGGCATGGCGCATGGCGCGCTCGGCACCGACACCGGCGGTTCTTGCCGCATTCCGGCGGCCTATAACGGCATTGTCGGCTACAAGCCGACCCAGCGGCGCATTCCACTCGACGGCGGCGTGCCGCTGTCCTTCTCGCTGGACAGCTACGGACCGCTTGCGCGCACGGTTAGCTGTTGCGCGATCCTCGATGCGGTGCTGGCGGACCAGCCGGTCACGCCGCTGCGCCCGCGTCCGATCAAAGGCATGCGGCTGGCGGTGCCGACCACCATCGTCCTCGATGAGCTTGACGATGCGGTGGCGCAGACTTTCGAGCGTGCCCTAAAAACGCTGTCGCAGCTCGGGGCCGAGATCGAACATATCGAGCTGCCCGAATTCCTCGATGCCGGCCCGATCAACAGCAAGGGCGGTTTTGCCGCGGCTGAAAGCTATGCCTGGCATCGCTACCTGCTCGCCAGCAAGGGCGACGTCTACGATCCCCGCGTCTCCGCGCGCATTCTGCGTGGCGAAGGCATCAGCGCTGCCGACTACATCGATATGCTCAACGCCCGCCGCTCGCTGATCTCGCGCGTCGATGCGCGACTTGCGCCCTATGACGCACTGGTGCTGCCGACCACGGCCAACACTCCGCCGCGCATTGCCGATCTTGCCGACGACAAAGCCTTCACGGCCGCGAACATGCGCTCGTTGCGCAACTGCTCGCTGATCAATCTGATCGATGGTTGCGCGATCTCGCTGCCCGCGCACAGGGAAGGGGAGGTGCCGGTGGGTTTCATGGTGGCCGCCTCTGGCGGTGCCGACCGCCGTATCTTTGAAATCGCGGCCGCGATGGAGGAGGTGATCCGTGTTTGACCTCACTTTCACCGTTGACGCGCGGGGCATCACCGCGCCGCTGACGCTTGCGATCGATCAGTTGGTGATTGCGGGGTGGACGGGCCGCGATCCGGGGGCACGTGACAAGCACATTGCCGAGCTCGAGGCGCTCGGCATCCCGCGACCGGCGACCACCCCGATCTATTATCGCGCCTCGTCGCGACGATTGACGCAGGAAGACAGCATCGAGGTCTGCGGGACCGAGTCCAGCGGCGAGGTCGAGTTCGTGCTGATCGGCTGGCAAGGCCGCATCTTCGTCGGTCTCGGCTCCGATCATACCGACCGCAAGGTCGAAACCTACAACGTCACCGTTTCGAAGCAGATGTGTGACAAGCCGATCGCGCCTGTGCTGTGGGAGCTTGAAGATGTCGCGGGTCATTGGGACCGGCTGATCCTACGTTCCTACGCCTGCGACGCGGGCAAGCGCGAACTCTATCAGGAGGGTACGCTCGATGCGATGCTGCCGGTCGAGGAGCTGATCAAGCGCGGTTTTGCCGGCGGTAAACTGCCCGACGGCTGCGCCATGTTCGGCGGCACCTTTGCCGCAAAGGGCGGTATCCGTCCCGCCGAGCGCTTCGAGTTCGAACTGGAAGATCCGGTACTGAAGCGCACGATTCGCCACGCTTATGATGTGGCGACGCTGCCGGTGCGGGGTTGATCCTGTCGGCGTCGTGATTCCGGGTTCGGCCCTGCGAGGCGCCCGAATGACAGGTGGCAGCCAGTGACAGCTCCAACAGAAATCGGGTGGTCTCGCCCGGCGCAATCTGTGAGACTGTCGTCATGATCGCACATGCAAAGACGGCCGTTCATCCTGTTCCGTCGACCAATATCGACGCCCGCGTCGAGGCCGTCGACTGGCCGAGCGCGGCAAGTGAACTCGACGCGCAGGGTTGCGCTGTCCTAAAACGCCTGCTCACACCCGCCGAATGCGGGGCGCTTGCCGCGCTCTACCCCGACGATTCGCATTTCCGCAGCCGGATCGTGATGAGCCGCCACGGTTTCGGCCGCGGCGAGTACAAATATTTTTGCTACCCCTTGCCGGATCTGATCGCGCAGTTGCGGCCCGCGCTTTACGCGCAGCTCGTGGCCATCGCCAATCGCTGGAACGAGGCGATGGGCATCGACGTCCGCTATCCCGAGCGGCACGAATTGTTCCTGAAGCGATGCCACGACGCGGGCCAGACCCGGCCGACGCCGCTCTTGCTGCAATATGAGGCTGGCGACTACAACTGCCTGCATCAGGACCTCTATGGCGAGCACGTCTTTCCGTTGCAGGTCGCGATCCTGCTGTCGGACCCGGGACGCGATTTCGATGGCGGCGAGTTCGTGCTCACCGAACAACGGCCGCGCATGCAGTCGCGTGCCGAGGTGGTGACGCTGTCGCAAGGTGATGGCGTCGCCTTTGCCGTGCATCATCGTCCGGTGCAGGGCACGCGCGGCACCTATCGCGTGAATATGCGCCATGGCGTCAGCCGGCTCCGAGCAGGTCGGCGCCACACGATGGGCGTGATCTTTCACGATGCCAAATGACTGCGGATCTGTTCGAAGGCGTTCTCGATATCGGGCCCGCGCGGCAGGAGATCGCGGACGGGGCGGTCCTGCTGCGCGGCTCTGTCAAAGCGTTCGAGCACGATCTGATCCCGGCCTTGCGCGCGGTCATCCAGCAGGCACCGTTTCGTCGTATGCACACGCCGGGCGGTCATCAGATGTCGGTCGCGATGACCAATTGCGGCGCTGTTGGCTGGGTGACCGACTCCAGCGGCTATCGCTATCAGGCCGCCGATCCGCAGACCGGAATGGCTTGGCCCGTCATGCCGGCCGTCTTACTCTTGCTGGCCCAAGCGGCCGCCGAGCGGGCGGGCTTTGCCGGTTTTGCACCGGATGCCTGCCTGATCAATCGGTATGAACCGGGCGCGCGCATGTCGCTGCACCAGGATCGCGACGAGCAGGACTTCGTTCAGCCGATCGTCTCGGTCTCGCTCGGTCTGCCCGCGATCTTTCTGTTCGGCGGCCCAAAGCGCGCCGACAAGCCGCAGCGCTTCCGGTTGCAGCATGGCGATGTCGTGGTGTGGGGTGGGCCGTCGCGGCTGTTCTTCCACGGCGTGGCGCCGTTGGCCGACGGCGAGCACCCACTGCTGGGCCGGCAGCGGATCAATCTCACTTTCCGGAAAGCGCGTTAGTCCGGCTCGGTCTTCGGTATACGCCGATTGTCCTGCCCCGTCATCTCCGGGTCTGGTCCTTCGGACCATCCGGGAACAATGATCTCACGGCTGTGCGGGATGAATAAAGGTCCAGGGCGTCACTTCCGAATCCCTGGGTATCTCGATCGCGATGAGATAAGGCCCGCCATGCGCCAGCGCCTTTTCCAGCGTGGGGCGGAAGTGATCCGGCGAGGTGACCCGGCTCGCCGCAACACCAAAGGACTCTGCGAGTTTGACGAAATCTGGATTGACCAGATCGGCCGCCACCACCCGGCCGTCAAAGCGCTGGCGCTGGTCGCGCCGGACATTGCCATAAGCATTGTTGTTGAAGACGAGCGTTACGACGCCGATGTTGTATTGCACGGCGGTTGCAAGCTCCTGCACGCCGAACATGAAGCCGCCGTCGCCCGTGATCGCGACCACAGGCTTGCCGGGATTGGCGACCTTGGCGCCGAGTGCGGTCGGAAAGCCCGAACCGAGCGTGCCCTGATAGCCCGAGGTGATGAAAGTGCGCGGCTCGTAGACCGGAAAGCCGTACCAGGAGGCAAAGCCAACCTGCGATAACTCGTCGGTAACGATTGCCTCTCGCGGCAGCACCTCGCGCAGGATGTTGAGATAGGCCATCTGCGGCTGCACCTGCTGGATTTCCTTCAGCGCGGCCGCAGAAGCTTCCGCGATCTCCGCGCGCCGGCCGCTGGTCTTGCGGTAGCTGGCCTTGCCGACCGCGGCGACCAGGTCGCGGGTGCCGGCTGTCGCATCCGCTACGACGGCGACGTCGGGGGCGAGCCGGCGCATCTCCGCCGGATCGATATCGATGCGCACGGATTTGACGCCTTCGGGTCGGAATGGCCAGCGAAACATGGTCGGCAATTCCATCCGCGTACCGATGCCGAGCATCAGGTCGGTCTGCGGCCAAAGCTTGTAGGCCGCGGCCATCGTCACGCCCAGCTCATGCGCATTGGAGACGATGCCGCGCCCGCTGCGGAACGCCACCACCGGCGCATCGATCGATTCGGCAAGCTCAAGAATTTCGTCACGCGCATCGATCGCGCCAGCGCCGACAAAGATCATCGGCCGCTTGCTTTTCGCAATCAGTGCTGCTGCGTGCTTGATACGATCGGGATCGGGCAGCGGCGCCGGGAAGGGAGCGAACACCTCGGCAGGGGCCGTGGCGGCAGCTTGCGTGAACACGTCCCAGGGCATTTCCAGCGCGACGGGTCCGCGGCGCCCCGACAGCATTTCCTGGAATGCACGTGCGACGGTGGTGGGCGCAACATCCGGATATTCGATCCGCTCGGCCCATTTGACGAAGGTGCGCAAGGTCGCGAGCTGGTCCGGCATCTCATGCAGATGTCCGCGGCCCTTGCCCAGGAATTCGGTCGGCACTTGTCCGGTCAAGCACAGCACCGGTTCGTTGCAGCCGAAGGCAGTCAGCATGGCCGCGCCCGCATTGAGTACGCCGGGGCCGGGCACCACGCTGAACACGCCGGGCCTGCCGCTCGATCGCGCATAGCCGAAAGCCATGTAACCGCAGGCCTGCTCATGGCGCGCGCCGATCACCTTCAGCTGAGCCCGATGGAAGGCATCGAACAGCCCGTAGATTTGCGCGCCGGGCAGGCCGAACACCGTGTTGATGCCGTGGGCGACAAGGCCGCTCACGATCGCTTCGCCGCCGGTCATTGTGGTCATTTGTCTTCTCATCATTAGTCCGCAACCGTCACGTCGGCGACAAATAGCGGCTCGCGCACCTTTTGTCCGGTGAACGGTGAGCCCTGCTCGAACCAGGAGCGCGGCGCTGGTGCGCCCCACAGCGTCTGCCGTCGGGGATCCTTCAACGACCAGCGTAACGGGGCATGGTCGTGGTCCATCGTGAAATAGTCGCTGGTGTAGAGCTCGAGCCGATGGCCATCGGGGTCGCGCACATAGAGAAAGAACGCGTTCGAGATGCCGTGCCGGCCGGGCCCGCGCTCGATGTTTTTCAAATAACCGCTGGAGGCCATGACGTCGCAGAGATGCAGGACGTTCATTGCCGTGGGTACCCAATAGGCGAAATGATGCAGGCGCGGGCCTTTGCCGTTGGTGAGCGCGAGATCGTGTACGTTACCCTTGCGGTGCAGCCAGGCCGCGGCCACGCGGCCGTTCGGTCCGTCCTCTTCGGCATATTCGGTCAGGCGGAAGCCGAGCCGGGCGTAGAAGTCGACAGTGTCCTGCACCTCGGCGGCGAACACGTTGAAATGGTCGATGCGCTGCGGA
>JBLMWS010000260.1:0-14839 GCA_050257355.1 Gemmatimonas sp.
CCGCACGATGGCAATCGCGCTGGGCGGTCTGCCCGAGGATAGCGCGAAGATGGTCTGATCGCGTGAATGCATCTCCTACTCTGTTTGGGGTGCTATGCGCCCGAAGGCAACGTCATTTCGGCTTCTGTGATCTCGACCTGCCCACGCATGGTTTGCGCTCTTGCGGCCAGGAGCCGCTAAAACTGCAGCAAAATGCTGCGATGCACAAAGAGCATTGCCTTGCTCGAGACAACCCGCAAGCTTGCTGCACCCACAAGCTGCAGCATGATCCGCAGCATAGCAAAACAAAAAGGGCGCCCGATCGCGAGCGCCCTTTCCGGAAGTCTTGTCGACCCTCTCAGGTGTTCATCGATTCGAAGAACTCGGCGTTGTTCTTGGTGTTCCTGAGCTTGTCCAACAGGAAATCGATCGCGTCCATCGTGCCCATCGGATTGAGGATTCGGCGCAGCACGTACATCTTCTTCAGAACCTGCGGATCCGTGATCAACTCTTCCTTACGGGTGCCGGAGCGCGAAATGTCGATCGCGGGGAAGGTCCGCTTGTCGGAAACCTTGCGATCGAGAATCAGCTCCGAGTTGCCGGTACCCTTGAATTCTTCGAAGATCACTTCGTCCATGCGGCTGCCGGTGTCGACAAGCGCAGTCGCGATGATCGTCAGTGAGCCGCCCTCCTCGATGTTGCGCGCTGCGCCGAAGAAGCGCTTCGGCCGCTGCAGCGCATTGGCATCGACACCGCCGGTCAGCACCTTGCCGGATGACGGAACCACCGTGTTGTAGGCGCGGCCCAGGCGCGTGATCGAGTCCAGGAGGATCACGACGTCGCGGCCATGTTCAACCAGCCGCTTGGCCTTCTCGATCACCATTTCGGCGACCTGCACGTGACGGGCGGCCGGCTCGTCGAACGTCGAGGACACCACCTCGCCCTTCACCGAGCGCTGCATGTCAGTCACTTCCTCCGGCCGCTCGTCGATCAAGAGCACGATCAGGTAGCATTCGGGATGATTGTGCGTGATCGAGTGGGCGATATTTTGCATCAGCACCGTCTTGCCGGTGCGCGGCGGCGCCACGATCAACGCGCGCTGACCCTTGCCGATCGGCGCGACGATATCGATCACCCTGGCGGACAGGTCCTTCCGCGTGGGGTCATCGATCTCCATCCGGAACCGCTGATTGGGGAAAAGCGGCGTCAGGTTGTCGAAATTGACCTTGTGCTTGGATTTTTCCGGGTCCTCGAAGTTGAGGGTGTTGACCTTCAACAACGCAAAGTAGCGTTCGCCCTCTTTCGGGCTGCGGATATGACCTTCGATCGTGTCGCCGGTGCGCAGGCCGAAGCGGCGGATCTGCGAGGGCGATACGTAGATGTCGTCCGGTCCCGGCAGATAATTGGCATCGGGCGAGCGCAGGAAGCCGAAGCCGTCGGACAACACCTCGACGACGCCTTCGCCGATAATGTCGATTTCCTGGATCGCGAGCTGCTTGAGAATGGCAAACATCAGCTCCTGCTTGCGCATGGTGCTGGCGTTTTCGACCCCGTTCTCTTCCGCGAACGAAACGAGTTCGGCCGGCGATTTCGATTTGAGGTCCTGGAGTTTGATTTCCCGCATGGGGGTCGTCCTGTGGAGCATTTTGTAGGGAAAGGGATGCGAGGGGGCTGTGAGAAAAGCGGACGCGAAAAGAAGAGGTCCGCAGGTCTGTAGCTCGAGGAAAGCGCCGGTTAGGCTTCAAACCTGATGCGGCGGCCGGCCGAAACCGGGACGCGACCACATCCGCCTGCGTTGGGTGGGATGACGGCAATATAGAAAATCGGCCGGCGTTCCGCAAGCAGGCGCGATGCCCGAATGCTGCGCTTCGACTGCTCGTCAAAACGGCTTCACGATGACGAGAATCACGATCCCGATCATCAGAACTGTCGGCACTTCATTGATAATACGATAGAATTTCTGGCTGTGGGTATTGCGGTCGGCCTCGAAATCCCGACGCCAGCGGGAAAAAAAGCCGTGGACGGCCGACATGATCAAAACCAGCAGCAGTTTTGCGTGAAACCAGCCCGACAAATACCAGTGGCCGGCCCAGACGAGGTAGAGCCCGGCCAGCCAGGTGACCGTCATCGCCGGGTTGATGATCCCACGCATCAACCGGCGTTCCATCACTTTGAAGGTTTCGGACTGCGTCGAGCCCTTCTCCGCATCGCAATGATAAACGAACAGCCGCGGCAAATAGAGCATGCCGGCCATCCATGAGATGACGGCAATGACATGCAGCGCTTTGATCCACTCATACATCGAACGCCTGCCTCTTCACACTGCGCGAGGTGGCAGTCAAAACACGCCGTCTGCACCTGCTCGTCTTGGAGCGAGACATATCTGCAAGCACGGCGCCCCCAAACTAAAAAATTTTAGAATCTTAAGGTTTGAGTCTTAGGTGACGGTGGATTGGACTCACGCAAGGCGGTCCTGCAATTGCGGAACGGTTCTTCACATCCCTCGACATTCTCGATGCGACTCGCGCCGTACGGACAACCTATCTTGCATCAGGCATTTACGGCCGTTTATCGGCACCTTATGCAGAGACAATTCCACATAACCCCACTATCATCGTGCCAGCTCTGGCGACTTGTACATTGAGGGGGTGGTGTGAAGAACAATCCGAGTTATGAGCTGCTTCCAAATGGGTGCCACTTGACTCGGTTTGCCTCCACAGAGATTCACAGAAATTAAGAGAGGCCCGTGCCCACCTCAGGCAACTATTTTCATCTTCATCTGGTGTCCGATTCGACCGGTGAAACCCTGATCACGGTGGCGCGCGCGGTCGCCGCGCAATACGCCAACGTCACGCCCGTGGAACATGTCTATCCATTGGTGCGCAGTCAGAAGCAGCTCGATCGGGTGCTGGACGAGATCGAGGAATCCCCCGGCATTGTCCTGTTCACACTCCTGGAAAGCGATCTGGTCAGTCGGCTCGAATCGAAGTGCAAGGAGATCAATGTTCCAAGCCTGTCGATCATCGGACCGGTGATGCATCTCTTCGAGGCCTATCTCGGTGCTGCCACCGCCGGTCGCGTCGGCGCCCAGCATGTGCTGAACGCAGAATATTTCAAACGCATCGACGCCCTCAACTACACGATGATTCATGACGACGGTCAGCACGTCGAAGGCTTGGAAGAGGCCGATGTCGTCCTGGTCGGGGTGTCCCGTACCTCCAAGACGCCGACTTCGATTTACCTTGCCAACCGCGGCATTCGCACCGCCAACGTTCCGCTGGTTCCAGGCATTCCGATTCCGCATCAGTTGGAGATATTGACGAAGCCATTGGTGGTGAGCCTGCACGCGACACCGGAGCGCCTGATTCAGGTGCGGCAGAACCGTCTCTTGAGCATGGGCGCAGGGCCCAACAGCAGCGAGGATTACATTGATCGGCAGGCGGTAACCGATGAAGTCGCCTATGCCAGGCGGCTCAGCGCAAAATTCAATTGGCCGCAGCTTGACGTGACGCGCCGATCGATCGAGGAAACGGCCGCCGCCGTCCTCAAGCTCTATTCCGACCGGCAGCGGCAGCGGCTCGCGGAGTGAGGTTGTCGATGACGGTTTGGCGCGGAAACACTCCTCTCATTCTGGCTTCGCAGAGTCGTGCGCGTCAGGCGTTGCTTGGCGATGCGGGGATCGAGTTCGAGGCGATCCCTGCCGACATCGACGAACGCGCCGTTCAACAAAGCGCGGCTTTGGCCGAGCCCGGCGAGATCGCCGCCTTTCTGGCGCGCGAGAAGGCGCTTGCGGTCTCGATGTCGGCAGCGGAATCCTATGTGATCGGCGCCGATCAGACGCTCGCCGTCGGGGAGACGCTCTTCACCAAGCCTGCCGGACGGAAACAGGCAGCCGAACAGCTGCGCGTCCTTGCCGGCCGTGTCCACGAGTTGCATTCGGCCGTCGCAGTCGCGCGCGCGGGCCGAATCTTGTTCGAGACGCTCGAGGTGGCACGCATGACGATGCGGCCGCTGACGGAGGCTCAGATCGACGCCTATCTCGATGAGGCGGGCGAGCGGGTGACGTCGAGCGTCGGTGCTTATCAGCTCGAAGGGCTTGGTGTTCATCTGTTCGAGCGTATCGAGGGCGATCATTTCACCATTCTCGGTCTGCCGCTTCTGGCTTTGCTTGAGTTTTTGCGTAGCCAACAGCTGCTCGCGATATGATGCCTAACATCAGCCGAAAGCGGGTTTGATGCTGATCCTGGGTTTGACCGGCTCGATCGGAATGGGGAAATCCACGACGGCCAAATTATTTGCCGAGGCCGGGGTTCCTGTTTACGACGCCGATGCCACCGTTCACAAAATCTATGAGGGCGAAGCGGTGCCGGCGATCGAAGCGGCCTTTCCCGGCACAACTTCCGACGGCAAGGTCGATCGCGCGCGGCTCTCCGCGAAGGTGGTGCATGATCCCGCAGCCATGAAACGGCTGGAACAGATCGTGCATCCGATGCTGCGCTCGCATCATCAGAAATTTCTCGACGATGCCGAACGCTCCGGCGCGCCGGTCGCCGTCGTCGACGTGCCACTGCTGTTCGAGACGGGCGGTGAGAAGCGAGTGGATGCGGTGGTCGTGGTCACGACCTCGCCCGAAATCCAGCGCCAGCGGATTCTGGCGCGCGAGAACATGACCGCGGAAAAGCTCGACGCCATCCTGGCGCGGCAAATGCCGGATGCGGAAAAACGCAGGCGCGCTGATTTCGTGGTGGATACGTCACACGGGCTTGATCCGGTGCGCGCACAGATTCGCGACATTCTCGATCGCCTTGCTAAGATGCCGCAGCGGCGCAACTGATTCGCCGCTATCAATCCGAGCCATGCGCGAAATCGTTCTCGACACCGAAACCACCGGGCTTGACCCCTTGCGCGGCGACCGCCTGGTCGAGATCGGCTGCGTCGAGATCTTCAACCGCATGCCGACCGGTCAGACTTTCCATCGGCACATCAATCCGGAGCGCCAGGTCTCCGGTGAGGCCGTTGCCGTGCACGGCCTCACCAATGAGTTCCTTGCGGACAAGCCGCTCTTCGCCGAGGTGGTGGAGGAATTCCTGAGGTTCATCGGTGACGCGCCGCTGGTGATCCACAACGCTTCTTTCGACGTCGGTTTCATCAACGCCGAGCTCGATCGGCTGAAGCTGCCAGCAATTTCACGCGAACGTCTGGTGGACACCCTGCTTTTGGCGCGGCGCAAGCATCCCGGCGTTTCGAATCGGCTGGATGACCTCTGTTCGCGCTATTCGATCGACAATTCCCACCGTACCAAGCACGGCGCGCTGCTCGACGCCGAGCTTCTGGCGGAAGTCTATGTCGATCTGATAGGAGCGCGGCAGTCGTCGCTGATCCTCGCCGCCGACACCCGCGAAATCCGGGTCAATGGGACAAGCGACATGCCGCGGCGACAGCGCCTGGTGCCGCTGACGCCACGCGTAACCGACGCCGAGCGGCAAGCGCACCGCGCCTTCATCGCTACCTTGGGCGACAAAGCGATCTGGAACGAATTTCTGCCCGCCGCGACCGAACCAGCCGCGGCCGCAAGTTAGCTGGGCTTGGTTTGTGCCGCCTGGGCCGCAGCGGCCTGGCGCTCCATGTTCTGCCGGTACAGGCCAACAAAATCCACCGGATCCAGCATCAGCGGCGGGAAGCCGCCGTCGCGCACCGCCGTTGCGATGATTTCGCGCGCGAACGGGAACAGCAGCCGCGGACATTCGATCATGATCAGCGGATGCAGGTTTTCGTTCGGCACATTCACGATGCGGAACACGCCGGCATAGATCAGCTCGAAGGAGAACATCACCTTGCCGGCGTTCTCGGCCTTGCCCTCGACCGAGAGGGTCACCTCATACTCGTTTTGGGCCAGGTTATTGGCGCCGACGTTGATCTGGATGTTGATCTGCGGCGGGGTCGGCTGCGGCGCCAGCGAGGTCGGCGCGTTCGGATTTTCGAACGACAGGTCCTTGGTGTATTGCGCCAGTACATTGAGCTGGGGCGGAGCGCCCGCAGCGGGAGGGGCACCGTTGCCATTGGTCATGAAAGTCTCTCCTGGCGCAAAAAAGCCTCGTATCAGTGCGAGTGGCTAACATAGCCGCGCGTCTCTCCACAAGGACGCGCCTGATGAAGGGCGTTGATTAACCCTAAAGGCGGGACGGCATATGCGCCGGCCAGAGCCCAAGCAGCGTCCTAAACGATTGAAGCGACGTGATTTCCGGCCAAGGATCGGGTTTCCCCTTGGCGGCAAAACGCGCTACAATTCGCCTCACCGAGCGCGCCATTGGCCGGGCAAGATTTCGTGCCTACATCGTTTGGACTTGAAACGATGATGTCGGGCTGAGCCGTTCCATGGGGGGAGGGCTTCCATCGCCGGCCTTCCGCCGGCGTGAGATCGAGGAAAGCGGAAAGCGACGTGGATATTTATACCATCATCTTCCTGGCGTTGGCCGTCTTCATCTTCCTGCGGCTGCGCAACGTGCTGGGCCAGCGCACCGGCAGCGAACGGCCGCCGTTCGACCGCGCCGCGCGCAATGCCGTGCCGGGGACGCCCGACAGCGGCGTGGTTCCCCTGCCCGGGAAGCTCATCGATCAGCCCCCGCCGGTTCCGACCGCAGAGGTCAAGCCCTCGAGCGACCGCTGGAAGGGAACGGCCGAGCCGGGCACGGCACTCGCTCAGGGCCTGGATGCGATTGCGGCCCAGGATTCCGCGTTCGACCCCAAGCATTTCCTGTCCGGCGCGCGCAGCGCCTACGAAATGATCGTGCTCGCCTTCGCCAACGGCGATCGCCGTGCGCTTCGCGACCTGTTGTCCACCGAGGTCTATGAGAGCTTTGACGCGGTCATTAAAGATCGCGAGAGGCACGAGCAGAAGACCGAGACCCGCTTCGTCTCGATCGACAAGGCGGAACTGGTCGGCGCGGAGTCACGCGATCGTGCTGCGCAACTGACGGTTCGCTTTGTGTCGCAGATGATCTCGGTCACCCGCGACAAGCAAGGTAGCATTGTCGATGGCAATCCGGACAAAGTCGCGGATATCACCGACGTCTGGACCTTTGCCCGCGACACCACCTCACGCGATCCAAACTGGAAGCTGGTTGGCACCGGAAGCGCTCACTGATCCAAGAACGCTGAAGCGGTATGCCGCGACGTTCTGCATCGTCGCGGCGATGCTGTCGCTGATCCCGCTCGGCGCATGGGCCGCGCGCAGCTGGCGGGCGCACCATGGGACGGAGGCCGTCGTCCGCCACCTGCCCTATCCGCACCTGGATTTTCCGTTGGAGATTGCCGACAGCCAATATGTTCCGCTTCGCTGGGACGAGATAGCCGGCTGGAGTGAGGACGATCATCTCGCGGCGTACAAGACCTTCCGCGCCAGCTGCAAGCCCATCGTGGCCGCAGGTTCGGGGCCTTCGGATGGCAAAGCCCTGGGCGGCTCGCTTCGGGATCCCTGCCGGATTGCGCGCAGTACCGAGATCTCCGATTCCGCCACCGCACGGCTGTTCTTCGAGCGACACTTCGTTCCGCTGCAGATTTCAAGGCTCGGCCAGGACGATGGCTTCGTGACCGGCTATTACGAGCCGGTGCTCGATGGATCGCGGACGCAGACGGATGTCTACAACGTGCCGGTCTATCGCCGCCCGTCAAACCTGTTCGTTCGCGGCTATGCGCAGGACGCGCCCGACCTGCCGAACAAGGGTCCGGTCTATCGCAAGATCGGGCGGCGCAAGCTCGTGCCCTATTATGACCGCGCCCAGATCGAGGACGGGGCTATCGCCGGCCGCGGCCTCGAAATCTGCTGGCTCAAAAGCCAGACCGATTTGCTGTTCGCGCAGATCCAGGGATCGGCGCGCATCCGTCTGGCCGACGGTTCGACCATCCGCATCAATTACGATGCCCACAACGGCTATCCCTATACGCCGGTGGGTCGCATCCTGATCGACCGCGGCATCATTCCGAAAGAACAGATGTCGATGCAGAAGATCAGGGAGTGGATGGAGCAGAATCCCGAAGCCGCGAACGAGGTGCGGCGGGAAAACCGCTCCTATGTCTTCTTCCGCGAAGTGCAGCTTGCCGACAAGGACGAGCCGATCGGTGCGCAAGGCGTGCCGCTCACGCCCGGCCGCTCGATTGCGGTCGACAGCTCCCTGCATGTCTACGGCACGCCGTTCTTCATCGACGGTGAGTTGCCGATCGAATCCGCGACGGCCAGGACGCCGTTCCACCGCTTGATGATCGCGCAGGACACCGGTTCGGCGATCGTGGGTCCCGCCCGCGCCGATCTCTATTTCGGCGCCGGTGCTGACGCCGGCAAAGTCTCAGGTCGATTGCGCAACACCATGCAGTTTGTGATGCTCGTGCCGAAGAGCCTCGACCCGGTCGCGCGCGGCCGCAGGATGCCACTGCCCGATCCGCGCCCGTCGGCAAAAATCGCCAAGCTGTTTCCGCAAACCGAGGTGGTGAAAGATCCGCCGAAGCAGCAGGCCGGAAACCAGAAGCCTGTCGCGCCCGTCAGCGCCGCCACCGTCGCACAGGCGACGGGCGCGGCTGCGCCAGCCATCCCACTCCCCGCGCCGCGGCCAAAGACGGCTCCGCCTCCCGAGCCGCCGCCTCATCTCGGGCGCGACCATCGCCGATGAAACGTCCAGCCTCTTTCTCCACCCCCGACCTGTCGGCGCGCGGGCGCAAGCGCGCGTTGAGCGAGGAAGAGCGTGCGCTGTGGGAGAGCGTGGCGCGACAGGTCAAGCCGTTGCGGAAGCGATCGCGCTCGTCGAAGCCGCAATCCGCCGAGCTGTCAGCGGAGCCCGCCGTCGTGCGTCCAAAGCCCGCGCCGAGGACGCTTCCATCCGCTCCTGCGCCCAAACCGAGCAAGCCGGCCACGCCGCCGCTGACCCCGCTCGGCCGCCGCGAGCGATTACGGCTGTCACGCGGCAGGAGTGAAATCGACGCGCGGCTCGATCTGCACGGCATGACGCAGGTCCGCGCCCATCGTGCGCTCCTGGGCTTTCTGCAGCACGCCCATCATGAGGGACTGACTTTCGTGCTGGTCATCACCGGCAAGGGCGTCGGCGGCGATTCCGAGCGCGGGGTGCTGCGCCGCCAGGTGCCGCAATGGCTGAGTCTGCCGGAATTCCGTTCACTGGTCGTCGGCTTCGAGCAGGCCCATATCGGCCACGGCGGCGAGGGCGCGCTCTACGTGCGCATCCGGCGCGCGCGAGGCTAGGTGCCGCGGCGAATCGACGAGCGATCGACTACAAAATAAAGCGGCTGAGATCGGCATTCTTGGCGAGATCGCCGACGTGCTTCTTCACATACTCGGCATCGACCTGCACGGTCTCGCCGTTGCGGTCCGGTGCAGTGAAGGAAATCTCGTCCAGCACCCGCTCCATCACCGTCTGCAGCCGCCGCGCGCCGATATTCTCGACCGTAGAATTGACCGCGACCGCCACGTCGGCGAGCGCATCGATCGCCTCATCGGTGATGTCGAGCGTCACGCCTTCGGTCTTCATCAGCGCCACATATTGCTTGATCAGCGACGCCTCCGGCTCGGTCAGGATGCGGCGCATGTCGTCGCGCGACAGGGCCTGGAGCTCGACCCGGATCGGCAGGCGGCCCTGCAGTTCTGGCAGCAGGTCCGACGGCTTTGCGATGTGGAAGGCGCCGGACGCGATGAACAGGATATGGTCGGTTTTCACCGCACCATGCTTGGTCGATACCGTGGTGCCCTCGATCAGCGGCAACAGGTCGCGCTGCACGCCCTCGCGCGAAACATCGCCGCCAACGCGGTTGTCGCGCACGCAGATCTTGTCGATCTCGTCGAGAAAGACGATGCCGTTGTTCTCAACCGCCGTGATCGCTTCCTGCACCAGCTGATCATTGTCGAGCAGCTTGTCCGATTCCTCGTTGACGAGGAGCTCGTGCGAGCCGGCAACGGTCAGCCGGCGTGTCTTGGTGCGCCCGCCGAGCTTGCCGAAAATGTCGCCGATCGAGATCGCGCCCATCTGCGCGCCGGGCATGCCCGGGATTTCGAACATTGGAAGGCCGCCCGAGGATTGCGTCTCGATCTCGATTTCCTTGTCGTCGAGCTCGCCGGCGCGCAGCTTGCGGCGGAAGGAGTCGCGCGTCGCCGCGCTGGAATTGGCGCCGACCAGCGCGTCCAGCACCCGTTCCTCGGCGGCCACCTGCGCACGGGCGTGAACGTCCTTGCGTTTGCGTTCGCGCACCTGCGCGATCGCGACCTCCACGAGGTCGCGGACGATCTGCTCGACGTCGCGGCCGACATAGCCGACCTCGGTGAACTTGGTGGCCTCGACCTTGATGAAGGGCGCGCCCGCAAGCTTGGCCAGCCGCCGCGCGATTTCGGTCTTGCCGACACCAGTCGGCCCGATCATCAGGATGTTCTTGGGCAGAACCTCCTCACGCAGGCCGTTCTCGAGCTGCTGTCGGCGCCAGCGGTTGCGGAGCGCAATGGAGACCGCGCGCTTGGCGTCGGCCTGGCCGACAATGAAACGATCCAGTTCGGAAACGATTTCGCGGGGAGAAAAGTCTGTCATGGGTCCTAGCTAGGGTCGAAATCTCGCGAGGGCAAGTCGGCGCTGCGGTTCAGATAATCGGCGGCCCGGCCTGCCAGTGCCGGATCGCTTCGAACGGGTAGATCAGCATGATGACATTGAGCGTCAGATTGTCGCGAATGTGCAGGCCCACCCCAATCTCGATTGCGATGGCCAACAAGACGGTCAAGGCGGGCGGGAGGCGTTTTGCCAGAAGGAAACCGACGACCATGAACAGGGTATCGGACACCGAATTGATGATGCTGTCGCCGAAATAGTCCAGCGAAATGGTCGCGGTCCGGTAGCGTTCGATGATCCAGTTGGAATTCTCGAGAAGCTCCCAACCGATCTCGACCGCCATGGCCATGATCAGGCGCGGCGGCCAGGCCAGCCGCGGAAATAACGCCCAGCCTGCCGCATAGAACAGAAAGCCGTGAATGAGGTGGGAAAAGGAGTACCAATCGGCGATATGCTGAGAGTTCTCGGAACTATGTACCACACCGTGCCACAGCTTGACGTAGCCGCAGGTGCACATCGGCACCCGGCCCATCGCAAACAGGATGGCGGCCTGGATCGCCAGCAGGGCGGCGGCGAGCAGCAGCCAGCCGCCCATGGACAACCGCGTGGCCGATCCCTTGCCAGGCCCTTCCATCGCTCAGCCGCTTTGCAAGGTCTCGATCGTTACATTTCGGTTGGTGTAGACGCAAATATCGGCGGCGATATCCAGTGACCGGCGCACGATGGCCTCAGCGTCCTTGTCAGTATCGATCAAGGCGCGTGCCGCGGCCAGCGCATAATTGCCGCCTGAACCGATCGCCATGATGCCGGCCTCCGGCTCCAGCACGTCCCCGGTGCCGGTGAGCACCAGCGAGACGTCCCTGTCGGCGACGATCATCATCGCCTCCAGCCGCCGCAAGTAGCGGTCGGTGCGCCAATCCTTGGCAAGTTCGACCGCGGCGCGGGTCAATTGCCCCGGATATTGCTCAAGCTTGCTCTCAAGGCGCTCGAACAGCGTGAAGGCGTCGGCGGTGGCGCCGGCGAAGCCGCCGATCACATCACCCTTGCCGAGCCTGCGGACCTTCTTGGCATTGGACTTGATGACGGTCTGGCCGATCGAGACCTGGCCGTCGCCGCCGATCACGACCTTGCCGCCCTTGCGCACGGTGACGATGGTGGTGCCGTGCCAGACCCCTGGCTCGTTCTGTGATGCTTGCATGGGATACCTCATTCGGCCCCTGATTTAGGCGCTGGCGGGCGTCCTTACAATCAGGAGCACGATTCCGGTCACCATAGGCCGAAGTTCGGCCTCGGGCGGCCTATCCTGCTGTGGCGAAGGGTCATGTGGCCTGTTAAAAGGGCCCCGCTTTTAGACCCTGAGGGAAGCCCCCTTTTCATGCGTAGCGCCACCATCAAGCGTAAGACCAAGGAAACCGACGTCGAGGTGACCGTCAATCTCGACGGCACGGGCGCGTCCAGCGTCTCCACGGGTATTGGCTTCTTCGACCACATGCTCGATCTCTTGGCGCGACATTCCCGTATCGATCTGAGCGTGAAGGCGGTCGGCGATCTGCATATCGATCATCATCACACCACCGAGGACGTCGGCATTGCGCTCGGGCAGGCGGTCAAGCAGGCGCTCGGTAGCATGGCCGGCATCACCCGCTACGCCTCGGTGCATATGCCGATGGACGAAACCCTGTCGCGCGTGGCGATCGACATTTCGGGCCGGCCGTTTCTGGTGTTCAAGGTGGCGTTTCCGCGCGACAAGGTCGGGAGCTTCGACACCGAGCTGGTGCGCGAATGGTTCAACGCCTTTGCCATCAATGCGGGCGTGACTTTGCACGTCGAGACCCTATATGGCGAGAACAGCCATCATATCGCCGAATCCTGTTTCAAAGGTCTGGCGAGGGCGCTGCGCACGGCCGTTGCGATCGATCCGCGCGCCGCGGGCGAGGTGCCGTCCACCAAGGGTCAGCTCGGCGGCTGACCGTCATTGGTCGGCCGATCGGAGAGATGCGATGCCGGTCTATACAGTTCATGCTCCCGCAGGCGATGGAGTCGATCTCCGCGCCACCGATCAATACGTGTTCGTGCGCGACGGCTTTCATTTTTGGGCGGCGGTGCTGGCGCCGATTTGGCTGATCTGGCGCCGGCTGTGGCTGGCCTTGATCGGCTGGATCATCGCGGTGGTCGGGCTCGAGCTGGCCTTGCTGCGGCTTGGCGCCGGCTCCACGGCGCTCTTGTTCGCCGATCTCATCCTCGCCATTCTGATGGGGTTCGAGGCCGCCAGCCTGCGACGCTGGACGCTGTGGCGCCACCATTGGCGGCAGCTCGACGTGATCGTTGCCGACGACGAGGAAGCAGCCGAGCGGCGTTTCTTCGACCGTTGGGCGGCCAAACAGCGCGGCATCGTCAACGACCAGCAGGCAGTCGATCGCGGCGGGCCGCCGCCGACCCGGGACGTTCCCGGTCAGTCCTTTTCGAAACCGCCGCCCGTGCCTGGCAGCGGCATCATTGGATTGTTTCCCGAGCCGGGAGGACAGCGATGAGCGTCGCCATCATCGATTACGGCTCCGGCAATCTGCACTCGGCCGCCAAAGCGTTCGAGCGCGCCGCGCGAGCGTCGGAAAACCCCGACAGCATCGTGGTCACGCGCGACCCCGACACCGTGTACCGAGCCGACCGCATCGTGCTGCCGGGCGTCGGTGCCTTCGCCGATTGCCGCAAGGGCCTGGATGCGCTGGACGGCATGCTCGATGCGCTGACCGAAGCGGTGCGCAACAAAGCGCGTCCGTTCTTCGGCATCTGCGTCGGCATGCAATTGATGGCGACCCGCGGTAAGGAGCATGTGATCACCGAGGGCTTCAACTGGATCGAAGGCGACGTCGAAAAGATTTCGCCGCGTGAGGAGAGCCTGAAGATCCCGCATATGGGCTGGAATACGCTCGACCTGGTTCGCGAGCACGCCGTGCTGGAGCGGCTGCCGCTCGGGCCAAAAGGCCGCCATGCCTATTTCGTGCACTCCTATCACCTTAACGCCGCCAATGAGGCGGATGTGCTAGCGCGCGCCGATTATGGCGGACCGGTCACGGCCATTGTCGCCAAGGACACGGCGGTCGGCACCCAGTTTCACCCGGAGAAGAGCCAGCGTTTCGGTCTGGCGCTCATCTCCAATTTCCTGAAGTGGAAGCCTTGATCCTTTTTCCTGCCGTCGATTTGAAAAACGGCCAGTGCGTGCGGCTCGAACAGGGCGACATGGCGCGCGCGACCGTGTTCAATCTCGATCCCGCCGCGCAAGCCAGGAGCTTTGCCGCGCAGGGGTTCGAATATCTCCATGTGGTCGACCTCGACGGTGCGTTTGCCGGCAAGCCGATGAATGCACAGGCCGTCGAAGCCATGCTGAAGGCGATCACGATCCCGGTACAGCTCGGCGGCGGTATCCGCGATCTTGGAACCGTAGAGGCCTGGCTTGCGAAGGGCATCGCGCGGGTGATCATCGGAACCGCGGCGGTGCGCGATCCCGAACTCGTCAAGGGCGCGGCCAGAAAATATCCCGGCCGGATCGCCGTGGGGCTCGACGCGCGCGACGGCAAGGTGGCCGTCGAGGGCTGGGCGGAGACCTCACAGGTCACCGCGCTCGAGATCGCGCAGCGCTTCGAGGACGCCGGCGTCGCCGCCATCATCTTCACCGATATCTCCCGCGACGGGCTGTTGAAGGGCCTCAACCTCGACGCGACCATTGCGCTTTCCGAGCGCATCTCGATTCCGGTGATTGCCTCGGGCGGTCTGGCCTCGATCGAGGACGTGAAAGCGCTGTTGTCGCCGCGTGCCAAGAAGCTGGCCGGGGCCATTGCGGGCCGGGCGCTGTATGACGGCCGGCTCGATCCTGCCGCAGCGCTGGCGCTGATCCGCAACGCGCGCGGCGGGCTTTAGGGAGCTTTCGATGTTCAAGGTGCGCGTCATTCCCTGCCTCGACGTCAAGGACGGACGGGTGGTCAAGGGCATCAATTTCGTCGATCTGCGCGATGCCGGCGATCCCGTCGAAGCGGCCATCGCCTATGATGCCGCGGGCGCCGACGAACTCTGCTTCCTCGACATCACCGCAACCCATGAGAACCGCGGCATCATGCTCGATGTGGTCCGGCGCACGGCGGAGGCCTGTTTCATGCCGCTGACGGTCGGCGGCGGTGTGCGCACCATCGACGACATCAAGGTCCTGCTGCGCTCCGGCGCCGACAAGGTGTCCATGAACTCGGCCGCGGTGGCCCGGCGCGAATTCGTCAAGG
>JBLMWS010000261.1:0-10643 GCA_050257355.1 Gemmatimonas sp.
GCTCGAATGGCGAATCCGGAATCTGCCGCCGCAAGCTCCGAGTTCCGGGTTTGCCGCCCGACAATCGCGTTTTTGTGGAGCCGCTTCGCAGCTATTGACCCGCAACGGATCGGTCCCTACACAGCGCAGGCCGGAGCATAGTCCAAAGCGCGCACTGAGCGTTTTGACAGGGACCATGCCTGAACGGAGCGAGCGCGTAGCTCAGCCGGTAGAGCACGTGACTTTTAATCACGGGGTCCTGGGTTCGAGCCCCAGCGCGCTCACCAAAAAACCGTAAGATCAATAGCTTACCGACTGACCTTCGAGCTACGATCCCGCATTTGCGCGTGGGGATCGTTGGGGCTCGAAAAATGCGAAGTGGCGGGCTCGGCTCCGCGTGAGGGCGCACGCGCTTCGGGTTGGCCCCTATCACCGCCCGTCGCGCGGGACTTCGCTGCCTGCGCGCTGGGGCGGAGCCACCGGGAGCGCCACCGGGCGCAGGCCGATCAGCTCCGCGGTGCGGACGGCAGTGTTGCGCCAGAAGGCGAACGAGTTCATCCGCGAGCTCTCGAGGATGGCGATGGCGACCGCCGACAGGAAGGGCAGGCTCTCCAGCACCAGAACGGCGGCGAAAATATAGATTTCGCGGATCTGCTTGGTGTTGGTGGCGATCAGCACGCCGGCGCCGGCGATCAGCAGCGCGGCGATCACCGCCTCCCAGAACGCCTGGAATTCGATCGACACCCGCGACAGCCCGCCTTTGGATGTGCGCGCAAACGGCAGGTGCTCGGTAATGAGGCCCTGTGCGACGGCGCGGCACACCGTCCACTGCACGCTCATCGCCGCGATCATGGCGCCCAGCATCTGCCCGGTCTTCACCGGCACGCGGAGCCGGTACATCACCAGGAAATGGCCGAGCGAGACCACGAAGGCCGCGATGATCGGCAGCGTCAGGATCTTGTCGGGAATCGCGATGTCGGCAAACGCCACGATCGGCACCCAGATCAGGTTCATAATCGCGACCAGCACGCCGAGGCTTTCGGCGCCGAGCCAGTTCAGCCAACCGAGCGAGAATTCGCGCTTCTGGTCGGAGGTCAGCCGGCTCGCGCCGGGCAGGAAGCGCCGCCAGTGTTTCTTCACGATCTGGAAGCCGCCATAGGCCCAGCGATGCCGCTGCTTCTTGAAGGCTTCGTAGGTGTCGGGCAGCAGGCCCTGGCCATAGCGGCGGTTGGTGTAATGGGTGAGCCAGCCGAGTTCCTGGATGGCGAGGCCGAGGTCGGTGTCCTCGCAAATGGTGTCGCTCGACCACCCGCCCGCCATGTCCATCGCGGCGCGGCGGATCAGGCACATCGTGCCATGCACGATGATGGCGTTCTCCTCGTTGCGCTGGACCATGCCGATATCGAAGAAGCCGGCATATTCGCCGTTCATGATGTAGTGCATCAGCGAGCGGTCTTCGTCGCGGTGGTCCTGCGGCGCCTGCACGAGGCCGACGCGCGGATCGCTGAACGCCGGCACCAGGTCCTTCAGCCAGTCGGGATGCACGACATAGTCGGCATCGATGATGCCGATGATCTCAGCATCCGCCGCCGTGCGGTCCATGGCAATGCGCAAGGCGCCGGCCTTGAAGCCTTTGACGTTCTCGGCGTTGATGAACTTGAAGCGCTCGCCGAGCGCGCGGCAGTGATCCTGGATCGGCTGCCAGAACGCGGGATCGGGCGTGTTGTTGATGATGATGACGCATTCGAAGTTCGGATAGTCGAGCCGCGCCAGCGCATCAAGCGTCTGCTTGAGCATCTCGGGCGGCTCGTAATAGGCCGGCACGTGGATCGACACTTTCGGGTAGGCGCCATCAGGGGGCGGGGAGGGCATAGTCTTGCCCTTGACCAGCAGCCGGCGCGGCGGGCGGCCCAAGCCGACGGCGGCGATTTCCTCGACCCGCGCCATCGCGATCAGGATCAACGGCACCAGCAGCACAAGTCCCAGCGTCAGCGCGAAGGCGGAGCCGAACACGAAATAGTGGCCGTTCCAGTAGGCGAACACGGTGGCGATCCAGGCGCCGACGCCATTGGCGGCCGCCGAAAGCACAAAGGCCTGCAGCGGCGTCGGCTCGGTCAATGCCAGGATCGGCAGCGACATCAGGATGCCCACCAGGAGCGCAATCGTAGCCACCTTCCAGTAGTCCGGATTGACGATCGGTCCCACCCAGGAGAACTTCGGATCGCCCGCAGCGGTGAGGATGCCCCAATAAGGACCGACACCGCCTTCAAAGGTCTTCCAGGGTCGGTCCATCGCCTCGACGATGTTGTATTCCATGCCGATGGCTTCGGCGCGGGTGACGAAATTGCGCAGCACCCTGGCCTGCTGGAATCTTCCCGGCACGGCGTTGAGCCGGTTGTAGCCGGCGCTCGGCCAACCGAACTCGGCGATCACGATTCGCTTGCCGGGAAATTTTTCGCGTAACAGCCCGTAAAGGTAGATTGCCTGGTCGACCGCCTGGCGGTCGGAGAAGTTCTCCCAATAGGGCAGGATGTGCGCCGCGATGAAGTCGACATTGGAGGCGAGCTCCGGGTTGTCGCGCCAGGTGTTCCAGACGTCGCCGGTCGTCACCGGAACGTTGACCGATTTCTTGACCCGTTTGATCTTCTCGATCAGCTCATCAGGCTTCTGAAGCGCGGTGAGGATGGTTTCGTTGCCCACCACGATTCCGATGACATTGCTGTTGTGCCGGGCGAGCTTGATGGCCGACTCGATCTCACGTTCGTTGCGGTTGGCGTCCTTGTCGATCCAGGCGCCGAGCATGACCTTCAGGCCGAATTCGGCGGCGATCGGCGGGACCAGTTCGTTGCCTTCGGTCGAGGAGTAGAGGCGGATCGCCCGCGTCACGGGTGCGAGCTTCTTGAGGTCGGCACGAATCCTGTCGGGATCGACGTTGATGTCGACGGTGTGTCCGGGCTCGAACGGCGAGTAGGAGACGCTGGGCAGCTTGCCCTTGAAGTCAGGCGCCTCCTGCTTGTCCTGAAGAATCGCCCACAGCCCGGCATGAACGGCAGTGACAAACAGCAGAACGGCAACGACGGCGCGCATCGCGACTAGACCAGATGGGGCATGCAATAAGGGACGCGAACCTGCCCCCTAGGTTCGACCGACACGACGGCGACTTGAGGATAGTCCTGCCACGCCATGAAACAACTGGGATGGTGCCGTGGCGTTTTAAGGGCGCGTCTTCCTCAATGTCGGGATCGCAGGATCGTTCCTGAAGAGCGGACTCACGAATTATTTCGCGGGCGGCTGCGGTGAGGGTTGCGGGCTGGCGGGCGTCGGCGACGGCGTTGGAGCCGGTGCCGCGCCCGGGGCGGCAGGTCGGCTCGGCGTTGCGGCCGCAGTCTGCGGCGGCTGGGCGTTTGGATTGATCCAGCAGGCGTGCACGTGATCGCGCAGGCTGTTGGGGACCTTGTCGTCGATCTGGTTGGCAAAACGGGTCAGGCAACGAAAGGCCGCCTGGATGTGTCCGCCCGGGCAGCCGAAGCGGTCATAGAGATCGAGGTGGCGGAAGGCGGTGTCGAGATCGTCGACCCAGATGAGTTGCACCACCCGCCGGCCGAGCCAAACGCATTCCGGATTGCCCGCAGGGCCGTTGATTGCCTGCGCGGCTTCGACGAATTCGTCGATCTTGTGCTGGCCTTCCTTGGCGGCCTCGGCCTGGTTGGCGGCAGGGGGCTTGCCTTGCTGCTCCTGGGGCTTTTTGTCGCCGCTTTGGGCGAAGGCTGTTCCGATGCCTAAGAGGGCGATGAGCCCGGGGATAGCGAGACGGCGCACCAACACGTTCTTAAGCTCAAGCACCCGTCGATGCATGGATTCCCCAATTCGTTGCAGGCCTTCCGCCGCGGACGAAACGGTGATGCCGTTCAAATAGGTCCCGAATGCGGCAGCGAGCCATCGCCGATCCCATGAACCGTATTTGTGATTTTGTCCAGCAAAGTCACAACTTTATCGCTTTGTGGTAAAACTCTGCGAGGACCCGTCTGGAAACGACGCGCCTCTTGGCAGACGACCGGCTTCCGGTTAATCGACGTTTCCCCGCCTGGAGGATGGAACTGATTTCTCTTCGTACGCCACTGGCGCTGTTGCTCGTTTCCCTGGGCGCCATTGCTGCCGTGTGGTGGTGGCTGGCCACGCCCATTATGCTCGCGCGTGCGCCGATCGATCCCAAGGCCAAACTGCAATGCGTGTCCTACGCGCCGTTCCGCGGCGCCCAGTCGCCGCTGACGGGGACGGCGCGGATCTCGGCCGAGCAGATCGAGCAGGACCTCACACAGCTGGCCAAGATCACCGACTGCGTCCGCACTTATTCAATCGAGTACGGTCAGGACCAGATCGCGGGGATCGCCAAGAAGGTCGGGCTCAAGGTGATCCAGGGCATCTGGCTCAGCAACAACCGCTTCAAGAACCTGAACCAGATCGCGACCGTGGTCAGGCTCACCAAGGAATATCCCGACGTCATCACCTCGGTCGTCGCCGGCAACGAGGTGCTGCTGCGTGGCGAGATGACGGTCAACGACCTGGTCGCGACCATCCGCTCGGTGAAGGCGCAGGTGAGCGTCCCCGTCACTTATGCGGACGTGTGGGAATACTGGCTGAAAAACCGCGAACTCTATGACGCCGTCGATTTCATCACCATTCACATCCTCCCTTATTGGGAGGACTTCCCGATCCGCGCCAAATTCGCCGCCGCCCATGTCGACGCGATCCGCCAGCAGATGGCGGTGGCCTTCCCCGGCAAGGAGATCCTTATCGGGGAGACCGGCTGGCCGAGCGAGGGGCGGATGCGGGAGGGGGCGCTGCCCTCGCGGACCAACCAGGCGCGCGTCGTCTCCGACATCCTCCAGCTCGCCAAGCAGGAGAATTTTCGCGTCAATCTGATCGAGGCCTATGACCAGCCCTGGAAGCGGCAGCTCGAGGGCACGGTCGGCGGCTATTGGGGCCTGTTCGATGCGGCCCGGCGAGAGTTGAAATATCCGGCGGGCGTGCCGGTCAGCAATTTCCCGCTCTGGAAATGGCAGATGGCCGGCGGCATGCTGCTCAGCGTGATCGTGTTCGCGGCCGCCGGTTTGACACTAAGGCGCAGGCCATGGACGCCCCGGGCGAGCGCCTGGGTTGCGGTCTGGATTTGCGCCACCACGGCCGGAGCCTTGCTCGGCGTCGCCGCCGACAAGCTGTTCTACGAGAGCTACGGCTTTGGCGGCTGGCTGCAATGGAGCGCGCTGCTCGCCGCCGGCGTCGCCGCGCCGGTCCTGTGCGCGAGCGCGTTGGTGTCGGGCCAGCCCTTGCCGAGTTTCCTGGACCTGTTGGGTCCGCGGGACGACAAACGCCGTTCGGTCCTGACCTGGCTATTGGGCGCGGCGCTGATCGTCACCGCGCTGATCGCTAGTCAGACCGCGCTCGGCTTCGTCTTCGATCCGCGCTACCGCGATTTCCCCTTTGCCTCGCTCACGATGGCGGTCGTGCCCTTCGCGTTATTGACGCTCAATCGTCCGCCGCAGGGACGGCGCCCGATTGCGGAAGCTGTGTTTGCCGGCTTGCTGGCGATGTCGGCGATTTATGTCGGCGTCAACGAAGGTTGGGACAATTGGCAGTCGGTCTGGACCTGCGTCATCTACGCGCTGCTCGCACTCACGCTGTGGCGGGGGCGGGTCGCGCAAAGCCCAGAATGAGCAGCCCGATCGCGAGCCCCGAGAGCGCGACGTTATAGAGCACGATTCCGAGTCCGGCCGCGATCAATCCTCCCGTCAGCAGGACGATCGAGGGACGGATGACGTGCAGCGCGGCGATCACCAGCGCCACGATGCCGAAGACGTTGTTCTTGAACAGCGCTGTTACGACCGAGCGGGACGTGCAGAGCATGGTGCGCAGGCCGGCATCGCAGGCCAATGCCACAGGCGAATACTCGATTGCGAGATAGCGCAGGTACAACGCATAGCCGACGCTGACAAAGCCGACGATCAGGAGCCATTGCACCTGGTAGGGCGTGAGCCGGAACGGAGTTTTCTTCATGCCTGATCGGATCGAAGTTGAGACGAAATGGCAATAGCCCCGGCTGATCCTGCTGGAGCGGATGAAGACCTACACCCAAGCCGCTGCAAAGACGAGGGTAATCTAGAGCATGATCCGGAAAAGTGTGAAGCGGTTTTCCGAAAAGATCATGCTCAATCAAAGACCTAAAGCGCGATAGCTATTCAACCCAATCTCATCGCGCTTTAGTGGTGGCCAAACAGGGCGGAGAACACCGAGGTCGGCGCCGGTTTCGGTGGCTCGGGCGGGGGTGGTGGCGGCGGCTCTTCGTTCCTGGCGTGGCGGCTCCGTTTCGCGAGGTTTTGCCGCGACTCCGGCGACGGTTTGCCCTCGGGTTTCTGCCTGACCGGCTCCCTGGCCCCCTTCCTGGTCACCTCCCTGGTGCTCCCTTTGGCCTCGTCGTCCGCCATGGCCAGGCGTTGGCCGTCAAAGATCGTGCTTTCGCAACTGCGCTTGCGCGCGGCGAGCGCTGCGCAGATCTTGGCTGCCCCCGCCGCATCCTTGAGCGGGCCGGCCGCCAGATGCAGCCGCATGCCGAGCCCGTTGTTGCCTTCCTTGATGACAATGATCGGACTGAGCGCAGCCAGATCGGCGTTCAGGTGTCGCACACCGCGCCACAGCGCGCGCAGTCCGGCCAGCGTATTGGCGCTGCCGAGTTCGACGGCAAAATCGGTTTGCTGCACGTCGGCCTTGACGGTCGACCCATGCGGCTCTGCGGAAGTTTGAGGCGATGCGATCGCGATCGTCTCCAGCTGCGGTGAAGATGCGGCTGCAGCTTCTGATGCGGCGGGCATCTCAGCGCCTTTCGCCTCCGCCGTCTTTGTGTCGGCCGTCTTCGCTTCGGTCATCTTGACGTCAGCTGTCTTCGCCTCGGCTGCTTTGATGTCCTTGGCTTTGACCTCGGCCGGCTTTGCCAATTCCGCCGATTTGGGCGCTGCGGGCGCCGCCGGCTGGATCATCGATTTCGCCATCAGCGAGGCCGTGGCGGCGAGAGGCGTCGGGGATGACGGATTGGCAGCGGCGGCGGCCGGCGTCGGCGCGTTCGCTACGACCGATGCAGGGGCAGCAGCCTCGGCTTTGGCCGCGTCGGGTCTGGCCATCACCGCATGCGGCTGCTCCGCTGCGGCCGAAATCGTCGCCGTGACCGGAGCGGGGACGGGCGCCGCCGCCGCTGTCGCCACGCTTGGCGGCGTGGCCTGCGCCTGGGCTGGTTGCGCCGGAGATGGCGGCGGTGCCGGTGGCGCGGCCGAGGCCTGCGGCGAGGCGAGCGCGGCGGCGGGGGATGGTTGCCTCGCGAGCGCCCCGGTCACCGAATCCAGCCCTTGTTCGAGCACCGTGACGCGGGAAAACAGCCGGTCGCGGTCGTTGTTCAATGTCTCGATCGCCGAAGCAAGCCGTCGTGTCTCGGTTTGGCTTTCGCGCGTCAGGGCCTGGATCTGCTGGGCCTGCCGCGCAAGATCGGCGGCGGCGACCTGCTCGCGCCGCCAACCCAGCGACCAATGGTTGGCGAGCACCGCCAGCATCACCGCGCCCACGGTGGTCGCGCCCCAGGTCCCAATCCTTAATAAAGCCCGCCGGTCGAATTCATTCTCTTCGGCGAAAAGACCGGACAGAAGGCCTCCGGTATTTTCGAGCTCGAAGGCGCCGGTCTTTTTGTCCGATTCCTTTGCCATGCGATTGGGAACCTCTACGAATCACGGGGGAACATTAACAGGTATTGGCCGCCGTTCTTGAATCCCGGACATTTGCGGAGAGCGGAAAACCCTTTATGACGGCGCGGCTCACGACAACTTTCTCGAAAAGGACGGCAATGACCATCCGATCCAGCCTGACTGTGGTGCTCGCGGCCGGCGAGGGCACGCGGATGCGCTCGCAGCTGCCGAAGGTGCTGCACCCGGTTGCCGGACAATCGCTGCTGTCCCATGTGCTCGCCGCCGCGCCGGCGGGCGCCGGCGCATCGCTTGCCGTCGTGATCGGGCCCGATCATCAGGCCGTGGCCGACGAAGTGAAGCGGCTCCGGCCGGACGCCTCGATCTTCATCCAGCGCGAGCGGCTGGGCACGGCGCATGCGGTGCTGGCGGCGCGCGAGGCCCTGGCACGCAGGGCTGACGATCTTCTCGTCGTCTTCGGTGATACGCCGCTGATTTCAGCCGCGACCTTCGCGCGCCTGCGTGCTCCCTTGAGCGAGGGCGCGGCGCTCGCCGTGCTTGGTTTTCGCGCCGCCGATCCCACCGGCTACGGCCGGCTTCTGATCGAACAGGGCCGCCTGACAGCCATCCGCGAGCACGCCGATGCGAGCCCGGAGGAACGCAAGGTCGATCTCTGCAATGCCGGGGTGATGGCGATTGCCGGCGACAAGGCGCTTCGTATTCTCGAGCAGATCGGCAACGCCAACAGCAAGGGCGAATATTATCTGGTCGATGCCGTCGCCATCGTCAGGGATATGGGATTGGAGGCCGTCGTGATCGAAACAGACGAAGATGAAGTGCGTGGCATCAACACCAAGGCGCAGCTTGCGGAAGCCGAAGCGGTGATGCAAACGCGGCTGCGCAAGGCCGCGCTGGAGGCGGGCGTGACCATGATCGCGCCCGAGACGGTTTTCCTCGCCGCGGATACGCAATTCGGCAAGGACGTCACCATCGAGCCGTTCGTGGTGATCGGACCGGGCGTCACCATCGGCGACGGCGCCGTGATCCATTCCTTCTCGCATCTCGTGCAGGCCGCAATCGGCGGCCGCGCCTCGGTCGGACCTTATGCGCGGTTGCGGCCGGGGACCTCGCTCGGCGAGGGCGCCAGGATCGGCAATTTCGTGGAGACCAAGGCGGCGCGGCTGGAGGCCGGCGTCAAGGTCAATCACCTCTCTTACATCGGCGATGCCGAGGTCGGCGCCAACACCAACATCGGTGCGGGCACCATCACCTGCAATTACGACGGCATCTCCAAGCACAAGACGCTGATCGGCAAGGGCGCGTTCGTCGGCACCAATTCGTCGCTGGTGGCACCGATCAGGATCGGCAACGGCGCCTATATCGGCTCGGGCTCGGTGATTACCAAGGACGTCCCCGACGATGCCATGGCGGTCGAGCGCAGTCCGCAGAGCGTTCGCGAAGGCGGCGCGACCCGCTATCGCGAGCAGAAGATGAAGAACAAGAAGCCGGTAGCCTGATCGGCGGATGCAAGCCGCGCGGCGGCACTACTCGTTGTCGTCGGCGAATTCGGAAAACATCGCGCGGGTCAGGCGCCAGCCCCGTGGCTTGGTGCGCTTGGCGGTCTCGACCGTTTCCGGATGCTTGACCCTCAGCATGGCCGGTGCTTCACGGTCGTGACGCGGCGGCGGCCAATTGGCGAGATGCGTGCCCGCGGTTTCGCTGGCGCGCACATGCATGAGGGCTACTCCTTTCGGGTCGGGCGATTTGTCGCGCTTGCCGTTCATGGCCTGCTCTCCACTTTCCCCGATGCTTGATCAAAAGCGTTGACCGCCGGTTAAGCCTGCATCTGAAGATTCGAAAGGGCACACCGCGGCGCGACACGTTAAGCTTTCGGTTTAAGCTTGTCGCAATCCGCAATAAATATTGAGTCCTGCGGGAGAGTGAACTTCGTTAAGAGTTCCCGCAGTTTTGAAGATCATTTTCCTTAAACTCGGAGCTTGATCCGCATGTGCGGGATTGTCGGGATTTTGGGGCGCGCGCCGGTCGCCGAGCAGCTGGTCGATTCGTTGAAGCGGCTGGAGTACCGGGGTTACGATTCCGCCGGTGTCGCCACATTGGAAGGCGACCATCTCGAACGCCGCCGCGCCGAAGGCAAGCTGAAGAACCTGGAGCAGCGGCTGCGCGCCGAGCCGCTGTCGGGCCACACCGGCATCGGCCATACCCGCTGGGCCACCCACGGCAAGCCGACCGAGAGCAACGCCCATCCGCACGCGACCGAGAATGTCGCAGTCGTCCATAACGGCATCATCGAGAATTTCCGCGAGCTGCGCGAAGCGCTGGAAAAGCGAGGCGCGGTCTTCAACACGGAAACGGATACCGAAGTCGTCGTGCATCTGGTTGATGAGCAACTCCGGCGCGGATTGGGCCCGGTTGAGGCAGTCAGGAAGACGCTCTCGGAGATTCGCGGCGCGTTCGCCTTGGGTTTCATTTTCAAGGGCAAGGACGATCTGATGATCGGCGCCCGCAATGGCCCGCCGCTCGCGATCGGCTACGGCGACGGCGAGATGTATCTGGGATCGGACGCTATCGCGCTCGGCTCGTTCACAAATACCATCAGCTATCTCGAAGACGGCGATTGGGTGGTGCTGACGCGAACTGGCGCCACGATCTACGACAAGGACAACGCGATCGTCCATCGCGATCCCATCAGGCACACCGCCGCGACGTCACTGGTCGACAAGGCGAACTACCGCCATTTCATGGCCAAAGAGATCCATGAGCAGCCGGAGGTGGTCGGGCATACGCTGGCGCGCTATGTCGATATGGCCGCCGAGCGTGTCGCGTTGCCGCTCAAACTGCCGTTCGACTTCAACGATATCCAGCGTATCTCGATCACCGCCTGCGGCACCGCAAGCTATGCCGGCTATGTCGCGAAATACTGGT
>JBLMWS010000262.1:0-4653 GCA_050257355.1 Gemmatimonas sp.
TGTTCATGACTTGTGCTCCTTGTGATGGGGTTGTCGAACGACGTGCCTATTTCACCCCAAGGAAGAGAGTGCGGGGTCCCGTAAAGCGGGACAAAAAGCGGGACAAAATCGCCGACGAAACTGCCAGACTCAAAC
The DNA here is from genome assembly GCA_050257355.1 of Gemmatimonas sp. Lineage (GTDB taxonomy): Bacteria > Pseudomonadota > Alphaproteobacteria > Rhizobiales > Xanthobacteraceae > Bradyrhizobium. Next base: position 136 of record JBLMWS010000262.1, read on the forward strand.
GCGTCGGATGCGACGGAGGGTCAGACGGCGTGCAGGACGGAATATTATAGGTGTCCGAGTTATTTATTTTTAATCACTCTGAATGAAATTGTGTGAAATTGGGGTCAGAGAACAATTGTTTCAAAATATAGCGGTAATTGTTCTCTGACCCTATTTTTTCACGTGGGGCCGGTCGATTTCGCTGTTTCTCGTTCGTCGTACCATAGAGCCGGGCTGCCTCCGCTCAAAACCACAGGCAGACCCGGCGCCCAATCCCTACTCAAGCGAAGACAGGAGATACGACGATGACGAAGCACAAGACCGGGACACGTAAAGAGTGGCTCGCCGCGCGGCTCGAGCTGCTCAAGGCCGAGAAGGCGCACACGCGGCGCAGCGACGAGCTGGCGCAACAACGCCAGGAGCTGCCGTGGGTGCGTATCGATAAAGACTATCGATTCGAGACAGACAAGAGCAACGCCTCGCTGGCGGACCTGTTCCAGGGACGCTCGCAGCTCCTCGTCTACCACTTCATGTTCGGGCCCGACTACACCGCGGGGTGTCCGCACTGCTCGGCGATCGCGGACGGCTTCAACGGGTTCGTCACGCATCTGGCCAACCACGACGTAATGCTCTGGGCGGTGTCGCGGGCGCCGCTCGCGAAGCTGCAGGCGTACAAACAGCGGATGGGCTGGAGTTTCCCGTGGGCGTCGTCGCGCGGAAGCGACTTCACCACCGACTTCGGTGTGGCATACACGGAGGAGCAACTGCGGTCCGGAATGGCCAAGTACAACTTTGGGTCGGTGACGTGGCCGCCGCTGCCGATCGGCGAGGGGGAGGCGCTCCCCGATCTCACGGCCGGAACCGCCACGGACTGGGCGACGTACATACAGGAGGCTCCCGGCATGAGCGCGTTCGTGCTCGAGGACGGCGTCGTCTACCACAGCTACTCGACCTACGCGCGCGGGCTGGACGGCCTCTGGGGCCTGTACCAGTGGCTCGACCGGGCACCCCGAGGGCGCAACGAGACCGGCGTCTGGATGCGCCGCCACGACGAGTACGGCAAGCGCTGAGTGGTGTCGTGTTAATCACGGCACCACTGGTGAACGAACGTCGCAGGGCTTCCGGGCGCACGTCGGAGCGAATCTTCTTCGGCGTCGCGGCGCTGCTGTTCGCCGGAGCCGCGGCGGTAACGATCGTCTGGTGCGCGTCCATGTCGGCGCTGGGCGGGATGCCGATGCCCGGCGGCTGGACGATGTCGATGGCGTGGATGCGGATGCCCGGACAGACGTGGCCCGGCGCCGCGGCGTTGTTCGTAGGCCAGTGGGTCGTGATGATGGTGGCGATGATGCTGCCATCCCTGGTGCCCATGCTGTGGCGCTACCGCCGAGCCGTAGGCCCGACCGGCGAGACGCGCCTCGGTCGGCAGACCGCGCTCGTGGGCGCGGGTTACTTCTGCGTGTGGACCGCGTTCGGGATGGCCGCCTTTCCGCTGGGCGTGCTGCTCACGGCGGTCGCGATGCAGTGGCCAACGCTGGCGCGCGCCGTTCCGATCGCGGTCGGCGGGGTCGTCGTGATCGCCGGCGGCGTCCAGTTCAGCGCGTGGAAAGCACACCACCTTGCCTGCTGCCGCGAGGCACCCGGGCGCGGCCGTACGTTGCCGGCGGACGCCGGCACCGCCTGGCGACACGGCCTGCGCCTTGGACTCCACTGCTGCTACAGCAGTGCCGGCCTGACGGCGATCCTCCTGGGTCTCGGGGTCATGGACCTGCGCGCGATGGTTATCGTGGCGGTAGCCATCACCGTCGAACGTCTGGCACCGGCCGGTGAGCGCGTCGCGCGAATCACCGGGGTCGTCATCGTCGGAGCCGGGTTGTTTCTGATCGCGCGGGCAGTCGGGCTCGGGAATTAGGTTAGGGTGGCGGGCTCAATTTCCTGCCCAATTTCTTTAAATCGAGCCTGGCCCGTTTAACTCCACGCAAGTGTAATCATCGTGGCTTGCGGCAGATCAGTTGGAATGGATGGGTGCGACCTTCTTCTATGTTCCGCAATGTATTGCGCGTTTTCTGCAGTGCCGTCTCGCCCAAGAGTATGTGTATCCCTAAAGGCGGCAAAGCGCCATTTTCGGCTTTTTCAATCGCCATCCTGTATCCGGCCGCATACTTGGCTCCGGTGTCCTCGACCACGATGTCCTCGAACCCGGTCTTTTCCAAAAGCGCTCGAGTCTCGGACGGGGCAAGCAGGTAGGCACCGCTTCCGTCCGCCGACCACGGAACGGGATGGTGCGGATCTCCTTTCGGCCCTGAGCCGTGCTCGGTGAGCGCAAAGAAAGCACCAGGCTTCAGCACCCTATAGGCTTCCGCAAAGAACTTAGGACGATCGGCCACGTTCATGGTGACGTGTTGCGTGTAGGCGCCATCGAAGTGCGAATCCGGATAGGGCAGGAGCTGACCGTCGCCAAGCTCGAGTTTCACCGTCGCTTCCATTCGAAGCAGTGCCGTCAACTTGTTCGCCGCTTCAACGAAGGGCTCCGTTATGTCGAGGCCGCTCACCTTGCATTGGAATCTCTTCGCGATGTAGCGGGCAGGACCACCCAGCCCGCAGCCGATGTCGAGAATGTGCTGGCCGGCCTTGATCGGGAGTCGATCCGCGAGTTCAACAGTAGCGGGAAGACCCCGGGCGTGAAAATGGTCGACCGGCGCCAGGTCTTCAATTGTAATGCCCTCCAGTGGCTTCGACATTTTGTCCAGTGCCGACACGATCAGGCCGTAGACGTCACCGCTGCCCCAATGGTCCGCAATCGCTCTTGTCATATGGCTCCTCGGATGATCATGAATCGGCGGCTAACGCCGTTTTAACCTAAACCGGGGTCAGACCACAATAATCGCTTATATTAGTGGAAACTGTGATCTGACCCCAATTCCACTAAGGTACCAGCTTGGTTCGATAGGAAATCAGAGAAATCGAGCCCCGGCCATTTAAATTTATTGTTCGGTCTATTTTAGTTTGATAAGTGGACATTGCTGCTTGTCCGGCTCGTACGAGAACAGAATATAAACGGACCCGAAAACACCGCACTCTTCCAGAATCTGAGTGGAAATATCTGGTGAGAACTGGTTTGATTTCAGTAAGAATTCATCGGTGTGGATAAGAAGCGCCAGTTCGTCAAAATCAGATATAACTAGAGAGAGTTTTTCTTCCTTTTCTCTTACGATTCGACGTATTTCTTTGCGTGCCTGATCGAATCCAAACCGTAACAGCTCTTTAGAATATTCGCCGGGTCTACTAATCTGCGCATCAATAGCTGCTTGGTTTACCAACTCGGTTATTTCGAGGCCTATCTTTCTACCGTCGGCTAGGTTCGCGAAGACGTCAGGAGGATCTTTCTCGCATAGATTCCATCCGGTCACGTTGGAGCAATAATCGGCTTCGAATCTACGGAATATCTCCGAAAATAGTGCGCGTTCCTTGCTCGACTTCTTGTGAAAGTTCCAGAAGCTCGCGTGCTTTCGACGAAGGCGGTCATTCCTCCGAAGACTTTCAATGATCTGCGATGAAATCGCATCCACGGTTGGCATCCAATAAGCCTAATGAGTTATTGAGAAGGGACAATAGAGGACAAAACACGTTATTTGATCCAGTCAGTATTTAATCCGGTTCCCATTGTCTCACTTATTCTAAAAAAGTACCCCGCCGGATCAGCCTTTCCCATGCATCAGGTATTTGAGCAACGGCGTAATCAAGAGCAGCAATACCCCAGCGCCGAGCGAGCTCCCGACGAGAAACCAGTACAAGGGAATGCCCGAACCGGCCAGCAGGCTTTCGAGCGTGCCGGCGAGGTAATTGGCGATGGCGTTTGCGGTGAACCACAGGCCCATCATGATCGCGGCGAGACGCACCGGGGCGAGCCGGGTGACCATGGAAAGGCCGATCGGCGACAGGCACAGTTCGCCCATCGTGTGCAGCAGGTAGACGAAGAACAGCCATTGCGGCCCGACCTTGCCCAGGGTTTCCGCGCGGCCCTGGGCGATAGCCAGCACGATGAAGCCGGCGCCCATGATGACAATCCCCACGCCCATCTTGGCGGACACGGGCAGCGCGAAGCGGGAGCGGTCCCAGCGCGTCCACAGCATCGAGAACAGCGGCCCGAGCAGGATGATCAGCAGCGGGTTGATGCCCTGGAAATACTCCGCCGGAATTTCCCAACCATACAGCGCGCGGTCGGTCAGCTTGTCGGCGAACAGGTTCATGGTCCCGCCCGCCTGCTCGAAGCCGGTCCAGAAGAAAATCACGAACACGCACACGATCACGATGGCGAGCACGCGATGCCACTCCTCGCGGGTGCAGGTGCGTTGCTGCCACGCGAGATAAGCGATGAAGGCCGCGAGGGGAACGCCGACCTTGAACTCGGTGCCGAGGCGGTGCCACAGCGGCGTGAGGTCGCTGGCCGCGGCGATCACGGCATACACCAGCGGGACCATGAGGGCACTGATCAACAAGATATGCATCCAGGCACGGCGATCGAGCCGGTCCTGGCCGGGC
>JBLMWS010000263.1:0-6228 GCA_050257355.1 Gemmatimonas sp.
GGCCCAATGCGGGCCGGTCGCGTAATGTTCCTCAGATCCCATTGGGATTGCTTGCGAAAAATCAAAACCGCAATCCTGGTTGACTCTGTGGCGGTTGTTAGCTTTATATTAGAACATATCATGAACAAATGAGCTAGCTCCTGGTTCTCTATTTTAGAGCCAGTGACGGCCACCCCTCTCTTTGAAGGAAGCGACGCCATGACAAGCGCACGCGTGAATGCGCTTGCGACCTTGCGCGACACCATCGAACGCATCGAGGCGCAGGGTGGCGCCCATGCGCTGCAGCGGGCCGCACTCGGCCATGCGGGAGCCGATGCGGTGCTGCAGGGCGGGCTCATCAAGGGCGCGGTGCATGAGGTGTTTTGCGAGGGCGGCCGGCAGAGCGCGGCGGCGACGGGATTTGTCGCGGGCCTCGCTGCACGCGTGGCGCCGCGCCGGCCGCTGGTCTGGGTGCGGCAGGATTTTTCCGAACGCGAAACCGGCATGCTGTCGATGAGCGGATTGGCCGAACTCGGCCTCGATCCGCGCCACCTGGTGACGGTGCGCGCGCCTGATGCGGAGAATGCCTTGCGCGCCGCCGCCGATGCGCTTGCCTGCGACGCCGTGGGCGCCGTGGTGCTGGAGGTCTGGGGCGAGACGCGACAGCTTGATCTCGTGGCGAGCCGCAAGCTGACGCTGGCCGCGCAGGACGCCGATGTCACCGGTCTTCTGCTGCGCATTGCGGCATCGCCCATGCCTTCCACGGCGGAAACACGCTGGATCGTGCGCGCCGCGCATTCGTCGCCGGTTTCGTCCTGGCAGGGATGGGGCGCGCCGCTGTTCGACGCAGAGCTTGTCCGCAACCGTCATGGCCCGCTCGGGCGATGGATCATGGAATGGAAATGTGATGAGTGCCTTTTCAGCGAACCAAAGGCGGCGGATTCTCAGCCTGTGGCTGCCGCGCCTGCCCATCGACCGCATCAAGCGCGAGCTCGTCTACAAGGCGTTCTCGAGCGAAACGCCGGTTGAGCGGCAGGGCAACGACGAACCCAGTGTCGTCGTCGCCAAAGAGAATAATGCGATAAAGGTTTATTCGCTCGACGATGCGGCCGCGCGTTTTGGCCTTGACATCGGCCAGCCGCTGGCGAATGCCCGCGCCATCTGCCCGCATTTGCGCGTATTCGACGCCGATCTCGCGGCGGATGCCAAGACGCTCAACGACATCGCCGATTGGTGCGACCGCTTCACGCCGCTGGTGGCGCTCGATCCGCCGCACGGCCTGTTCCTCGACATCACCGGCTGTGCGCATCTGTTCGGCGGCGAGGAAGCGCTGCTCAAGCTGCTCTCCAATCTCTTGACCGCGCAAGGCTTCGCGGTGAGCGCGGCGATCGCTTCGACCTCCATTTGCGCGCGCACGCTGACGCGACATGTCCATGGCACCATCGTGCCTGATAGCGAGGAGGCCCGCGCGGTCGCAAGGTTGCCGGTGTTCACGCTTGATGTTGCGGAGGCGATCACGACGGGCCTGCGCCGGGCGGGCCTCAAAACCATCGGCGATGTCGCTTGCCGGGCGCGTTATGAAATCACCGCAAGGTTCGGTGCGTCCTTCACGACGCGGCTCGAACAGGCGCTGGGACAGGGCGATCAGCCGATCAGCCCGCGCAAGCCGCTGCCGGATTATATCGTGGAGAAGCGCTTTGCCGAACCGGTCGCGACCGATACGGCGATTGCCTTGACCCTGTCCAAGCTGGCGCAGATGCTGGTGGCCTCGATGGCCGAGCAGGGCAAGGGAGCGCGGCGGCTGGACGCCTCTTTCTTCCGCACCGATGGCGCGGTGCGGGCCATCGCGGTCGAGACCGGCCAGCCCGTCACGCGCAGTGATATCATCGACCGTCTCTTTCGCGAGCGGCTCGATGCTCTGAACGATCCGCTCGACCCCGGCTTCGGCTTCGATGTGATCCGGCTATCCGCCAGCCGTACCGAGATCGTGGTGCAGCAGCAGCACGATCTCGACGCCCATGTGCATGACAATGACGAGGTGACAGCACTGATCGACCGCATCGCGGCGCGGATCGGCTCGCGGCGCGTCGTCGTCTATCTGCCGCAGGATACTCACATTCCCGAACGCGCGGTGCTGCCGCTGCCGGCGCAGCAGAATCTTGCCGCTGCCGGACAGGCGGCCTGGCCGCCGCGCACCGAATCGGAGCCTCCTTTGAGGCCGTTGCGGCTGTTCGAGCGGCCGGAGCCGATCCAGGTGATCGCGCAGGTGCCGGACGGCCCGCCGGCGCGCTTTGTCTGGCGCCGCGCGGCGCATGCGGTGGTGCGCGCCGAAGGCCCCGAACGCATCGCCATGGAATGGTGGCGCTCGGAAAACGCTGGCCTGACGCGGGATTATTTCCGCGTCGAAGACGAGGCAGGTTTAAGGTTCTGGGTCTATCGCGACGGGCTTTACGACCGCGAGCTCGACTCGAAAACCGGCCGGCCCGTGCAGCCGGTCTGGTACATGCACGGATTGTTCGCATGAACGCGCCTGCTTACGCGGAGATCGGTGCCACCACCAATTTCTCCTTCCTGCGCGGCGCCTCGCATCCGCAGGAATATGTGCATATGGCCGGCGAATACGGACTGCCGGCCGTCGGCATCGCCGACCACAACACGCTCGCCGGCGTGGTGCGCGCCTATAGCGAACTGGAAAATCCGGAGCTCAGGCACAAACCGAAGCTCCTGATCGGCTCGCGCATCGTCTTCATGGACGGCACGCCGGATATCCTGGTCTATCCGCGCGACCGCGCAGCCTATGGCCGGCTCTGCCAGTTGCTTACCCGCGGCAAGCGCGGCGAGGAGGTCGAAAAGGGCGAGTGCCATCTGAAGCTCGATGATCTCCTCGATTTTGCCGAAGGCCAGCTTCTGGTCGTGATGCTGCCGCACCGTTTCGAGGCGGCGGGCGCCTTAAAGCTTCTGCACCGGTTGCAGGAGACCCGCGCCGAGGGCGTGTGGCTGGCGGCGAGCCTGCTCTACCGCGGCGACGATCGCCGCCGCCTGGCGCGGCTTTCTCGCCTTGCGCAAGCGACCAAAGTGCCGCTGCTCGCGACCAACGAGGTGCTCTATCACCATCCCGCGCGCCGGCCGCTGCAGGATGTCCTCACTTGCGTGCGCGAGAAGACCACGATCGAGGCGATCGGCCGCCGGCTTGAGGCCAATGCGGAACGGCATCTCAAGCCTGCGGGCGAAATGGCGCGGCTGTTTCGCGATTACCCGCAGGCGATTGCGGAAACCGTCCGCTTTGCCGATCGCATCGAATTTTCGCTTCACCAGCTCAAATACCAATATCCCGACGAGCCGGTCCCGCCGGGCAAGACCGCGCAACAGCATCTGGAGGACCTGACCTGGGCCGGCGCGGCCAAACGTTTTCCCGATGGGATCGATGACACGTTGCGCGCGACGTTGCGCAAGGAGCTCGATCTCATCGCCGAGCTCAATTACGCGCATTATTTTCTCACCGTGCATGACATCGTGCGCTATGCGCGAAGCCAGGGCATTCTGTGCCAGGGCCGGGGCTCGGCGGCCAATTCCGCCGTCTGCTATGTGCTCGGTATCACCTCGGTCGATCCGACCCGGATCGATCTGTTGTTCGAGCGCTTCATCTCCAAGGAGCGGCTGGAGCCGCCGGATATCGACGTCGATTTCGAACATTCGCGGCGCGAGGAGGTGATGCAATATGTCTATCGCCGCTATGGCCGTCACCGCGCGGCCGTGATCGCGACCGTCATTCATTACCGCCCGCGCAGCGCGATCCGCGACGTCGGCAAGGCGCTGGGCCTGACCGAGGACGTCACCTCGCTGCTTGCCGATACCGTCTGGGGCAGCTGGGGCGATGGCTTATCGGAAGGCCAGGTGCGGCAGGCGGGGCTTCAGCCTGACAATCCGATGATCGAGCGCGCGGTGAAGCTGGCGGCCGAACTGATCGACTTCCCGCGCCATCTCTCGCAGCATGTCGGGGGCTATGTGCTCACCCAGGATCGTCTCGATACCTACGTGCCGATCGGCAATGCCGCGATGGAGGGGCGCACCTTCATCGAATGGGACAAGGACGATGTCGATACGCTGCATATGATGAAGGTCGACGTGCTGGCTTTGGGCATGCTGACTTGCATCCGCAAGTGCATTCACTTGATCGAGCAGCACAAGGGCGAACATTACGAACTCGCCACTGTCCCGCGGGAGGACGAACGCGTCTACGACATGCTGTGCAAGGGCGAGTCGCTCGGCGTGTTCCAGGTCGAAAGCCGCGCGCAGATGAACATGTTGCCGCGCCTGAAGCCGCGTGAGTTTTACGATCTCGTGATCGAGGTCGCGATCGTGCGGCCCGGGCCGATCCAGGGCGACATGGTGCATCCCTATCTGCGCCGCCGCAACAGGCAGGAGAAGGTGAGCTATCCTTCGCCATCGCCTGAGCATGGTCCTGCGGACGAGCTTTATCGGGTGCTGCACAAGACGCTCGGCGTGCCGCTGTTCCAGGAACAGGCGATGCGGATCGCGATCGAAGCCGCGAAATTCTCGGCCGAAGAAGCCAATGGCCTGCGCCGCTCGATGGCGACGTTTCGCAATCTCGGCACCATCGGCAAATACGAATCGAAACTGATCGGCAACATGGTTGCGCGCGGCTATGCGGAAGAATTCGCCAAGAGCTGCTTTGACCAGATCAAGGGCTTTGGCTCCTACGGCTTTCCGGAGAGCCATGCCGCGAGTTTTGCGCAGCTCGTCTATGTCTCTTCCTGGCTGAAACGCTTCCATCCCGACGCGTTCTGCTGCGGCCTGCTCAATTCACAACCGATGGGTTTTTACGCGCCGGCGCAGATCGTCGGCGATGCTCGCAAGAACGGTGTCGAGGTGCGCGAGGTCGATGTGTCCTATAGTTTTGCGCAGAACACGCTGGAGCATGATCCGGACCCGAAGGGCCGCGTTAGCGCAAAGTGGGAACCTGTTTTCCGAGAGGGATCATGCTCAAACAAAAAAGAGAGCGAGGGGAAATATTGCGCGGTGCGGCTCGGCTTCCGCCAGATCGATGGCTTCCACTGGATCGATCCGGATGAGCGGAGATTGAGGCGCTTGCGGCAGGGGATGCAGGGCATTGCTGAGGATGTGCCTTTGGCACCGTCATTCCGAGGCGATATCATCTCCGCATCGTCGTTCCGGGGCTCGCGAAGCGAGAACCCGGAACCTCGAGATTCCGGGTTCGATGCTGTCGCATCGCCCCGGAATGACGGGGAGGAAGAAGCGGACGACTGGGCCGACCGCATCGTGAAGGCGCGCGCGCGGCGGCCCTTCACCTCGTTGGAAGAGTTTGCGCGCGACACCGGGCTGCCCAAACGCGCGCTGATTCTCCTGGCCGATGCCGATGCGTTCCGCTCGCTCGGGCTCGACCGCCGCGCGGCATTGTGGGCCGTGCGGCGGCTGCCCGACGACGTGCCGCTGCCGCTGTTCGAAAGTGCGGCCGCGCGCGAGCAGCCGGATGAGAAGGCGGATGCCTTGCCGTCGATGCCGCTGCCGGAGCATGTGGTCGCCGACTACCAGACCATCCGCCTGTCGTTGAAGGGTCATCCGATGCAGTTTCTGCGATCGATATTTGCGCGCGAGAACGTCATCCCCTGCAACGCGGTGTCCCATGCCCGGGACAGGCAATATGTCCGCTGCGCCGGCGTGGTGCTGGTGCGGCAACGCCCGGGCAGCGCCAAGGGCGTCGTGTTCATGACGCTGGAAGACGAGACCGGCATCGCCAACATCGTGGTCTGGCCCAAGGTGATGGAGCATTTCCGCAAAGAAGTGATGGGCGCGCGCCTGGTGCTGGTGGAGGGACGGATCCAGAGCAGCCCGGAAAAAGTCGTGCATCTCGTCGCCGAGCGCCTGATCGACCGCTCGGCCGATCTGATCGGCCTCGCCAACGACGCGCTCACCCGCAAAGCCCCGATGCCGGCCGGCCCCGCTTTGATCGAACCTCTCAACGACGACCGCCGCGACCACCCCGAGGCGCCCGCGCAAAAACTCCGTCACCCGCGCGATGTGCGAATCCTGCCGGCCTCGCGGGATTTTCATTGAGGCTGCCGTTATTCCGGGGCACGCGAAGCGTAAACTCTGATGTGCATTGCACATCTGAGAATCTCGAGATTCCGGGTTCGGTCCTTTCGGACCGCCCCGGAATGACGCCCCGATTATTGACTCTTTTGCGCCTCGGAATACTGGATCATCCAC
>JBLMWS010000264.1:0-13440 GCA_050257355.1 Gemmatimonas sp.
GGCGGCGTGCTCGACGGCGAGCAGGCGACGAGGCTTCGCGCCCTGCTGGCCGAACACGGGCGGGGCGTTCCGCCCCACGAGAGCGGCACGGTGCGGGGGCTTGCGCGGCTGCTCCGGCGCAACCCGACCGATGCCGAGCGCCTGCTCTGGCAGGCCTTGACGCGCGACCGCCGTTTTGCCGGGCAGTTCAAGCGACAGACGCCGATCGGGCGGCACATTCCGGATTTCGTCTCTTTCGTGCACCGCATTGCGATCGAGCTGGTCAACCAAGGCGAGAGCGAGGCGATTGCGCGCGACCGCGAGGTACGGCGCGCCTGGCTGGAGCAGCGCCGCTATCGCGTGATCGAGATGACCGTGGCCGACGTGGAGCGTGACCTGGAGGCAGAGCTCATGCGGTTGGAGCGTCTTGTTTCACAGCCAGCGCAGGACGGCTGAGGCGCGCCCCGCCAGCTCCTAAGCAGCTATCCCGACGCCTCCGGCCGCAGACGCGCTGTCCTCGTTGACCCTTCGCAAAGCGGCAAGGCTGGTCTCGGCGGAAGCGATGCAGCAGCGGGATTTGCCGCTCGATTTTGCCTCGTACAGTGCGATATCCGCCACCGCCAGCAGGAGCTCGGCCTCGCTGCCATGTTCCGGCGACATCGCAATGCCGACGCTTGCGCCGATGGAGGCGGAGATTCCATCACCCAGTTCATACGATGCGGCAAGCGCATCGATGATGCGGTACGCGATCGCGAGGGCTTCATCCGCACCGACGTCGCTCGCCAGCACGACAAATTCGTCACCTCCGAGGCGCGCAATGACGTCGGTGGGAGGCAAGGCCTGGCGCAGCCGCGCGGCGACGAGACCGAGCAGCCTGTCGCCGGCCTGATGCCCGTAGGTGTCATTGACGGGCTTGAAATCGTCGAGATCGAGAAAGAGCAGAGCGGAGCGTTTTTCGCCGCTATCCTCCGTGGGGCGGAGCTCCGACTCCAGAGCATCGATAAACCCGATGCGGTTCAGAAGCCCGGTGAGGGAGTCGTGATGCGCCAGGTGGACGTGTTCGCGCTCGGAGCGCAGGGTCGCGATCTGCATCTTGTTCAATCTGAAGGACGCCGCCGTCATCGCCCATAGATAGAGCGGAGCCTGCAGATAACCGACATAAAGCAGCGGGTCGCCGGCGAGCGCGATGCCGGGCAGGATCGGGCCGAGACTGAACAGGATCATCGTTCCGGCAAGCCGCGGTGCGAAGAAGTTGCGGAAGCAGATGCCGCCGACCATCGCCGCGGCCGACACGCAGGCGAGGATCGCGATGACGCGGTCGCCGCTTGCCAGGCTGATCATCGCGCCGAACCCGACGCTCATGCTCCAGGCGACGGCGAACAGGAGATGCAAATCCGTCGGGGTTTTGCGATGGGCGCGCGCTCTGCGATGGGCGATGACAAGCACGACGAGCCGGGCAAGGCAGATCACGATCTCCAGGATCAACCAGGCGATGAACAACGCCACTGGGTGCCGGATTGCAGCGGCGGCGGCCACGGCGATCGTGTTGATCGCGCCCGCCGCGAAAACCGGCAGAGTACCATGCAGCCTGCCGATCAACGCGATCCGGATGTCCTCGGGCACGCCGGGTCCGGCATTGCCAAGCCAGCGTGCGATAGGCCAGCGCGGCTGGCTGTAGGATTTGTTCTCGGTCAGCATCGGCGGTGCCCGTTGTTCGGGCCATATCAAGACGACCTCCTCCTAACAGCCGTTTAAGGCGGGGTATCCACTCACCGTCGTGCTTGATGATTTGTAAAATTGCTTTGTCCGTGATCCGGATAAGCTCAAATAGGAGGCAGCGCCTCAACGCACGCCTCTGTCGTCCCGGCGAAAGCCAGGGATCCATGCTGCGAAATCTGTCTCGATGGGCCGAGTGGGTAGATTAATTTTGCAGCAACGATAGTCAGTGGTTAAGCGTCCCAGTTCTCTGCCGCGACGACAGCTACACGGCCACGAGTTGCGCAGGCGCCGCGGTGCGCTTCTGTTTCTTCTTGGCCGGCTCGAACAGCGAACAGGCGGCAAGGCCCGCGGTGTCGGCGACATGGGGATCGCGCGACACCATGGCTGCGACGATCGCGCCATCGATCAGAAGCGCGAGCTGATGTGCCAGAACGTCCGGCTCGGCCGCGCCCATCTCGCGCGCGAGCTTTTCGATGTGCGCCAGGACCACCTTCTTGTGCCGCATCGCGATCACGCGAAACTGCTTCTGGTCCTTGTCGTGCTCGCCGACGGCGTTGATGAAGGGGCAGCCGTAAAAACGCTCTTCGCCGAACCAGCTCTTCAGGGTCGGAAAGATGCGCGTCAGCTTGGCCTGCGCGTCGCCGCCGCCCAGTTCGATGGCGGCGATGAACCACTCGCGCCACTGCCGGCCTTCGTTCTCCAGCACCGCGTTGACGAGATTAGTTTTCGAGCCGAACAGCTTGTAGAGCGTGGTCTTCGCCGTTCCGGCTTGCTCGATGATCGCATCGATGCCGGTCGCGTTGATGCCGTTCTTGCAGAACAGATGCGTTGCCGCGCTCAACAATCGCCCGCGCGCCGATTCATCGTCGCCTGCAGCCGCACTATCGGCGGCCTTCTTCTTCGCAAGTGGTTTGCGCGCTTTGCTCATGCGTCGCAGTTAAGCGAACGACGGCGGGTTCATCAAGTCGCATGTTGTTTGCGTCCAAAATAATCGCAGCACGGCGGCAGTTGCACCTGAATTGAGCAAGTCGCGCCTGATCAAAGCCGCGGCAGACGCGACTAAGCGTCGATGGCGGCTTGTATTTTGCGTCCGGGGAAATCTGGCACGCTTCGTGCAGAAAACAGACCGTTCGGTATCCTCCAGGGAGACACATGATGACCGCGGTCGTTCAGAAAACTGCACTCACCGGCTGCCTTGCGCCGATCGACAAGGACGGGCTCGAACAGCTCATCGCCAACGGCAAGGCCAATCCCAAGGTCATCAAGACCTTGAAATGCAAAACGGTCGCTGAAGGCAAGTTCCGCCACGCCAACTATATCCGCAACCTGCAGCCCTACATCGTCGACGAGCCGCCGGGACTTCTGGGCGACGACACCGCGCCCAATCCGTCCGAAGCTTCGCTTGCCGCACTCGGCTCCTGCCTGGCCGTCGGCCTGCATGCCAACGCGGTGCATCGCGGCTGGATCGTGAACAAGCTCGAGCTCGAGCTCGAAGGGGATCTCAACATCACCGCGGTCTGGGGCACCGGGGACGTCAGCGAGAAGCCGGTCGGCTTCACCGATGTCCGCGTCAAGGTCGACATGGAGTGCGAGGGCGTTCCGCAAGCCGACGTCGCCGCGTTGGTCGAGCACGTGAAGAAGTGGTCGCCGGTCGCCAACACCTTCACGCGGCCGGTCAATCTCGAAGTCGGCATCTGACGGGGCGCAGCTTTAGACAGCGGAGGTTTGCTCGCATGGGTTTGTCGGGTTCATTGGCTGCATCGGCTCTCCCTCCCATCGAAGACGATGGGAGCTTCGCGACGCAGGTCACCTGCGAAGTCGCGTCAGTCGCGCGCAAGGCGCTGGCGCCGCTCGCCGCCGCGATCGATGCCGGCTCCGTTTATCCCGAGGAATTGCTTCGCCGCTTTGGTACAGCCGGCGCCTGGAGCAGCCATCTTCCGAAAAATGGCGCGGCGGATTTGCGCTGCGCCATTCGGTCGATGGCCGCAATCGGCGAGGTCTGCGGCGCTACCGCGTTCATGGCCTGGTGCCAGGACACGCTGGTCTGGTACGCCGCCAATTCCGACAACGCAGAGCTGGCGGCGAAATTCACCGCCGACTTTGCCAGCGGCAAGGTGCTCGGCGGCACCGGCTTGTCCAACCCGATGAAAAGCTTCTTCGGGATCGAGAAGCTCAAGCTCAGGGGCCGCAAGGTCGAAGGCGGCTACATCGTGCGGGGCGCGTTGCCCTGGGTCTCGAATCTCGGCCCGACGCACGTGTTCGGGACGATTTTCGAGCGCGAGGATCAGCCCGGTGAAATCGTGATGTTCCTCGCCGACTGCGCCAATCCGGCGATCACGCTGCAGCCCTGCAAGCCGTTCCTTGCCATGGACGGCACCGGCACCTACGGCGTGCAATTCCGCGACGCGTTCGTGCCTGACGAATTGATCCTGGCCGATCCCGCCGGTCCGTTCGTGAAGAAGATTCGTGCCGGGTTCATCCTGCTGCAGGCCGGTATGGCGCTCGGCCTGATCAAGGATTGCATCAACATCATGGACGAGGTGGAGACGCCGCTCGGCCATATCAACCGCTACCTGCCGCAGCAGCCCGCGCAGTTCAAGGATCTGTTTTCCGAGCTCGAGAGCGAGACCATGGCGCTGGCCTGCGATCCCTTCAATGAGGACGAGGCCTATTGGCGCAACGTCGTCGCGCTTCGCCTGCGCGCCGGCGATGCCTCGGTCGCAGCCGCGCATGCGGCGATGCTCCATTGCGGTGCGCGCGGCTATCTGAGGGGGCATCGTGCCGAGCGGCGCCTGCGCGAAGCCTATTTCGTCGCGATCGTCACCCCCGCGACCAAGCAGCTTCGCAAGATGCTGGCGGAGGCCTGAGCTTCGCGAAGTTTCGTTTTCGACCCCACCTGCAACCACGAACGAGGAGAGGCCTGCCATGTCGGACGTCCTGATTGCTGCCAGCGAACTCGCCGATCTCTTGACGACGGAACCGTGTGTCGTCATCGACACCCGCAACCCCGATGCTTACGGCGCCGGCCATCTCCCGGGCGCGGTGAACGTGCATGATATCTTCACCTATCTTGCCACCTCGACGCCGGAAGGCATGGCCGAACTGAAGACGAAATTCGCCGATGCGTTCGGCGCGGCGGGACTCTCGGGCAAGGAAACTGCCGTCGTTTACGAGCAGTCGATGAATTCCGGCTTCGGCCAGTCCTGCCGCGGCTATTACCTGCTCACCATGCTCGGCTATCCCAAAGTGAAGGTGCTGCACGGCGGCTATGAGGCCTGGGTCGCCGCCGGCCTTTCGACAACCACGGCAGTGCCCTCGCCGGTGAAAGCTTCGTTCTCGATCGTTCCGGAAGCCGGCGACATCCTGATCGATGCCAAGGCCACGCTGGCTGCGGTCGGCAACCCCGGCATCGCCATCCTCGATGTGCGTGATGTGGACGAGTGGATCGGCGAAAGTTCATCCCCGTACGGGAAGGATTTTTGCCCGCGCAAGGGCCGCATCCCCGGCGCGGTGTGGCTGGAATGGTACCGCATGATGAAGCCGACGGCGGAGGGCCCGCGGTTCAAATCCAGGGATGAAATCCTAGCGGAGTGCGCGACCGTCGGCATTACCCAGGACACGCCGGTCTATCTCTATTGCTTCAAGGGTGCGCGCGCCTCCAACACGTTTCTGGCGCTGAAGAATGCCGGCGTGAAGGACGTGCGCATGTATTTCGGTTCCTGGAACGAATGGTCGCGCGATCCTTCGCTGCCGATCGAAGAGGGATTGCCGCTGGCCGCCAATCCGATGGGGAAGGCCGCGTAAGAGAAGTCCGTCGCTGCCCGGTCGTGCCGTACGCGACCGGACGGTACTGGAGATCAAGCCGCTCGGTGGCGCTTCGAGGGAGCAGGCACAGGTAATGCAGGCGATCTATTCCGGAAACCGGCGCCCGGGCGCCCACATTGCCGTCACCGGCGTCAGCCACCGTTACCGGCGCAACGCAAGCGTCGCATTGAGCGGAACAAGCTTCGAGGTGCAACCTTGCGAGGCGGTCGCGCTGGTCGGCCGTTCCGGCTGCGGCAAATCGACGTTGCTGCACATCATGGCGGGCCTGACAAGGCCCACCCTCGGTGAGGTCCGCATCGATGGCGCCTTGGTCGAGGGGCCATCGCCGCGCTGGATCGTAATGTTCCAGCAGCCGCATCTCTATCCATGGATGACGGTCGAGAAGAATATCGGCCTCGGCATGAAATTCGCGGGCAGGCCTCGGCGGGAAATTCGCGAGCGCGTTCGCGACCTCCTCGGTCTCGTGGAGCTGGAAGGTTATGCCGACCGCAACGTCCAGGAATTGTCGGGTGGCCAGCAGCAGCGCATCGCGCTGGCGCGCTCACTCGCGGTGCAGCCTGAAATACTGTTGCTCGACGAGCCGTTTTCCGCGCTCGATACCGTGACCCGCCGCGCCCTGCAGCGCGATGTGCGCCGGATTGCCGTCGAGTACGGAATCACGCTGGTGATCGTAACCCACGACATTCCGGAAGCGGTCGCCATGGCGGATCGCGCACTTGTGATGGCATCCGATCCGGGCCGCATCGTCGAGAGCGTGCCGATCGAGGTCGACCGCCACGACCGGGACCGCCGAACCGCAGACACGCAAGCTGCGCAGACGAAGCTCCAGGCTGCCTTCGAGCGGACGGTCGGGCGAGCCGGCGACGGCCCGCCGGCGCGCTCGGGTCAGGATGCTCTCAAGATCGTTGCCGGCCACCGCTGACCCACCAAAGGAAATTCAAATGTGCCAGACTTGCGGATTCGATGTTGTCCATGCCGACGACGATGTTTCGCCGCCCATCAGCCGTCGGCAGACGCTCGACATGCTCGCCGCCGGTGGTCTCGCTGCGCTCGGGACCTGGCTCGGCGGCTTCGGCTCCGCAGCTCGTGCCGCTGACGATGACGTGGTGCGCATCGGCTACCTGCCGATCACCGACGCCACCGCGCTCTTGGTCGCGCACGGCATGGGATTCTTCGCCGATGAGGGGCTCACCGCCGAACGGCCAACCCTGATCCGCGGCTGGTCGCCGCTGGTCGAGGCGTTTGCGGCCGGCAAGTTCAATGTGGTGCATCTGCTCAAGCCGATCCCGGTTTGGATGCGCTACAACAATAAGTTCCCGGTCAAGATCATGGCCTGGGCGCACACCAACGGGTCCGGCATCGTGGTCGGCAAGGACAGCAGCATCAAGTCGTTCACCGACCTCGGCGGCAAGCAGATTGCGGTGCCGTTCTGGTATTCGATGCACAATGTCGTGCTGCAATACGCATTGCGTAAATCCGGGATCACACCTGTGATCCGGGCACAGGGGGAGGCGCTCGCCGCCAATGAATGCAACCTCCAGGTCATGGCGCCGCCGGACATGCCCGCAGGCCTCGCTGCCAAGAAGATCGACGGTTACATCGTCGCCGAGCCGTTCAATGCGCTCGGCGAACTCAAGGCCGGCGGTCGCATGCTGCGCTTCACCGGCGACATCTGGAAAAATCACCCTTGCTGCGTGCTCTGCATGCACGAAGAGGTGGTGGCCAAGAAGGCGGAATGGACCCAGAAGGTCATGAATGCGCTGGTTCGGGCCGAAATCTACGCATCCGCCCACAAGGCCGAAGTGGCAAAGCTCCTGTCGAAGGATGGGAACGGCTACCTGCCCGTGCCTGCTCCGGTCATCGAGCGGGCGATGACCTATTATGACGAGGCCTTCTACGGCGAGAGCGGCGCCATTCACCACCCGCAATGGCATATCGGGCGTATCGACTTCCAGCCCTGGCCCTATCCGTCAGCGACGAAGCTGATCGTCAGCGCGATGAACGAAACGCTGGTCGGCGGCGATGCGACTTTTCTGAAAAAGCTCGATCCGGAATTCGTCGCAAAGGATCTGGTGAACTATGACTTCGTCCGCAACGCCATGACCAAATATCCGCAGTGGAAGGACGATCCGAGCGTGAATCCAAGCGATCCCTTCAATCGCACGGAGGTGTTGGCGCTGTGAGCATTGATCTTTCGATCGACGTAAACGCGTCTGCGCTGCGCCCTCCGCAGGATGCGTCGGTGCGCCGACTTGCCGACGCGGCCCGTAGTCTCGGCTTCGCCGCAATCGGCATCGGTGTCTTGCTGGTAACCTGGTGGATCGGCGGCTGGATTGTCGCCCACAATCCTTCCACGGCGAATTTCGCCGGCTTCGCGCCGGCGCCCGCTCTCGAACGGCTCTCGCGGATGCTGGCGAGCGGAGAGGCGGCGCGAATGGCGTGGCCGAGCCTCTACCGCATTGCCGGCGGCCTCGGCTGGGCAATCGCCCTCGGTGTGCCGTTCGGGATCATGGTCGGTCGTTTTCGCGCGGTTCGTGAGGCAAGCTCGGTGCCATTTCAGTTTCTGCGCATGATTTCGCCCCTTGCATGGATGCCGGTCGCGGTAATGGCATTCCCGACCTGGGATCGCGCGATTGTTTTCCTGATAGGCGTCGCTGCGGTGTGGCCGGTCTTGTTCTCGACTGCGCACGGATTTCGCCGCATCGATCCGGCTTGGTTCAAGGTCGCACGGAATCTGGGTGCCCGTCCCTGGCATATGCTGCTGACGATCATCATGCCCGCCATCGCCCAGGACGTGCTCACCGGCATTCGCCTCGCGGTCGGGGTAGCGTGGATCGTACTGGTGCCCGCCGAATTCCTCGGCGTGACCTCCGGTCTTGGCTACGCAATCAACGATGCCCGCGACACGCTGGAATATGATCGGCTCGCCGCCACGGTGGTGATCATCGGCTTCATCGGTTTCACGCTCGATCTGATCTGCGGACAGGCGATTCGAAAGGCGAGCTGGATTCGCGAGGATTAGGGCCGCGGAGCTTGTCGAAATTCGACAATTGCCTCCAACCGATCTGATTTATCTGACGGCTGTGCCAACCACGAAAAGGAGATCACTGATGAAACGATCCGACCTCACCGAAAAACTGCTCGACATCAAGCGCGAGAAAGGCTGGAGCTGGAAATATATCTGCGAGAAGATCGGCGGCTATTCCGAAGTGCTGATCGTCGGCGCGATCCTCGGCCAGATGAAACTGACCAAGCCGCAGGCGGCCAATGCGGGGGAACTGTTCGGCCTTTCCAAATCCGAAATTGCGATGCTGAACGAAGTGCCGATGCGTGGCGAAGGGACGCCGATGCCGCCGACCGATCCGTTGATCTATCGCTTCTACGAACTGGTCATGGTCAATGCGCCCGCCTGGAAGGCGTTGATCGAGGAAGAATTCGGCGACGGCATCATGTCGGCGATCGATTTCGACATGGTTCTGGAGCGCCAGCCCAATCCGAAGGGCGACCGTGTCAAGCTCACGATGTCTGGCAAATTCCTGCCGTACAAATATTACGGCGCCAGTGGCAACGTGCCTGAGTATGGATTCAAGGAAGGGTGAGCCTAATGCGGCGCTGCCGCGATAAGGTCACTCCGAACATCGCCACCGGGTCCGCGTGAATGCGCGGCCCGATGACAGGCTCCGTGGCGATCCGGAATCTCGAGATTCGGGGTTCGCGCTATAAACGCGCGCCCGGAAAGATGGGAGCACGTTGTGCTTCCGCTCAAACCCCCGCCTTCACCTGCGCGATCGCCGCAACCATCAGTTCGTTCATCTTGGCGCTGATTTCGGCATCCCCAATCGCGACGTTCTTGGCGGCAAGATCGCCGAGGATCTTCTTGACGACGCCTTTTTCACCGGCCGCGTCGATCTCGGCGGCCACGACTTCCTTCGCATAGGCCTCGGCCTCGCTCCCGGTTTTTCCGAGCTTTTCGGCGACCCATAATCCCAAGAGCCGATTGCGCCGTGCCTCGGCCTTGAATTTCAGCTCCTCGTCGTGGACGAACTGCTTTTCGAAGGCATCTTCGCGCTTGTCGAACGTGGTCATGGACAGGTTCCCGGGCTTGGTCGAATCGGTGATGCGGGCGTCGTTGCGGGAGGACTATTGCAGAACTAGATATCTGCAATGTTGATCTGAAACAACGGCCAGAAGGCCGCAGGGAAGGGGGTAAAACTCGAAGCGCCCGGGCCGGATCGATTGTGCTTGATAGCCCAATCGGATAGGTTGCCTAAAGGCTCGGTTCTTGTTCTGTTTCCTTGGGTTCCAGGCCACCACGGCAGCTCCGTCGTGGGTTGTCATCCCAATCACCCGGAGCACACCAGATTCATGGATTTCAACAACACACGGTACATCCCCATGAGCCGTCGACGTCGCATTTATGAAGGCAAGGCCAAGGTTCTGTATGAGGGGCCGGAGCCGGGAACCCTGATCCAGCACTTCAAGGACGATGCGACCGCGTTCAATGCCAAGAAACATCAGGTGATCGAGGGCAAGGGCGTCCTCAACAACCGGATTTCGGAGTACCTGTTTCAGCACCTCAATGATATCGGGGTACCGACCCATTTCATCCGCCGTCTCAATATGCGCGAACAGCTGATTCGCGAGGTCGAGATCGTGCCGCTGGAAGTCGTGGTGCGAAATGTCGCGGCCGGCTCGCTGTCGCAGCGGCTCGGTATCGAGGAGGGCACCCAGCTGCCGCGCTCGATCATCGAGTTCTATTACAAGAACGACCAGCTCAACGACCCCATGGTATCGGAAGAGCACATTACCGCTTTCGGCTGGGCGACGCCGCAGGAGATCGATGACATCATGGCGCTCGCCATTCGCGTCAACGATTTCTTAACCGGCCTCTTCCTCGGCATCGGCATTCGCCTGGTCGATTTCAAGATGGAATGCGGCCGTCTGTTCGAGAACGAGATGATGCGGATCATCGTGGCCGACGAGATCTCGCCGGATTCCTGCAGGCTGTGGGACATCAAATCGAACGAGAAGCTCGACAAGGACCGCTTCCGCAGAGATCTCGGCGGGCTTTTGGAGGCCTATACCGAGGTGGCCAAACGGCTCGGCATTCTCATGGAAAACGAGCGGCCCGCGGGTTCGGGTCCCGTGCTGGTGAAGAGCTGAGGGGTGAGGGACGTGAAAGCGCGTGTCACGGTCACGTTGAAATCGGGCATTCTCGATCCGCAAGGCAAGGCGATCGAGGGCGCGCTGAAATCGCTCGGCGTCGATGGCGTCTCGAGCGTTCGCCAGGGCAAGGTGTTCGACATCGAGCTTGCCGGCGCCGATCGCGCCAAGGCCGAAGCCGCCCTGAAGGAGGCCGCCGACAAGCTGCTCGCGAACACCGTCATCGAAAACTACCGGGTCGAATTGCTCTGATGAAATCCGCGATCCTCGTCTTTCCCGGCATCAATCGCGAGCGCGACATGGCGCGCTCGCTCAAGCTGATCTCGGGCCAGGAGCCTGCAATGGTCTGGCACGCCGAGACGGCGCTGCCGGCGGGCACCGACCTTGTGGTGGTCCCGGGCGGTTTTTCCTACGGCGATTACCTGCGCTGCGGCGCGATCGCGGCGCGGGCGCCGATCATGAACGCCGTGCGCGATTACGCGGCCAAGGGCGGGCTCGTTCTCGGTGTGTGCAACGGTTTTCAGATCCTGTGCGAGGCGGGGCTTTTGCCGGGCGTCTTGATGCGCAACGCAGGACTGAAATTCATCTGCCGCGACGTGCATCTGCGGGTCGAGCGTTCCGATACGCCGTTTACGCGCGGCTATAATGCCGGCCAGGTGATCCGCGTTCCCGTCGCGCATGGCGAGGGCAATTACGAGGCGGACGAGGAGACGCTGAAGCGTCTCGAGGGCGAGGGGCGCGTGCTCTACCGGTACTGTTCGCCGGCAGGTGTGGTGGATGATTTCGGCAATATCAACGGTGCTGCTCATTCCATTGCCGGCATCGTCAGCGACGCCGGCAATGTGCTCGGCATGATGCCGCATCCGGAAAACCACGTCGAACCCATCATGGGGTGTACCGACGGCCGCGGTCTGTTCGCAGGGCTCGTCGCGCATCTGGATCGAGCGGCCTGACAGCTGGCGCCTTAAAGCGGCGGCGCTTGCCGCATCCGAATGCTTCTTGCAAACTTGTTTGTTTTGTCGCCGGGGCGCAACGCCGGCCCACCTTCGACGTTATCGGTTTGAACGGTGGGCAGGGGAACGGAGGAGTTCCCCATGACGACGAGATGGCTTGTTACGACAGCAATTGCAGTTTCGATCGGCGCTGGCAGCGGCCTCGCCTTCGCTCAATCGCAGCCGGATCTGGCGCAAAGGCATGAGCAAGGCATCCGTGGCGGCGAGCATCGAGCGCTTTCGCCGAGAGAAGGCGGGGGCGGTGGCGTCGCAGCGGGTGAAGCGCGGCACATCGGCGGTCCGCGGGAACATGCTGCGGGCTCGGCCCCCGCATCAAATGAGCTTGCAAAGGGACCACGGCATCGCGAGGCGGGACCGCCTCCGCGCGAGCAGGCGCAAGAACACCAGCCGCCCGGCGGTACACGCCAGACTGTGGGGCAGGGTCGGCAAGGGCCGGGGCGCGAACATGCATCGCCTGCTACGGCTGAGCAAAATCCGGCCGAGCGGACAGGCCGCCAAGCTCACCAGACAACCGGCCTAGCCCACGGCGAACAAGCGAAACAGCGCGATCGGGCCGCCGAGAATAAGAAATCGCCGGTGCAGCCGCAGCGTAAGCAGGCCGATCGCAACGGACGGCCATCGTCGGGTTCGACCGAACAAACGAGCCGGCAGAACGCGCAGGAGCGCGGCGGCAAGGCCGAGCGTGCCACCGCGAAACAGCAGCCTCCGCGTGAGCGCAACCAACAGGCGCAGCAGCACGTCCAGCACGGAACGCCCACGGCGCAGCAGCAGGGGACGCGGCCGGCCCAGACCACCGGCGAAGCGCAACAGCATGAGCGCGCCGGACAGGCGCAGAACCGGACGGCCGAACGGGCCGGCACGGCCTCCGCCTCGACGCGGATCAACGACCAGCAGCGCACGCAGGTCGTGGATCGCCTGCGCAGCGACCGCGACATCGAGCGGGCGAGGACCAGCACCAATATCCGCGTGAATGTCGGCGAGCGGCTGCCCGATCGCGTCCGACCGGTCCCGCTGCCGTCCGATATCGTCAGCATCGTTCCCGAATATCGCGGCTATGATTATACCGTCGTCGAGGATCAGATCGCGATCATTGACCCGCACAGCCGCGAAATTGTCGACGTCATCCCCGAGCGCGGCTACACCGCGGAGAACAGTGCGCGTTACGAAGGCACGCGCGTCGTCCTCACCTCCGAGCAGCGCCAAATCCTCAAACGCGCCGCACTGAATTCGCTGACGGTGGGCTCGACCGCGTCGATCAAAGGCTCGAATACCGCCTGCCTGACGTTGCAGCCGGTCCCCAACGAGTTGGTGCGGAGCAACCCCGAGCTGGCGTCCTATCGCTACGTCGCGATCGGCGATCAGGTGGTGTTGGTCGATCCGCAACAGCACAAGATCGTGCAAGTGATCGACTGAGTTTGCGGCGCGACTTCGTGCCGAGCGAGCACGATGGCCAGCGGCCGCTCGCATCTGCCGCTGGCCTGAAACTTGCTCTTCCATCCGACGAATATGCTGACCGGATGGGAGAGACCGATGCTTATTCGCAAAGCCTGCTGTCTGGCTGCCCTGGCAGCCGCTTTATTGGGCTCCGGTCACGCAAGTGCCGAGAGCACCTTGCGCATCGCCATGACGGCAGCGGACATCCCGACCGCAACCGGGCTGCCCAACAACGGCTTCGAAGGCATGCGCTTTCTGGGTTACCCGATCTTTGAAGGATTGGTGCTGTGGGACCTGACGCGCACGG
>JBLMWS010000265.1:0-11832 GCA_050257355.1 Gemmatimonas sp.
ATCGATCATGAACTGAAGACATTTGCACGGGTGACCGTCGGAGCTCAGCAGAGTCTTGAACACGCTAATGCGGTACTTGCCCATCGGGCCGCCCCTGTTTTCGATCCTTGCAAGAAACGCACAAAGGAACCGTCGCGATCTTGAGATGAATCAAATTGGAGTGGGCGGTTGCGACAACGAACGAAGCCATAGAATTATTCCAGTTCGCAGACGCCTCCCCGCTGGAATGCGCCCGCGCGTATCGCGCCACCGCACGCAAATTGAGCGGGATCAATGATATACGCCTGCCCCGAGGTTTGGCAGCCTCGATCTTGACGCTTTTGCTTGCAAGTTCTGCTTCGCATCGTCGACACCTCGTGTGGCGCTGGCGGATTTGGCAGAGCGCGACCTCGCCCGGATCGCCGTCTGTCAGACCGTGACCGTGCGCGCCCGCAGTTTTCCCGGCCGGACATTTTCCCGAAGGCGTGATTGCGAGCGCGATCACCTCTTGAGCCAGATCAACCGGCCGGTCCCCAATTCCTGAAGACTGCGGGCTACGGCAAGCCGGCGTGCCGCAGGCGCTGCGGCGGCATGCCGGTTTGCGGTCTTCAAATGGCGGGTCTCGCATGACATCATACTTCATCGGCGGCGGCATCGGCTCCCTGGCCGGGGCCGCCTTTCTCATTCGCGACGGTGGCGTCGCGGGAGGCGACATCACGATCTACGAACAGCTGCCGCTATTGGGCGGCAGCCTCGATGGCGCACGCCTTGCCGACGGCTCGTATTCGCTGCGCGGCGGCCGCATGCTCACGACCGATCATTACGAATGCACCTGGGATCTCCTCGCCGGCATTCCATCCCTGCAGCATCCCGGGCTGACTGTCCGCGACGAGACCGTCACCTTCAATGTCGAACTCAAGGCCCATTCGCGCGCCCGGCTCGTCGATCGCAATCGCCACAAGGTGGATGTCAGAAAGATGGGCTTTTCCATGCGCGACCGCATGGAGCTGTTGCGGCTGATCGAGGCGTCCGAGGAAAGCCTCGGCAACAGCCGCATCACCGATTGGCTCTCGCCGGGATTTTTCGAGACGAATTTCTGGCTGATGTGGCAGACGACGTTCGCCTTCCAGCCGTGGCACAGCGCAGTCGAGCTCAAGCGCTATCTGCACCGTTTCATGAGCGAGTTTCCGCGGATCGAGACCCTGGGCGGGGTGAAGCGCACCGTCCATAACCAATATGATTCGATCGTGCGTCCGATCACGAGCTGGCTCGCGACATGCGGCGTGCGCTTCGTGCGCGATACCCGCGTCACCGATATGCAATTCGCCGAACGCGACGGCAGGCTTTCGGTGACGAGCCTTGCGCCCGAGACCAGTGGCAAGAGCAGCACCGTGACGGTCGGCGACCGCGACCTGGTCTTCTTTCAGAACGGTTCGATGACGGACGCCTCCAGCATCGGCTCGATGACCGCGCCGCCGGCGCGCCTGACCAAGGCCGACAGCAAGGGTTGGGAGCTGTGGGAGAAGATTGCGGCCGGGCGCCCCGAATTCGGCAATCCCGCCGCCTTCAACAGTTCGATTCCGGAGTCCTATTGGGCCTCCTTTACCGTCACCTGCCGGGACAAACAGTTCTTCGACCGGATGGAGGCCTTTTCCGGCAACGCCGCCGGCACCGGCGGACTCGTCACCTTCAAGGACTCCAATTGGCTGATGTCGATCGTACTCTATCATCAGCCGCATTTCATCGACCAGCCGCATGACGTTCAGGTGTTCTGGGGTTACGCCCTGCATCCGGACCGTGTCGGCGACTTCGTCGCCAAACCGATGTCGGATTGCGGCGGCGTCGACATCTTGCGCGAGCTCTGCGGGCATTTGAATTTCGACCCGAGCGTGTTCGGGACGGCGAGCTGCATTCCGTGCCGGATGCCGTATATCACCAGCATGTTCATGCCGCGGCATAAAGCCGACCGGCCGCTGCCGGTACCGGCGAACTCGAACAATCTCGCCTTCATCAGCCAGTTCGTCGAAATCCCCGACGATGTCGTGTTCACAGTGGAATATTCGGTGCGCGCCGCGCAAATGGCGGTCTACGAGCTGTTGAAGATCAAGCGCCCCATTCCGCCCATCACGCGCCACGACCGCTCGATCCCCGTGCTGATCGATACGCTGGAAAAGGCGTTCGCCTGAGGACGGCCGAAGCGTGTCGTTCCGGGGCGCGAAGCGAACCCGGAATCTCGAGATTCCGGGTTCGATGCTGGACGCATCGCCCCGGAATGACGCCCCAATTGACCGGCAAGCGCCCCCCGCGCGCGCCGCACCACCCCCGTTAACCCTTTCCTAACCATACACCGGGCAAAAATTGCCGGGTGAAGTTGAGTGTCGTCGACCGCGTAAAACGGAGATGTCCGTGGACGCAAGTGCGGTGCCTCACTTTTGGAACGGCGGTCCTTCGGCCGCCGCGCAGACGTTTGGGGCGCGCGAACGGCATTCGCGGGGGGAGACGGCGGGCATGGTCGATGTCACGGCAGGCCAGGGTGCGGAAGCACCAAGCGGATTTCCCAGGCTCGGCGAGATCGGGAGCTTTTTAAAGCGGGGCGACATCGCGCTCGCGCTCGGCATCATGGTCATCCTCGTGGTGCTGATCATGCCGCTGCCCGCCTTCGTGCTCGACCTGTTCCTTTCGATCTCGATCACGCTGTCGATCCTGATCCTGATGACGTCGCTGTTCATCCAGGCGCCACTCGAATTCTCCTCCTTCCCGACCGTCCTCCTGATCTCGACCATGCTGCGGCTGTCGCTGAGCCTTGCCTCGACGCGGCTGATCCTCTCGCACGGCCACGAGGGCACGGACGCCGCCGGCCATGTCATCCAGGCGTTCGGCAACTTCGTCATGGGCGGCAATTTCGTCATCGGCATCATCGTCTTCGCGATCCTGGTGACCGTGAATTTCGTGGTCATCACCAAAGGTTCGGGCCGCATTGCCGAGGTCGCCGCGCGCTTCCACCTCGACGGCATGCCCGGCAAGCAGATGGCGATCGATGCCGACCTCTCCGCCGGGTTGATTGACGAGAAGATCGCCAAGGAACGGCGCAAGGCGCTGGAGGACGAAAGCGGCTTTTTCGGCGCGATGGACGGCGCCTCGAAATTCGTGCGCGGCGACGCTGTGGCGGGCCTGCTCGTCGTCTTCATCAACATCATCGGCGGCATCATCATCGGCGTCGCCCAGCAGGGGCTGTCCTTCGGCGAAGCCGCGCAGACCTATACGCTCCTGACCGTCGGCGACGGACTGGTCACGCAGGTGCCCGCGCTGATCGTCTCCACCGCCGCCGGTCTGCTCGTCTCCAAGGCGGGCGTCTCCGGCGCCGCCGACAAGGCGCTGATGCGCCAATTCTCCGGCTATCCCCAGGCGCTCGGCATGGTCTCGGGCGTCATGTTCGTGCTGGGGCTGCTGCCGGGCCTTCCGACCATCCCGTTCATGGCGCTTGCCGGCGGCGCCGGGGCGCTGGCCTGGAACGCGCGCAAGCACAAGCGCGCCAGGGCGGCTGCAGATGCGCAAGCGGCGGCCGTAACGGCTGCCAAGCCGGCGGGAGCGGCGGCCGCAGAAGAGCCGATCTCGAGCGCGCTCAAGATCGACGACCTCAAGATCGAACTCGGCTACGCGCTCTTGCCGTTGGTCAACGGGCCAGACGGGACCGACCGCCTGACCGAACAGATCAAGGCGCTGCGCCGTTCGCTCGCGATCGAAATGGGCTTTGTGATGCCCTCGGTCCGCATTCTCGACAATGTGCAGCTCGAGGCCAACACCTACGTCATCAAGATCAAGGAAGTGGACGCCGGCAGCGGCAAGATCTGGCCGAGCCAGTTCATGGTGATGGACCCCGCCGGAAGCCAGGTTTCGATCCCGGGCATCCATACCACCGAGCCGACCTTCGGGCTGCCGGCCACCTGGGTCGATGCCAGCCTGAAGGAGGAAGCTTCGCTGAAAGGTTACACGGTGGTCGACGCCGCCACCGTGCTGTCGACCCATCTGACCGAGCTCCTGAAGAACAACATGTCGGACCTGTTGTCTTATGGCGAGGTGCAGAAGCTTCTGAAGGAGTTGCCGAAGGAGCAGAGCGAGCTCGTCAAGGACATCGTGCCGAGCCAGGTGACGATCTCGGGCATCCAGCGCGTGCTGCAGCTACTGCTCGCCGAGCGGATCTCGATCCGCGACCTCTCCACCATTCTCGAAGGCGTCGCCGATGCGCTCGCCTTCTCGCGCAACCCGAGCGCGATCGTCGAACATGTCCGCGCCCGCCTGGCGCGCCAGATCTGCGCGCAGAACACCTCGCCGAACGGCTATCTGCCGCTGATCGCGCTGTCGGCCAAATGGGAACAGGC
The DNA here is from genome assembly GCA_050257355.1 of Gemmatimonas sp. Classification (GTDB taxonomy): domain Bacteria; phylum Pseudomonadota; class Alphaproteobacteria; order Rhizobiales; family Xanthobacteraceae; genus Bradyrhizobium. Next base: position 4,359 of record JBLMWS010000265.1, read on the forward strand.
TTTCGCGGAATCGCTGATCGGCCAGGGCGACGAGCGGACGCTCGCGATGCAGCCCTCGCGACTGTCGGAGTTCATGGGGGCGGTGCGCGACGCCTTCGAGCGCGCCGCGCGCGAGGGCGAGGCGCCGGTGCTGGTGACCTCCGCCGCGATCCGCCCCTTCGTGCGCTCGCTGGTCGAGCGCTTCCGGGCCCAGACCACCGTGCTGTCGCAGGCCGAAATCCACCCCCGCGCCCGGCTGAAAACCGTGGGAAGCGTTTGAAACGAAGCAGTTAGCGCTGTGCTTTTTCGTCACAGGCAACCGATTTCTGTCCATTCACGGTTCCGCCACTTTGTGGCGGCGCGAAAGCTGAACGTCTATTCATATTATTGATATTACTTACGTATTTCAATCTCCACATTTTGGGCGATCGCGAGCATTCAAGTCTTTTCACCGCCTTGTGATCGCCCCTGGGGAACCAAAATTCCAATTCCTACGTTGTTGGCACGCGAGACGTTGAACCTCGCCATTGCGAGGGTCGACTTATTCGATACGGCAGGAAGGCGGCAGGAGACTTCCATGAACCACTCGATCTACAGCGCGGATCGAACGACACATCTCAAGATTGTGGTCGTCGCGCTCGCTGCCGCCGTGGTGGTTGCCGCCTTGGGTATCACGGCTCGCGTGAGCAATGATGACGGGTTCCAGACCGCACGCGTCATCAAGGCAGGTCAGCCAATGGCGGTCTCGAGTTCTGACACCTCGATGGTTCGCTAAAGAGGAGTTGAAAGGAATTCACGTAGCTCTTTACCAGCCCCCCAAAGTCGCTACGTGGATATGTAGAAGACCCAACTACCCCCAAGTCGACTACACGAAAACGCCCGCTCCCCACGGGCGTTTTCTTTTTGGGCTGCAGCGCCGGCCTTCGCCCGCGCTGCGTCTTGCGCCCCTCACGCCGCGCTCCGCGCCAGATAGCTTCGCGCAAACTCGAGATACCAGTCCAGGCAGCTGGGATTGGCCATCGCGTCCTTGTTGATGACCTTCTCGACCGGATGCCCGAGCAGGAGCTTCTTGATCGGCAATTCCTGCTTTTTTCCGGACAGCGTACGCGGGATCTCCGGCACCGCGATGATCTCGTTCGGCAGGAAGCGGCGCGACAGCCCGGCCTCGATCGCCTTGTTGATCTTGCCCTGCATGGCCGCATCCAGCGCGATGCCCTCGCGCAGCACGACGAACAACGGCATGTAGCTTTCGCGCCCGAGATATTCGAGGTCCACGACCAGCGAATCCAGCACTTCCGGCAGCGCCTCGATCGCGGAATAGAGCTCGCTCGTGCCCATGCGCAGACCGTGGCGGTTGATGGTCGCATCGCTGCGGCCGAAGATCACGCAGGAGCCGTCCGCATTGATCTTCAACCAGTCGCCGTGCCGCCAGACCGCACCGCGCCCGGAACCATCGAAATTATCCGGATAGGTCTCGAAATAGCTGGCGCGGTAACGCTGATCGCCGGCGTCATTCCAGAACCGCAGCGGCATCGAGGGCAGCGGTTCGGTACAGACGAGTTCGCCGACCTCGCCAATCACGGCGCGCCCCTGCTCGTCGAACGCCTCGACCGCACAGCCGAGCAGCCGGCATTGCATGGCGCCCGGCGTTTGCGGCAATTCACGGTTGCCCCCGATGAAGGCGCCGGCGAAATCGGTGCCGCCGGAGATGTTCGCCCACCACATGTCGGCCTGCGCGCTGTTGCCGTTCGCCCGGGCGAGTGCCGCAAACCGCGCGTTGAACCAGCTTTGCGTGTCGGCAGCCAGCGGCGATCCCGTCGAGCCGAGCGCGCGCAGGCGCGAGAGGTCGCCGACGGAGGCCAGATCGACGTCGGCCTTGGTACAGCTTGCGAAGAACGCCGCCCCCGCGCCGAAGAACGTCGCCCTGGAATCGGCAACGAAGCGCCACAGCGTCGTCCAGTCCGGCTTGTCCTTCGGGCCGGCAGGACTGCCGTCGAAGATGCAGCAGGTGGTGCCGTTGAGCAGTGCATTGGCTTGCGAATTCCACATGATCCAGCCGGTCGAACTGTACCAATGAAAGCGCTCGCCGAAGGAGTTCGGCTGGTAGCTGCAGCCGATGTCGTTATGCAATGCAAGCAGCGCCAGCGCGACGAGGATGATGCCGCCATGGCCGTGCACGATCGGCTTGGGCAGCCCGGTCGTGCCGCTGGAATAGACGATCCAGAGCGGATGGTCGAAGGGCAGCCAGACCGGCTCGAAGGCGTCGACCGCCGCGCCTTGGCCGGCCAGGATCGCCGATAGCACAGCATCGGAGCCCGCCGGGCTTCCGCCCTCGCTGTGGAGGATGACATGCCGAACGGACGGCAGCGAGCGCCGCAGTTCGTCGACGACGCCGCGCCGATCGTGGCGGCGGCCAGCATAGCTCACGGCGTCGCAGGCAATCAGCACCTTCGGCTCGATCTGCTTGAAGCGGTCGATTACGGCCGGTGCGGCCATGTCGGGCGCGCACACGCTCCAGATCGCGCCGATGCTCGCGGCCGCCAGGAAGGCGATGATCGTCTCAGGAATGTTCGGCAGGTACGCCGCGACGCGATCGCCGGGCTCGACGCCCTGCGCCCGCAGATGCAGGGCGAGCGCGGCAGCCTTGCGGCGCAGCTCCGGCCAGCTCGTTTCTTTCAGCACGCCGTCCTCGCCGCTCGCGACGATCGCCGGCATGCGCGCGGCATCGGCGGCTCCGACATGCCGAAACACCTGATGGGCGTAGTTCACCGATGCGCCTGGAAACCAGACCGCGCCGGGCATCTTGCGCTTCTCCAGCACGGCATGAAACGGCGTCGGCGAGCGCAGGTCGAAATAATCCCAGATGCTGCGCCAGAAGTCCTCGATGTCGCGCACCGACCATTGCCGCATGTCCTCGTAGCTGGAGAAGTTCAGGGCGCGCTGCCCGGCGAGCCAGCGGCGATAGAGGGCGATTTGGGGGACGAAAGGTGCTGTCATGTTCATCGATTCGAGAATTACGCCGTGGTCGGCGGTGGGGTTTGAGGGCGCAGCAAAGCGCAGCCAGATGGAAGACGATTAGCGCTTCTGTGATTGCACGGATACCCCCGTGATTGCGAGCGAAGCGAAGCCAGACTGCATCCGCGGACGCGGTCTGAATGCTTCCGCCTACGCGCCAAGGCGCTCCGGCGTGAGTGCAAGCTTCGCCATAGCTCGCGCAGCCAGCGACTGCGGCTCGTCGTTTTTGTTCCTCGCAATCACAGCGGCATCCGACGCGAGCCCATCGGGCGAATCACATCGAGTGGCCAGCGTAGCTCGCATGAGCGGAGCGATATGCGGGGATACCCTGCCCGCATGCCCTCAGATATCGCAAGCTACTCCGAAGCCATCTCGCCCGAGCCGCCGAACTCCTTTGGAAAATCCTTGAACTTGGGCAAACCATCCTTCATCGGCAGAACGGTCTCGGCATAGTTCACGTGCACGCCCGGCTTGAAATCAAGCGTGGGGATCGTCGCGGCAAAGACATCGATCAGCCCCAACGGCGGGTGGTTGGTCATGACGTGGCCGCCGCATGTCTTGCAAAACTGGCGCTGGCTGACGGGCGTTTTCTGATAGGTCCCGAGTTGGTCGGCACCGGCCGTCACGCGGACGGCAGCCGGCTTCCAGAGCGAGAAGGCATTCACCGGACCGCCCGACCACGACCGGCATGAACGGCAATGGCAATACCCCATGCCCTCCGGATCGCCCGACACCTCGACCTTCACGGTGCCACAGAAGCATTCTCCACGATGCATTGCCATCCAAGCCTCCCGATTTTCAATTTTCTCATTCACGCCGTGGCCGCACCGCAAGCGGCCGCGGAGTCTCGTCAAGTCAGGCGCCGATTAAACTGGCTTCCGTGTCCGGAGTCGAGAGCAAGTAGCCCGCATGAGCGGAGCGACATGCGGGATCAACCCGCGATCAATTCCCGGATTTCGCTTCGCTCATCAGGGCTACCGGTCCTTGCTCGGCCCGCATGAAGAAAAGGGCCGGAATACGGCACAGCAGGACTTGTCCCCGTGAGTCGCTTGACAGAGCAATGCTCTGGAGCAACACTCTATTGCAATGAGCAACCGCGATCCCAAACAGGTGATCCTCGATGCCGCGCTGGTGGTGTTCGCGCGAGAAGGCTTCGACCGCGCGACCACCGCGCAAATCCAGGCGCGCGCCGGTGTCAGCAACGGAGCGTTGTTTCATCACTTCCCCAGCAAGGACGCGATCGCAGGGGCGCTCTATCTGCGCGGCATCGCCGCGTACCAGACAGGACTGGTCAAGGCGCTGGAGCAGCACCGCGGACCCAAGGCCGCGCGTGCCACCATCGGCGCGGCGGTGCATCACCACCTCGCCTGGGTCGAAGCCAACCGGGATCTCGCCTCGTTCATGTACGAGCGCGGCCGGCCGGACTGGCAGCCGGCGCATGGCGCCGAGGTGCGCAAGCTCAATCGTGCCACCGCGGCGCAGATTCGCGACTGGATGGCGCCACTGGTGGAGACCGGCCTCGTGCGGGACATGCCGCTCACGGCACTTGCGGCCGTCGTCAACGGGCCGGCCCATTTCGTCGCCCGGCGCTGGCTGTCGGGGCTGTCCGCCGCGCGGCCGACCTCGTTCACCTCCGTGCTTGCCGATGCGGCCTGGGCCGCCGTTGCGCCACACAAAATCCGCCGCTTGCCGGCGCGGCGGTCGGCCGTTTCCGTATCGGCCTTGATCGAAGCGGCCGCGCTTGACGCGGCCCGCTCGGCGTCGCCGCATCCGCACGGCGCGTGGTCGGTCGTTCAGCTCTCGATGAACAGCACGTCGGCGGCGCGTGCGGAGGCGGCGATGGTGCGGTCGCTTCGACACGACGACGAGGGGCGTCTCGCTACCCTCGACATCGACGCGCTCGATGCCGACGGCGGCACGACCGCGCGCGGCAACGTGATCTGTTTGTGGCGCGGCGAGGAGGCCGCATGACCAGCCTGGCGGGCGTGAGTTTTAAGAAAACAGGAGGGTAGATCGTGATCGCACGCATCTGGCGCGGAGAGGCAACTGCGGAGAACGCACCTCATTATCAGGACCATGCGACGAAGCGCGTGTTCCCTGCGCTTGCCGGCCTGCCCGGCCATCGCGGCGCCTATTTATTGCGGCGGGAGGCCGAGGGCGAGGTCGAATTCCTGGCGGTGACGCTGTGGGACAATATCGACGCGGTCAAGGCGTTTGCCGGTGCGGCCCCTGACGTTGCGGTCGTCGAGCCGGAAGCGCGCGCCATGCTGTCGCGCTTCGACGCGTTCGCGCGGCATTACGACGTGCTCGCGCCCTCGTGGCCGGCGCACTGATGCGGCAGGTGGAGGAGGATGGCGGTGACCGACGCGACTATCACCACGACGCAGCCCGAGCCGATCGATCCTGACCGGATCCGCGCGGTCGAGCGATTGATCCGACCGCATATCCGCACAACGCCGGTGTTGACGGCAGACCTCGCCGATTTCGGACTTGCCGCCGGGCCGCTGCATTTCAAGATGGAATTCATGCAGCACGCCGGCTCGTTCAAGACGCGCGGCGCCTTCGCCAATCTGTTGTCGCGCGACGTGCCGTCGACGGGCATCGTCGCCGCCTCCGGTGGAAATCACGGCGCCGCGGTGGCCTACGCCGCGCGCAGCTTGCGGATTCCAGCCAAAATCTTCGTGCCGAATGTCGCATCGCCGGCGAAGCTCGCGCGCATCCGCGCCTATGGTGCAGATCTCAACATTGTCGGCGAGCGTTACGCCGATGCCTTGGCCGCAAGCGAGGCTTGGGCGGCGCAGTCGGGCGCGATGCCTGTCCCCGCGTTCGACCAGGCGGAAACCATGCTGGGCCAGGGAACGATCGGTCTCGAGCTGGAGACGCAGCTACCCGAACTCGACACCGTGCTGGTGGCGGTCGGGGGCGGCGGACTGATCGGTGGGATCGCGGCCTGGTATGCAGGACGGACCACCGTGATCGGCGTCGAACCGGAATCGGCGCCGACGCTGGCTTACGCGCTCAAGGCAGGTGCGCCGGTGGATGCGCCGGCCGGCGGGATCGCCGCGGACTCACTGGCACCCCGGCGGATCGGAGAGCAGGTCTTCCCGATCGCGCGCCGTTACGTGCAATCGGTCGTCCTGGTAAGCGACGACGCGATCCGGGACGCACAGCGGCGGCTCTGGGACAGCTTGCGTGTCGCGGTCGAGCCGGGCGGAGCCGCCGCGGCGGCCGCCGTGCTTTGCGGGGCCTATCGGCCGTCGCCGGGCGAACACATCGGCATCGTCTTGAGCGGCGCGAATACGGACGCCGTCGCGTTCGCAAGCTAGGAGCATCGCGATCATGTTCGAAGGCTTTTCCCGCGAGCGCGTGTCCGTCGGCGAGGTCGCAATCGATTGCGTCGTCCGCGGCAGTGGGCCGCCTGTGCTTCTCCTGCACGGCTTTCCGCAGAACAAAGCGCTGTGGGCGCGGATTGCCCCGCAACTTGCCGAGCGCTTTACGGTGGTCTGTGCCGATCTGCGCGGCTATGGCGATTCAGACAAGCCGCGCGGCCTTCCCGATCGTTCCAATTACGCGTTCCGGGTCATGGCGGAAGACCAGCTCCGCCTGATGCGCCATTTCGGTCATGAGCGCTTCCATCTGGTCGGACATGATCGCGGCGGCCGCACCGGACATCGCATGGCGCTCGACCACCCTGACGCCGTCCTCTCGCTGACGGTCATGGACATCGTGCCGACCTACGCCATGTTCATGGACACCAATCGCAAGGTCGCAGGCAGCTACTGGCATTGGTATTTCCTGTCGCAGCCGGAGCCGTTCCCGGAGCGCCTGATCGGCAACGACCCCGACTTCTTCTACGAAACTTGCCTCGTCGGCTGGGGAGCCACCAGGACGTCGGATTTCGATCCCGACATGCTTGCCGAGTATCGCCGCTCCTGGCGCGATCCGGCCATGATCCATGGGTCATGCTCCGACTATCGCGCCGCCGCCAGCCTCGACCTCGACCACGATGCCGCCGATCTCAGCCGCAAGGTCGGCTGCCCCACGCTCGCCTTCTACGGCAGCTCCGGTCTGATGGCGAAGCTGTTCGACATTCCCTCGGAATGGCGCAAAAGGTGCGAGGTTGTAACCGATGCCTCGCTGCCGGGCGGGCATTTCTTCGTCGATCAGTTTCCGGACGAAACCGCGCGTGTTCTGGTCAAATTCCTGCAGGGCGCGCCGATCCACAGATAATCCGCCGGCGTAGCCCGCATGAGCGCCAGCGACATGCGGGACCGCGTGCGCGACAATTCCCGGATGTCGCTGACGCTCATCCCGACTACGGTTGTTGGGCGCATCGGGATAGGGGGAAGCCTCGCGGCTTCTCCCCTCCCACACCACCGGACATACGGGTCCGTATCCGGCGGTTCGGTGGATTATGCGGGCTGCTGTGCCGCGACGGAAGCCAAGCCGAGTGCCCTGAAGAACGCGATTGGCATGGCGA
>JBLMWS010000266.1:0-3683 GCA_050257355.1 Gemmatimonas sp.
TGAGCGGCTCGGCCCCGACACGGGCGGCGTCGCCCGCCGCAATGGCACGCTCCAGCGACGCAACGAACACTCCACCGATCAGTTTCTCGATCTTGGCATAGACCAGCCGGGCAAATTCCCCGTCGTCGAGATGGCTCGTGACCAAAAGCCGAAGCCGCTGTTCGTCTTCCTTGTTTTGGCCGGCGGATATCTGCCGGAAATGCTGGACCATGCTCTTGACCAGCTCCACCAGCGTGACCGTCGAAGGCTCCCGCTCCAGGAGGTCGGCAAGGAGAGGATCGGCCTCGCACTCGTCGGCCAGGATTTCGGCGAACAGCGCCGCCTTGGACGGAAAATGCTTGAACAGCAGCGCTTCCGAAATGGCCGCCGCCGCCGCGACGCTCTTGGTCGTGGTGCCGGCAAAGCCGTGTCGGGCGAAGCAGCGCTTGGCGGCGCCCAGGATCAGCTGGCGCCGCAGGTCGCTGGTCATGCGGAGGGTGCTCATCCTTGTGAGTAAGCACTCACCCATGATAAAAGTCAAGGTATTATACTGCAGTGCAACTCGCCTGCTGCGTGTCCAGACTCCGCAGGCGCCTTAGACGAGATGGGGAGATTAGATCGGACCAAATCCCAGATCACCGCGAACCCGCGCTAGTATGAACATACCATCGCGAGTCGGCAATATGCGATCGAGCTGAGCCGCATCGATTTTCACGCTGGCAAAGCGCGGCCCGGCGGAAACGTCTTGAATCGAGACTGCAAAGGCCTCGACCTCGGCCATCGTGGAAATGGCGCGGCTGTCCGATATGCCGCACGCCTTGGCAACGCCGACCAGATCGGCGGCGGAGGCCGTGTGGCTCATTTGCCCGCCGGTCTCGCCGTAGCATTCGTTGTCGAGCACGAGGATGCTGAGGTTGCCGGGCTTCTGCAGCCCGATCGTGGCAAGGCTTCCCAGGCCCATCAGCATCTCCCCGTCGCCCGTGATGACCACCACCGGCAGGTTCGGCTGCGCAAGCGCAAGTCCAAGCCCGATCATCGCCGCGCCGCCCATGCCGCCCCACAGATAGAAATTGCGGGCGTGGTCGCCTGCCGCTGTGATGTCGTTGGTCGAGGCGCCCAACCCTCCCACTGCGACCGCATCACCGCGATTCGCAAGCAAGGCTTTCACGACGTCACGCCGGTGGAGGAGATTTGGCCTGTTCATTTGACGAAAACCTTGGCGCCGATCAGACGCTGCGACAACAACACGGCGGTAGGCGTCAGCGCGCTATAGGCCTGGCCCGCCGCGGCCTCGACCACCTCGCGCACTTCCTGCGGATGCGAAGCGCGCAAGACCCTGACGCCGGCGAGTTCGAATACGGCCGGCGTCGTTGATCCCATCGGCACCTGCCAGGGATTGAACTCGCCCCACTCGCCGCGCATCGTCACGAGCGTCAGGAACGGAAAGCGGATGATCTGCGTAAGCGAGAGCATGTTGATGCAGTTGCCCACTCCGCTCGACTGCATCAGGAGCACCCCGCGCTGACCGCCGGTCCAGGCGCCGAGCAACAGCGCCACGCCCTCTTCCTCCGTCGTCAGGGGAATGCCCCGCATGCCAGACGAGCCCAGCACGCGCTGGATCAGCTGCGAATGCCCGGCATCCGGCACATAGGCCACTTGGCGGACATCGAAGCGCTGCAATATCGCAAAAATATCGTCGGGCCAGGAGGCGGCTTGTTCGCTGGACGCATCGGCACGCACGTGCATTCGGGCTCCGGAGGCTGGGCAAGGTCGGCGCGACTGTAGACGGAGCCGCACCGTGCCTCAAAGCGCAAAATTGGTATGAGGCTCTGCGCCCGGGCGAGAGACCCGCGTCCGCACCGCCTCGTCCGACGTGATCCGAATTGTATTGCGCGTCTGCCGTGCCACGGTCTAAGACCGTTGCAAATGAAACTAATTTGGCAACCCTTTTGCGTGGGTGTGACCGGATGGACGGAAACGTGCGAGAGTTGGCGGCGAGCTTCGATCTGGAGAAGCTGAGCCCGGAATTTTACGAGAACCCCTACCCGACCTATCGTGCACTGCGGGAGAACGAGCCCGTCAAACGGATGCCGAACGGCTCCTATTTCCTGACGCGCTACGATGATCTCGTCACGGTCTACAAGAACACGCGCGCGTTCTCCTCCGACAAGAAGAAGGAGTTCGCTCCGAAATACGGCGCTTCGCCGCTCTATGAGCATCACACCACCAGCCTCGTCTTCAACGACCCGCCGATCCACACGCGCGTGCGACGCCTCATCATGGGCGCGCTGTCACCACGTGCGATTGCAGAGATGGAACCGGCGCTGATCGCGCTTGTCGATCGGCTCCTGGATGCGATTGCGGCGAAGCGAAGTTTCGAGTTGATCGGCGATTTCGCCGCCGCGATCCCGGTGGAGGTGATCGGCAATTTGCTCGACGTGCCGCATGACGAACGCGAACCGTTGCGCGACTGGTCGCTGGCGATTTTGGGCGCGCTCGAACCGGTGATCGGTGCGGAGGCTTTTGCCCGCGGCAACAAGGCCGTTGCAGAGTTTCTTGTGTATCTCGAGACCCTGATCGAACGGCGGCGCGCCAAGCCCGGCAATCCCGAGCGCGACGTGCTGACGCGACTGATCCAGGGCGAGGCGAATGGCGAGCGACTGAGCGAAAAGGAGCTGCTGCACAATTGCATCTTCCTGCTCAACGCGGGACACGAGACCACGACCAACCTGATCGGCAACGGGCTGGTGACGCTGCTGGCATATCCGGAACAAAAACGGCGGCTGATCCAAAGGCCGCAACTGATCAAGACCGCGGTCGAGGAAGTCCTGCGCTATGAGAGTTCGAACCAGCTCGGCAACCGCATGACGACCGAACGCGTCGAGCTTGGCGACGTCGTCATGGACGCGGGTACACCGGTCACGCTCTGCATCGGCGCTGCCAACCGCGATCCCGCGCAGTTTCCCGATCCCGAAGCTTTTGATGTCGCGCGCAACCCCAACCGCCATCTCGCCTTTGTCACCGGCGCGCATCAATGCGCCGGCATGGCACTGGCACGGCTCGAAGGTGCCGTCGCCATCTCGCGCTTCCTGGCACGCTTCCCGAACTATGCGCTGGACGGCCGGCCGGTTCGCGGCGGGAGAGTGCGGTTTCGGGGCTATTCGCGCGTACCGTGCACAGTGGGCTAACGGCGGTGCCGCATTCGCTGGTTCACACTGCCTTTTGCGTTCGCTCCAGAAATAGCGTGTGGATGCCGCAGGTGCCTGACCGCACGCTCATCACCCGAGTGCCCGGCTTACGGCCGTCGCGCACCTCCGATGCGTCGATGCCCGAACTCACCAGGCGCTCCCGCACGGCGTCAATATCGGCAACGCGCCAACTCAATCCCCAAAGCTTGTCGCGCAGTTGATCCTCGCTTGCGCCGGGCCGCCGCACAAGCTCGACGATGAGATCGCCGCAACGGAAGAACATCAACTGGCCCCAATCCGCATGGGTGCGGTCGAGCGCCATGTCGAGCCCCAGTCGCGCGCCGTAGAGCGCAGCCGCCCGCTCTGAATCCGCCGTGGCGATGACGACATGGTCGAGCCCGAGGACCGGGGTCGCCACTGTCGCAGCTGAGCGGGGTCTTTCGCCATCGAGCTCGAGAAAGAACATCCGCACGCCGCGTGTCAGGTCGGTCGCAGCGCGGGTGCGCTTCCAGCGCA
>JBLMWS010000267.1:0-2689 GCA_050257355.1 Gemmatimonas sp.
GGGAATTGCGCGCAGAGCTTGGCCACCTGCTCGCGGATGTCGGCATAGTCGTCTTGTTGTTCGTGAGCTTGTTCTTGCGTCATTCGATCGATGCCGGCGGGCTTCGGGTTGAGAAACCGCCGCGAGCTCCCTATGCTGAATTGTTATAGCCTATGAACGTGCATTCCAAGATTGGCAAGTATGGATTTCCGCCAGCTCAAGACCTTCAATTGCGTGGCCGAGCTTGGCAGCCTTTCCAAGGCGTCCGACACGCTGCGGATAGCGCAGCCTGCGCTCAGCCGCCAGATCAAGCTTCTGGAGCATGAGCTGCGCGCAGAGCTGTTCACCCGAAATGGTCGGGGCATGGTGCTGACCGAGGCCGGCCGGCTGTTGCTGGCGCGCACCGCAGGGATCGTCAGGCAGATCGATCAGATCCGGGACGACATCCAGTCGCAGGCCGGCGCGGCAGCGGGCCGCGTGGTGCTCGGGCTTGTTCCGACCGTGAGCTGTGTTCTCTCGGCGCGGCTCGCGCGCCGCACCGTCGAAAGCTACCCCGGCATTTCGCTGTGCATCGTCGAAAGCTATAGCGGTCATCTGGTCGAGTGGCTGCATCGCGGCGAAATGGATCTTGCCGTGATCTACGGGCCCTCCGGCGACCTGCATCTCGGCGTGCAAAATCTCGGACGCGACGCCGTGGTCGCGGTCGGCCCGCGCGGCTCCGGACTTTCCCGCAAGAAGCAGGTGGAGATGGATTGGCTGTTGCGCCAGAAGCTCGTGCTGCCCAGTCATTCGCATGGTCTCCGCGCCCTGATCGAGCATGCGGCGGCGAAGAAGAAATTGAGCCTCGATATCCAGGTGGAGGCGGATTCCTTTCGCGTCCTCACCAGCCTGGTCGAGGAGGGCCTCGGTTTTGCGCTGCTGCCGCCGTCCTCGGTGCGCGACGAGGTCGCGAGCGGCAAGCTCGAAATCGCGGCCATCGCGAAGCCAAGCCCGATCCGCGAATTGATCATCGCCTCTCCGATCGACCATCCCGGCTCCGCCGCGATCTCGGCCGTCACGGCGCTCTTGCGCAGCGAGACGGAGGCGTGTCGTGACGAAGGTTTGTGGGACATCGAGCTGGCTTGACCAAGGCGAGCGTCCATTTCAATCCGTCATGCTGAGGTGGGAGCGTGAGCGAGCCTCGAAGCATGAACGGCCTCCGCTGAGAGAGGCGGGGCCGTCGCCCTTCGAGACGGCCGCGTTCCGCGGCCTCCTCAGGAGGACGGTACGAATTGGGAGCACTTTCCAGCAAGACAATACCCTAATTCGCCGCAAGCCAGCCGCAATGCGAGCGCTCCGGAGGCCTTAGAGGAAAAGGCGGCCTGCGGGCCTTCTTATCTGGATCATCCAGTCATGCCGGAATTTTATAGGCCGTTGATGTGTGATCGATTTGGCCGGAAATCGGGTAAGGGGCCGCAGCTCTCATGAGGGACTGTGACCCCTCACCCGGATCGTATCTTTCCGATGCGATCCGACCTCTCCCTTCGGGAGAGGTGAACGGAGTTCGCGGTTGCGGTCGCGCTTCAATCAGGCCGGAATGCGCACCGGCAGGGCCTCGATCCCGCGCACGAAGCTGGAATAGATCCGCTTCGGCTCGCCGACCACCTCGATACGCTCGAAGCGCTTGAGGATTTCCTCCCAGACGATCCTGAGCTGCAGCTCCGCGAGCCGCATGCCGACGCAGCGGTGAATCCCGAAGCCGAACGACAGATGCGTGCGTGGCCGGGGCCGGTCTATGATGAACTCGTCCGGCCGGTCGATCATCTCTTCGTCGCGGTTGCCCGAGACGTACCACATCACCACGCGGTCGCCCTTTCTGATTGTCTTGCCGCCGAGTTCGGTGTCTTCAAGCGCGGTGCGCCGCATATGGGCGAGCGGCGTCTGCCAGCGGATCACCTCCGGCACCATGGTATCGATCAGCTTCGGGTTGGCGCGCAGTTTCTCATATTCGCCCGGGTTTTCGTTCAGCGCCAGCACGGATGCCGTCATGGTGTTGCGGGTGGTGTCGTTGCCGCCGACGATGAGCAGGATGATGTTGCCCATCAGGTTGTCGGGGTCCATATGCCGCGTAGCCTCGCTATGGGCCATCATCGACAGCAGATCGTTGCGCGGCTCGGCATTGACGCGCTCGTTCCAGAGTTTTGCAAAGTAGGCGCGGCACTCGTCCATTTCCCGGCGGCGCTGTTCGGGCGAGTCGACGATGCCGCTCTTGGGCAGGGCGGTGGAGACGTCCGACCAGCGCGTCAGCTTGCGCCGTTCCTCGAACGGGAAATCGAACAGCGTGGCCAGCATCTGCGTGGTCAGCTCGATCGACACCTTCTCGACCCAGTTGAAGGTCTCGTTGCGCGGCAGCGAGTCGAGGATATTGCAGACGCGCTGACGGATCTGCGGCTCGAGCGCGGCGAGGTTGCGCGGACCGGCGACCGGCGCCACGACCTTGCGCTGCACGTCGTGCTTGGGCGGATCCATCGCGATGAACATCGGCAGCTGGAAGTCCTCGTCCTGGTCACCGATGGTGATCCCGCCTTCCGACGAGAAGATCTCGTGGTGCATGTCCACGTACTTGATGTCGTTGTACTTCGTGATCGACCAGTACGGGCCGAACTCGCTTTCCGCGGTGAAGTGCACGGGATCTTCCTCGCGCAGGCGCTTCAACATCGGGAGGTGGGCG
>JBLMWS010000268.1:0-7146 GCA_050257355.1 Gemmatimonas sp.
ACCAATCCCGTGAACACCCAGGTCAACGTCATGACGCACGCGTCCCGCGCCAAGAAGGAGCGCGGGGCGAGAATCGCGGCCGTCGACGTCTACGACAACGAAACCATGAAGCAGGCCGACATCAAGATCATCCTGCGACCCGGCACCGATGCCGCGTTTGCCTGCGGCGTCATGCACGTGCTGTTCCGCGAGGGCTTTGCCGATCGCGATTACATGGAGCGCTACACCGATTGTCCCGCCGAGCTCGATGCCCATTTGCGGACGCGCACGCCCGAATGGGCGTCGGCGATTTGCGGTGTACCGGTTGGCGAGATCGAAGCATTCGCGCGCGCGGTCGGTGGGACCAAGCGCACCTTCTTCCGCCTCGGCTATGGCTTCACCCGCAGCCGCAACGGTGCGGCGCAGATGCATGCGGCCTCGTGCATTCCGGCCGTGACCGGCGCCTGGCAATATGAGGGCGGCGGCGCCTTCTTCAACAACGCCGCGCTTTGGCGCTTCAATGAATCGATCGTCGAGGGGCACGACGCGATCGACCGCAATATTCGCCTTCTCGACCAGTCCAAGATCGGGCGCATCCTTGCCGGTGACGCCGACGCGCTGCGCGGCAAGGGGCCGGTCAAGGCGATGCTGATCCAGAACACCAATCCGGTGACGGTTGCGCCCGAGCAGACATTGGTCCGCGAAGGTTTTGCACGTGAGGATCTGTTCGTCGCGGTGCACGAACAGTTCATGACCGAGACCGCACAGATGGCCGACATCGTGCTGCCGGCGACGATGTTCATGGAACATGATGATCTCTATTACGGTGGCGGCCACCAGCACATTTCGGTCGGACCCAAGCTGATCGATCCGCCCGGCGAGTGCCGCTCCAACCATGAGGTGCTGCAGGGGTTGGCGCGCCGGCTCGGCGCGGTGCATCCAGGCTTCGAGATGACGCCGCGTCAATTGATCGACGCCACGTTGAAGCTGAGCGGCCATGGCGACATCGAGAATCTCGAAGCGGAGCTGTGGCGAGATCTGCAGCCGGATTTTCGCACCTCGCATTATCTCGACGGCTTTGCGCATGCCGACAAGAAGTTCCACTTCAAGGCCGACTGGGCGCATCCGCCGTTTGGCCAGGTGATGGGCGAGGTCGACCGGATGCCGTCCTTGCCCGATCACTGGACCATCATCGAGGAGGCGGATGAGACGTACCCGTTCCGGCTCGCCACCAGCCCCTCCCGCAGCTTTCTGAACACGACCTTCACCGAGACGCCGTCGTCGCGGGCGCGCGAGGGCAGGGCGTCCGTCATGATCCATCCGCTCGATGCCGCCTCGCTCGGATTAGCCGACGGTGATGCCGTGACGCTCGGGAACGCCCGCGGCGAGACCACGCTGATCGCGAGGCTGTTTGAGGGTGTGCGCCGCGGCGTCTTGATCGCGGAATCCGTTCACCCGAACCGCGATCATATCGGCGGGCGCGGCATCAATACGCTGACCGGAGCCGAGGCGGTTGCGCCGATCGGCGGCGCTGCGTTCCACGACAACAAGGTGTGGGTGAAAAAGGCCGATCTTGCGGCCGGCCCCAGGCGCCACATTTTCGATCCACAACGGTCAAAATGATCGCCTTAATTGTCGAGACTGTTCCGGTCGTCCGTGTCGCTAAGCTGCTGCAAAGAAGCGTGTTTCGGCGTTCTCGTGACGGTGCGCCGACTATCCTCGCCGCGTGCGTGGGAGAGGGTGGACTTTTGTTTCCTGCTTGCCTTTTTCTGAGGATCGCATAACCACCCATTTTGACATCGGCGGGATGAGTAGCTTAAGTAGAAATGCCTTCCCGCCGGAGACCCGTGACGATGCAGACATGCGCTGTCGTTGTGGCCAATGCCCCGACCGTGCACCTAAGTCTCTCAACCGTAAGAGGGGTTCGATGACCGCCTATTTCCGGCACCAGCTTGCCGATTACGTTGAATATCACCGTGATCCCAGGAACTGCGCGGCTCATGTGTTCGGCATCGTCTTCCTGTTTTTGGCGGCCGTCCTTCCGCTGACGATGCTGCCGATTCCCGGTTTCGGTGGCCACGTCACGGTGGCGACGCTGTTGGCGCTGCCGGTGCTGGTTTACTGGCTGGCGCTCGATCCTCCGCTCGGGCTTGCTATCGTCGTCGCGGCTTATCTGCTGCTTTCGACCGCCTCGGCCATTGTTGCCAATGTCGGCGTCGCCGGCGTGTGGATCATCGCGGCGATTTTGGCGGTTTGCGGTGTTACGGCGCAAGTCGTCGGCCATAAGGTGTTCGAGCGGCGGAAGCCCTCGATGGCCGATCATCCCGTCCATTTTTTGCTCGGCCCGATGTTTGTCATGGCCAAGTTGTTCATCGCTTTCGGTTTCCGGCACGATCTGGCCGCCATCATCGGACCGGCGCCTGAGCCGGCACAGGCCAACCGCTGAGACGTGCCGAACCCGTATATATGACACGCATTCTCGTCACCGGCGGCAGCGGCTTCATCGGTCAGCATCTGGTATCGGAGCTTGTCGGCGCCGGTCGACAGGTGCGCGTGCTCGACGTTCGTCTGCCCACCCGCCCGATGCCTGGTGTCGACTATGTCGAGGGCTCGGTGCTCGACCAGGGGCTCGTGCGCGACGTCTTGCGCGATGTAGGCGAGGTCTATCACTTGGCCGGTCATCCCGGCATGTGGAAGCGCGATCGCGACGAGTTCTATGCCATCAATTTCAAGGGAACGGAAAATGTGCTCGCCGCCGCACGCAAGCGCGACGTCGCTCGTTTTCTGCACTGCTCGACCGAGTCGATTTTGTTCCGCAGTTCCAATCCGGATCAGCCCGCAGCAGAGGATGCGGAACTCTCGGTTCACGAGATGCCAGGTCCTTACACGCGATCGAAGATGCTGGCCGATCGACTGGCGCTGCAGGCAGCGGCATCCGGTTTTCCGGTCGTCGTGGGCTGCCCGACCATGCCCATCGGCACACATGATCACAACCACACGCCGCCGACGGCAATGCTGCGGCATTTTCTCGGCGGCGGCCCGATGCGGCTCTATCTCGATTTCATTGTGAATCTGGTCGACGTGCGCGACGTCGCGTTGGGCCTCATTCTTGCCATGGACAAGGGCCGGGTCGGGAACCGCTACGTCCTGGGCGGCGATTCCATTCCGCTGGGCCAGGTTCTTGCCCTCATGGGAGCGATTAGCGGACGTCGCAAATTGTTCGTTCCAATACCGGGTCGTCTCGCGGAGATCGCCGCCTCCGTGATAGAATTCAACGCCAATTACGTCACCCGCCGTAGCCCTGCTGCAACCGTCGAGGGGGTCCGCATCGCTCGGCGGGCGAGCGCGCTCTCGATCGAGAAGGCCCGGCGCGAACTCGGTTATGCGCCCCGTCCGATCGAGCCGGTGTTGCATGAGACGATCGCGCGCATGATGGGTGCACCCGTGAGTAAGGTTTTGAAGCATGCTTAGCAGTTTGGGTAATATCAGCGATGCGCTGCTGAGCGGCTGGATCGTCACCTGGCCCACCAAATTGCTGTCGCTGATTTGGTTCGCTTGGGTCGTGAGCTGGGTCGTGGCATCATTCTGGTCGGGTCGGACCAAAAGCCATGTACGGACCTGGGATTCCTGGGTCTATCGGCTGCCGATTCTGATCGGAGCGATCTTCTTGATGCCACTGACGGCGCGGGCTCTTGGAGCAGAGCCATTGTATCATCCGGGTGCTGTCGGCACATATGCACTTGCCGTCGTAACCTTGCTCGGCATCTCCTTCACGTGGTGGGCGCGGATCCATCTCGGACGCTTCTGGTCCAACGCCATTACCCACAAGGAAGGGCACCACATCATCGATACCGGGCCTTACGGTATCGTCCGCCATCCGATCTATACCGGTCTCATCATCGGCATTCTCGCGACCGGTATCGCGGTTGCGACTTGGCCCGCGCTGTTAGGTGCGCTGTTCGTGTCGTTTGGCGAATGGCAGAAGGCGCGGATGGAGGAAGGATTTCTTTCGGTCGAACTCGGGCAGGAGGCGTATCGCAACTACAGCCGCCGCGTCCCGATGATCGTGCCCTTTCTTCGCGGGTCATAATCGGCCGCGTGGCGACATCATCGATGGCCTGACGACATCGGCGCGGCCGCGGTCGCGAGCGGCGGCTCGAGATGGCGGGGTACGGTGACCCGCTGACCGGGGACAAGCGGCATGGTGTCCGGCATCGGATTGACCTGGGTCAGCGACCACAAGGGCAGGTGATACTGCGAGGCAAGCGTCTGTAGCGTGTCGCCCGGACGCGCCGTGACCGCCATGCCGCTATCCCACAGCACGATGTCCTCCTTGGCCGGAACAGCATAGCGAAGCGGCAAGATCTCGTCGCCCGTTTCGGCTGGGGTCGCCGAGAGCTGCAGGATCTTGGTCAGCAGCTGCTCATGGATGGTATCCACCTTGTCGATGGTGATGTGCGAGATTTCGTCGTGTTGCTGCACGTCGTAGCTTGCATAGTGACCGGGAAAACCCGCCACCGGCTTGATATCGCCGCCGCCGAGCACGTTCTTCGAAAGAAAAATGTTGATGTAGCGCTGGACATTGGCAGGAACGTCAGGGCTCAAATGGGCCGGATCGATCGTCACCAGCAGGCTGACGGGGATGCCTTCTTCCTGCAGCTTTTCGGAGAATTGCAGGGCGCAGCGTCCCCCCATGGAATGCCCAATCAGGACGATCGGCGCGGGATCCTGTCGGTATTTATCGACTGCCATCGAAGCGATAAGCGGGCAAAGCGTAAACTCATAAGTCCTCGCCGGTATGCCCGCGCGCACGATTTGCTCCGCGAGGCGGTCCATGCCGGTCGAGAAAATCGGCCCCAGCGCGCCGCGGAACAGATAAACCTGCGGATGGGGCGCCACTGCCGCTGGTTCGCTTCCGGCGGGCGCGACGGACGCGGCCGCCGCAGGCGTGCCTCTCGCCTGCATCTGCGGCCGTCCAGACGCGCTTTGTGCCAGGGCCTGTCTGATCGGGCCGGCGGCTACCTCATGGAGGCCGGTGCCGAACAGGCAGGCCAGCAACCCCACGCCCAAAAGGCTCGCAATCCGCTTCAGGCTTCGCTGTCCTGCTCTCACGGCACCCCACATTCGCCGCTATTGGCGCCGCTGGCACCAAGGCGCGCCGCTTCCGGGCGCATCTTCATTGCATCGCAAACGAATGGGCGGAATTTGAGGCGCCTCCAAGGCCCCGGCTCACAGGGGTCCGGAGACGGCTCGCAATCAGTTCGCCGCAGCGGCGCGTTTGGCCCCGGGGACCTGCCGCGCGAGGCCGGGCGACGGCTTGTGCGCAACCGGCCTGACCGCAGGAGTGCGGCCCGGACCGCTCGCCACTGCGGCATCGATGGCCGCGATCACCTTCTCCTGCATCACCGCGTTCTTGTCGATCGTGAGATGACCGACGCCCGGCACGTTCTCGACGTCCACGTTCTCGAGCGTTCCCTGGAGATTCCTGGTCTTTTCGACCCGGGTGCCGGCGCCGTTGGCGACATAGAAGTTGATGTATTTCCCGACCCGTCCGGACAGGCTGGTATGGAAGACCGAATCCAGTCCGATTGCGAGCTTCACCGGCACGCCTTCCGCGGTCAGCCGTTCCACCATGTCCGGCAGGCAGGTCGCGCCCGAGGAATGGCCAACCAGGATGATCACCTTGGCGCGCCCGCTGTGGTACTCGGCGGCGGCATCATCGGCGACCGAGGCCCAGAGCATGTGGTTGTGCACGCTCGCCGCAATCCCCTGCTGCTGCAGCCGCGCCGCGATCTGGTCCAGACCCAGCGAGAAGATATTGAGCACGCCCCGCATAAGGTAGACATGGGCGCTGGGCGGGGCGGCCGGAGCGGCATGAACCCGCGCAGATGCCATCGGCATCGCCAGCAGGAGCAGGGCGGTCGCCGCGAGCTTCAACCAACCCAGGCCCGACCAACCAAGACCGGGTGCGGAAAACTGCGAAAAGCCGCCGTGATGCGCCACATTGCTATTCGATGTCATGGATGCCTCTGCCGACCGCGGGAACGTTCTTAGACGGTATAGGATTCCCCCATTCGCATCCGCAATAGAGCAGCGTTCCGCTGGTCTCACTTTCTCGCCAAGCGCGGCTCTCCTGCAACAGGCCGGCCGGTTCCCGAGCAGCGGTCCGGCGCCCACTTCACGTCTTTTCCCAATGCCGTGATCCCGCCCGCGACTATTCGCGGCGTGCGGCAGGTGCGTGAGGGGCCTGACGCAAGATGACGGCCCTTGCGGCCGGCTACGCTGCCGTCGCAAATGGTCGCACGAGGAACAGGCAAGCAGGTAATCGGCATGAGCGGAAACGACAGCGTCATTCTGGAAAAGCGCGGCAATTCGTTCTGGATCACGATCAACCGGCCGGACAAACGCAATGCGCTCAACGGCGAGGTCATTACCGGCATCGGCAAGGGCTATCGCGAGGCCCATGAGGACAGCGAGATCCGCGTCATCGTGCTGACCGGCACTGGCGAGAAGGCATTTTGCGCCGGCGCCGACCTGCAGAATTCGGGCGCCGCGTTTTCGATGGATTTTTCCAGGCCCAATGTCGATTACGCCGATCTGCTCAGGCTGTCGCAGAACGCGACCAAGCCCGCCATCGCCCGTGTCGGCGGCGTTTGCATGGCCGGCGGCATGGGGCTTCTGTGCATGACCGACATGGCAGTTGCCGCCGATCACGCGATCTTCGGCCTTCCGGAGGTCAAGGTCGGTGTGTTTCCCATGCAGGTGATGAGCCTCCTGCAACGGATGGTGCCGCCAAGGCTGGTGAACGAATGGGCGCTCACCGGCGAGCCGTTCGACGCGGCGGCGGCCCTGGCCGCTGGCTTGCTCAACCACGTAGTGCCCGCCGCCGAGCTCGACGCCAAGGTCGATTGGCTGATCGGCCGCATCGTCGACAAGTCTCCGACTGCCATCCGGCGCGGCAAATATGCGATGCGCGCGATCGCTTCGATGTCCTTCGATGAAAGCATCGCCTACACCGAAAGCCAGATCGCGCTTCTCGCCATGACCGAAGATGCCAAGGAAGGGCTGAAAGCGTTCGGCGACAAGCGCAAGCCGGTGTGGACAGGGAGGTAACGCGAACCGTCGCCGAAAGCAGTCCTCACGATGAGTGCAGACACACATGACGCA
>JBLMWS010000269.1:0-9062 GCA_050257355.1 Gemmatimonas sp.
CCATTTCCCGGCGGCGCTGTTCGGGCGAGTCGACGATGCCGCTCTTGGGCAGGGCGGTGGAGACGTCCGACCAGCGCGTCAGCTTGCGCCGTTCCTCGAACGGGAAATCGAACAGCGTCGCCAGCATCTGCGTGGTCAGCTCGATCGATACCTTCTCGACCCAATTGAAGGTCTCGTTGCGCGGCAGGCCGTCCAGAACTCTCGCCGAACGCTGCCGGATCAGCACCGCAAGCTCGTCGAGATGCGCGGGCGTGAACATCGGCGACACGGTCTTGCGCTGCTCGGCGTGTTTCGGCTGGTCCATCGCGATGAAGCTCGGCCAGTCGTAGCCGGGTGGCGCATCTTTGATCGAAATGCCGCCGAGCCTGGCATCGGAGGAGAAGATGCCGTGGTTGGTATCGACATGCATGATGTCGTTGTACTTGACGACCGACCAATAGGGTTCGATCGGCGCATTGGTGCAGTAATGCACCGGCTCTTCCTTGCGCAGGCGCTCGAACCACGGCCACAGCGCGTCGCTCTGGAACAGGCGCGGCGCGCCGGGATGAAAATCCTTGAGCGGCGTCGCGTAAGCCTGTTCGCGCGCCAAACGCAGGCGCTCGGCCTTGTCGAGGTTGATCGGAGCCTGCACGTTCATCGGTCGGTCCTGTCGTCGTTGCTTGTCACGCGGCGATGCGAACCGGCAGGGTCTCGTAGCCCTTCACAAAACTCGAATAGACCCGCTTGGGCTCGCCCATCACGTCGATTGTCTCGAAGCGCTTGAGAATTTCTTCCCAGATGATCTTGAGCTGCAATTCCGCAAGCCGCAAGCCGACGCAGCGGTGAATGCCGAAGCCGAACGACAGATGCTGCCGCGGCCGGGCGCGGTCGATGATGAAGTCGTAGGGCCGATCGATCGCATTTTCGTCGCGGTTGCCGGAGACGTACCACATTACGACCTTGTCGCCTTTCTTGATCGTCTTGCCGCGAAACTCGATGTCCTCGAGCGCGGTGCGCCGCATATGGGCGAGCGGGGTCTGCCAGCGGATCACTTCGGGCACGAAACTGTCGATCAGGGCCGGATTGTCGCGCAGCTTCCGGTACTCGTGCGGATTCCGGTTCAGCGCATAGATCGAGCCCGACATGGTGTTGCGGGTGGTGTCGTTGCCGCCGACGATCAGCAGGATCAAATTGCCGAGGAAGTTCTTCGGGTCCATGTCGCGCGTGGCCTCGCCATGCGCCATCATCGACAACAAGTCGCTCTTCGGCGGCCCCTTGATGCGCTCCTTCCAGAGCTCGGAGAAATACGCCGCACATTCGCCGAGCTCGGCGAGCCGCTGCTCGTCGGTCTCCACCAGGCCGCCGGGGCCCGGAATCGTGGTGGCGATATCGGACCAGCGGGTCAGCTTGCGGCGGTCCTCCCACGGAAAGTCGAACAGCACCGCAAGCATCTGCGTGGTCAGCTCGATCGAGACGCGATCGACCCAGTCGAACACCTCGCCCACGGGCAGGCTGTCCAGGCACTCGGCGGAGCGCTTGCGGATGTTGATTGCAAGCTCGTCGAGATGGGTCGGCGTGAACATTGGCGCCACGGTCTTGCGCTGCGCGCTGTGGCGCGGGGGATCCATGGTGATAAAGCTTTCGCGGCGGAGATCCGGGGCGACGTCCCGGATCGTGATGCCGCCGAGCGCGGAGGCGGACGAGAACACCGTATGGTTGGTCTCGATATCCATGATGTCGCTGTATCTGGTCACCGACCAGTACGGGCCGAACATGCTCTCCTTGCAGTAGTGCACCGGCTCTTCCTTGCGCAGCCGGTCGAAATAGGGCCAGTGCGTGTCGGCGCGGAACAGCTCGGGGTCGCCGGGGTCGAACTTGTCTAGCGGCAGCGACAGCGCGCGTTCACGCGCCGCGTCCAGGCTCGTGGTCTGAGCGACGTCGATCGTCCCGTGCATGGCCGGCTCCCTCTTCATTCGTCATGTTCGTCCGCCGCTCTGAAGGGGCGGTATGTGGGCGCGGATTACATCCCGTTGCCTGGTCCGGGGCAAGCTGCATTTGGCCGCAAGCGGGTTGTGTTTAGGCGCTGCCCGGTCATGCCACGCCGTGGAATTTCAGCCCGTGACAACAGCCCGGCCAGAGAATAAGCCTGTGGCAACGCTTGACGAATTGGCTCGAGAGGCAGCTGGATCATGATCCCCAACGCATACCGGACCTTCAACTTCGATCTCGGCGAGACCGCGGATGCGATTCGCGAGACCGTGCATGATTTTGCCAGCAACGAGATCGCCCCGCGCGCGGCCGAGATCGACAAGACCAACCAGTTTCCGCGCGACCTCTGGCCGAAACTGGGTGCGCTCGGCCTGCACGGGATCACGGTGGAGGAGGACTACGGCGGTTCGGGGCTCGGCTATCTCGAACATTGCGTGGCGCTGGAGGAGATTTCGCGCGCCTCTGCGTCGGTCGGTCTTTCCTATGGCGCCCATTCCAACCTCTGCGTCAACCAGCTCCGCCGTAACGGCAGCGAGGCGCAGAAGCGCAAATATCTGCCGAAGCTGATTTCGGGCGAGCATGTCGGCTCGCTCGCGATGTCCGAGCCGAACGCCGGCTCCGACGTGGTGTCGATGACGACGCGAGCCGAGAAGAAGGGCGACCGTTATGTGCTGAACGGCTCCAAGATGTGGATCACCAACGGGCCGATTGCCGAGACGCTCGTAGTCTACGCCAAGACCGATCCGAATGCCGGTCCGCGCGGCATCACCGCCTTCATCATCGAGAAGGGCATGAAGGGATTTTCCACCGCGCAGAAGCTCGACAAGCTCGGGATGCGCGGCTCCGATACCGGCGAACTGGTGTTCGACAATTGCGAGGTGCCGGAGGAAAACGTGCTCGGCGAGGTCGGCCGCGGCGTCAACGTCTTGATGTCGGGCCTCGATTATGAGCGCGCCGTGCTGGCGGCGGGACCGATCGGCATCATGCAGGCCTGCATGGACGTGGTGCTGCCTTACGTGCATGAGCGCAAGCAGTTCGGCCAGCCGATCGGCGCTTTCCAGCTGGTGCAGGGCAAGCTCGCCGACATGTACACCACGATGAACGCCTCGCGCGCCTATGTCTATGCGGTGGCAAAGGCCTGCGACCGCGGCGAGACCACGCGCGAAGATGCGGCGGGTGCGATCCTCTATGCCGCCGAGAAGGCCACTCAGTGCGCGCTGGATGCGATCCAGCTGCTCGGCGGCAACGGCTACATCAACGATTACCCGACCGGACGGCTGTTGCGGGATGCCAAGCTCTACGAGATCGGGGCCGGCACCAGCGAAATCCGGCGGATGCTGATCGGGCGGGAGCTGTTTGAAAAGACCGTGTGAGCGGGTTCCGGCTCAATTGATCAGTTGGCTACGGCGGCGTCGCGGTCCAGGCCTGGCCGCTCGCCGCCTTTTCATAACCGTACTGATAAAGCGCACGCATGTAGGCTGTGTCGAAGCCGGACGAACCGGACGACGGGTAGTCGCGTCCGATATACGACAGGTTGAAGCCGACGTGATTGCGTCGGGCGAATTCGTAGGTCGAAAGCACGATCGCGCGCGTTTGTGTCTTCGTGATCACGCCGATGCTGCGTGAAACGACATCGACGGTGCCGTCGGGGACGACCTCAAAATCCCTTTCGATCTTGTTGTTGACCAGAATGTAGATGTTCAGCCGACGTCCCTTCGGCAGGGCATGGCCCCGAAACAGCAGCGCGTCCGGCAGCGTCAGGACCGGGGCGGTCACGCCGCCGTCGACATGCATTTCCTGAAACCGCCGGCCCTGCGCCTCGGCCTGGATCAGGATCGGCGGAAACACCAGCGGAATGCTGGCGGACGCCGCAATCACGTCCCGAAACAGGTTGAGCGCCTCTGGCGAGCCGATCTCGGCGATCTTTCCCATGTCCCAGATCGCGGTGCGCTGGGTGTCGAGATCGGTGGTGACGACGAGCAATTGCCTGCCCTTGGCGTGCTCGCGAGCGATGGCGGCGAGCATGTCCGGTCCGACGTAGCGGGCCACCAGTTCGCGCAGCCGTGCATTGCCGAACAGGCCGGATCCGAACAGCGCCTGGAAGATCTTGGGACTTTCGAGGATGCTTTCCGCAATCCCGCTGGTGTAGACCTCCCGCAGCGTGCCGTCATATTGCGGGCCGAGGAAGGCGAAGGGGGCGATCAGGGCGCCCGTACTCACACCGGAGACGATGGTGAAGGTGGGCCGGTTGCCCGCAGCCGTCCAGCCGTTGAGGACGCCCGCGCCATAGGCTCCGTCGGAGCCGCCGCCCGAAAGCGCGAGATAGGTCTGGGTCGTTGCGGGACCTGCTTTATCGTCGACGAATCTCGAGACCGGTTCGTCCGTGTATCGCCGCAAGCCGTCGAGATTGAGTACTTGGGAGGTGGCTGCCTCGGAGGCGGTGTAGGGGGTGCGCGGCAGCGAGGCACAAGCGGCCAAGGTAAGCGCAACAGCGCAGATGGCGGCGGCAAACCGAACCTGGCGAAAACTCATCGTCGCTACGCGCATCTCTGCAGGGCCGGCGGGCGCCGCGATCCAGCGAGGGATCGCCGCCGCCGAAAAGATTCCGGACTCGAACCGCTCTGACGGGGGGCCGGGCGGATTCGAGTCCGGCAGTCAAGGGACTAATAGAACTATACTGTTTCGTTTTGCTTAAGAAAGCAAGAGGGTTGTATGCCCTATCGCTGCCATATTTCTTGCATCGCGGACGGCGGCTGCACGCCTCGTAGATTGCCGGAGTCACGCGATCCGCAGCGATGCAGCCGCCGCATTATTCCGGCAAGCTGTTGATCTTGCGGACCCAGGCTCGCACATCCGCCAGCGCCTCGGGCAGGACCGCCTTGACCTCCTCGACGGTCATGCCGGGCTTGATGCGCGGGTCGTAAAGCAGGTTGAGAATATATTGGTCGTAGACGTCGAAGAATCCCATGGTCACCCGATCGTTGAACATGGTCCACGGATCGGTATCGGTGTCGTTGATCGGCCCGAGCGACTGCAGGAGTTCTTCATAGGCACAGTCGAGAAACGTGAAATCGCCGGCATCGACGGTGAGGATCACATCGGAATGCTCGATCTCGTATCGGTCGTTCTTGCGGAAGCCCGAGAGGCACTGCGGGTCGAGCGAGGTCTTGATCTCGCGGGCGCGCTCGCTACCGTAGAGGCGGTCGACCGTGCGGTAAAGATCGTGATCGCGCATCAGGTGCACCTCGATCGTGGCGCTTTCCCGGTTGTCGGCCATCGCGATGTCGAGATGCTGAATGTGGGCCGCGATGTCGGCAACGACCTGCCGCAGTTGGGCCTTGCGCTTCTTGTTCACGCCTTCCGCGAACACCCGCACCGGGCCGGCATATTTGCGGATGCGGTCGACGCGGCCCGCCAGTTGAAATTCGGCGCCGAACGCCGTCTTGAGAAATCCCTCGGCGATTTCTTGGTCCGTGAAGCTGGTTCGTTCGCTGCGCTTCTTGGCGGCGACGGTGGCGTTCTCGGCTGCATGCACCGAAGGCGCGGCGGCAACGAGCCCGATCAGCACAGCCGCGAGGCGCGGCGCACGCAAGAGACGAAGAAACCCGGTCATGATCGGACTAACGCTGCCGCAAGCCTTGTCGGTGCGCAAGGCACCCCGGCGATGCGCGATCAGTTCTTCACGATCACCGTGGCGCCGACGGAGACGCGGTTATAGAGGTCGACCACGTCCTCATTGGTCATGCGGAAACACCCGGAGGACACCGCATGGCCGATGGTTTCCGGTTCATTGGAGCCGTGAATGCGGTAGAGCGTGGAGCCGAGATAGAGCGCGCGGGCGCCGAGCGGATTCTCGATGCCGCCTTTCATGTAGCGCGGCAGGTCGGGCCGGCGCGCCAGCATCTGCCTCGGCGGTGTCCAACTCGGCCATTCCTTCTTGGCGGAGACGCGGTGCACCCCGCTCCAGCGAAAGCCGTCGCGGCCGACCCCGATGCCGTAGCGCAGCGCCTGGCCGTTTCCCAGTACCAGATACAGCCGCCGCTCGCGGGTGTTGATGACGATGGTGCCCGGCGCGTAATTGACCGGGTAGTATACCGTCTCGCGCGGGATCGGGCCCGCACCGCCGCCGAAAAAGCTCGGTCCGCCGCTCATGATGCCGCGCGAATCGAACCACTGCGCCTGAGCCTGGCTGGTCGCCGCCAAGAGCAGCGCCGCAACGATGCCGATAGGAACCCGCATCACTCGCCCCCTTGAAAAGTCCAACCCGCGAAACAGGCCACAACCGCTCGTCTTCCGCAAGCTACCGCGCTGCGAGGCGCGGAAGTATCGCAGATTGCCGTTACCGATTTTACACCATCATCCGGCAAGTATCACCTCGCGGGCGACGGGCTGCAATGTCCGCGCCCCCTTTGACGAAAGCCCGGAACAATGATTGATCGTCGAGGCTATTCGACAGGGCGGCTCGCGAGCGGGAGTGGAACGAATGAACGGTGCGGAAAGTCTGGTCAGAACGCTGGTGGCAGGCGGGGTTGACGTCTGTTTCACCAATCCGGGCACCTCCGAAATGCATTTCGTCGCGGCGCTCGACCGGGTGGAGGGCATGCGCTGCGTGCTCGGCCTGTTCGAGGGCGTGGTGACCGGGGCGGCGGACGGCTATTTCCGCATGAAGGGCAAGCCGGCTTCGACGCTGTTGCATCTCGGTCCCGGTCTCGCCAATGGCCTTGCCAATCTGCACAACGCCAAGAAGGCCCATTCCGGCATCGTCAACATCGTCGGCCAGCACGCGACCTACCACGTCGGTTACAATGCCCCGCTGACCTCGGATATCGAAGGGCTGGCGCGGCCGATGTCGGCCTGGGTACGCACCTCGCCGGACGCGAAATCGGTAGCGGCCGACGGCGCTGCGGCGATCGCTGCCGCCAAGAGCTCGCCGCCGCAGATCGCGACGCTGATCCTGCCCGCCGACACCGCCTGGAACGAAGCGGACGGCATCGCACAGGTGCCCGAGGACACCCAGCGCGTCAGCTATTCGCCGGCGGCCGTGGAGCACGCAGCCCGGATTCTACACGGTGATGGCGCGCACACGCTTTTGCTCGTTACCGGCAGCGCGCTCACCGAGCATGGGCTTGCGCTCGCGCAGCAGATTGCCGGCAAAAGCGGCTGCAAGGTGATGGGCCAGACCTATCACCCGCGGATGGCGCGCGGGCGTGGCCGTTTCTCGATCGATCGCATCCCTTACGTGATCGAGCAGGCGCTGCCGATTCTCAAGGGCTTCAAGCACATCGTGTTGGTCGAGGCCAACGATCCCGTCGCCTTCTTCGCCTATCCGAACAAGCCGAGCATGCTCAAGCCGGAGGGCTGCGAGGTGCATCGCATGACCGCCTGGGGCGAAAACTCGGTGGCGGCACTGGAAGCGCTCGCGCATGCGCTTCACGCCACACCGCATGATGTCAAGCCGCAAAAGCTCGCCGAGCTCGCCAAACCGACCGGCGCACTGACGCTGACCTCGATCGCCCAGGCGATCGCCTGCGCGATCCCCGAAAACGCCATCATGGTCGATGAATCCATCACCACCGGCCGCGGCTTCTTCCCGCCGACAGCCGCCGCCGCCCCGCACGACTGGCTGCAGAACATGGGCGGATCGATCGGTTTCTCGACGCCAATTGCGACCGGTGCCGCGATCGCCTGTCCGGACCGCAAGGTGATCTGCATGGTCGGCGACGGCAGCGCGATGTACACCATCCAGTCGCTATGGACCCAGGCCCGCGAGGGGCTGGACGTCGTCACCGTCGTGTTCGCCAACCGCATCTATCAGATCCTGCGCGGCGAGTTCGACGGCGTCGGCGCCGGCGAGCCCGGCAAGCGCGCGCAGGACATGCTCAAGCTCGACCGGCCGACGCTCGATTTCGTCGCGCTCGCCAGGGGCATGGGCGTCCCTGGCCGCAGCGTGACGACCGCCGACGAACTCAACAAGGCGTTGGAGGAGGCGATCCGCGAGCCGGGTCCGCGCTTGATCGAAGTGCAGATGTGAGTGCGCTTGAAAAGCCGCCGAGAGGCGGCTTTTTGCTACGATGCATCTGTTTCCGCTATGATGCGTGTTGGCTGGAGTCAGGATGCAGGCCGAGCTGAACAAACTCGTCAGCGCGCTTGGCGACTTCTACGCGCGGGAGACATTCCTGCTCGAGAGGGATGCCGGCGAGCGCGCGCTGACGCATCGGCTCGCCGTCCATCTCGAAAGGCAGTTTCCGGGCTGGCAGGTCGATTGCGATTACAACCAGTTGGGTGAGCGCACCCTGCGCCTGCCCCGCGGGACGATTGTCTCTACCGATGACGCGCTGGGCAAGTCGATCTATCCGGATATCGTCGTGCACCAGCGCGAGGTCCCCAACAATCTGCTCGCGATCGAGGTCAGGACGGCGTCCAATCACCAGCCGCTCGAACACGATCAGCACAAGCTGAAGGCGATGACCGACCCGCATATCTGGTTCGCCTACTGGAGCGGCGTGCTTTTGATCCTGGCGCGAAAGCATGTCTGCGCCAGCGAAGTCTATGTCGGGGGCGTGATCGAGCCCGCGCTGACCGCCTGGCTCGCCGCGCGCCTGACGGAGGATGGCCTAGGAGCATGATCCGGAAAAGTGTGGAGCGGTTTTCCCTCGCGACAAACGCAAAGCGTTTGCGCGGAGATCATGCTCAATCAAAGAGCTAAAGCGCGATAGCGACTCAACCCAATCTCGTCGCGCTTTAGGCCGCTCGTAGCCGGAAGCCTGTCGCGGCTCCAATTCCAAACGAAAAGGCCGCCTGCGAGAGGCGGCCACATCGTCGGTGACTGGTGCTGTCACTGCTTCTTCATGGTGTTGGCGCTGGACTTCTTCGCCGATTTCTTCTTCTTCATCATCTTCTTCTTGCTCATCTTGCTGGGAGCAGCCTTGGTGGTGTCGGTGCTGGCCGCGGCCCCCTTATCCTGGGCGAACGCAATCGAGGGAGCGAGAGCCGTTGAGGAGACAAAGGCGAGGGCGGCGGTAGCGATGATCAGTTTGCGCATGCAAAGTCCTCCGTGTGTGTGGGTGCGCGCCGGCGCACCTTAATGGAACCGG
>JBLMWS010000270.1:0-18913 GCA_050257355.1 Gemmatimonas sp.
GGGACCGCATCGGCAACTGCACGCCTCGCTTCCGGCGTATCCTTCCAGGCCACGAGCACGCTGCGGAGATCAAGCCAGTCGACCGCATCCGGGACCACCAACAGGGGCCTTCCGGACTGCATCACCAGATCCTTGGGACTTGCGAGCGCAAAGGCGTCGGAAAAGGCCGGACTATGACCGCCGCTGACGATAATGTCCGCACAGCGCGCCTCCTGCGCGATGAAGCGCCCGGGAAAATCGACCGCGCTGCGCCACTCGGCAGAGCCCGCGCGATCCTTGGACAATTGGCAAAACTGCGCCTGCAGCTCGGCAAGCCGCGCCTTGACGGCCGCCTCGCCCTCCTCGATCAGCTTCTGCGCAAACTCGCCGTCGGTGAAATAGAGCGGCGGTGCGAACTGCGCGGCAGCAATCCCGACCAGCCCCGCGCCAACCCGCTCGGCAAGTTGGGCCGCAATCACCAGCCGGTTCTGATTGGGCTGATCAAGCGCCAGGCAAACCATAACGGTCGCAATTGTCATCGGGCTCTCCACTAGGGGTCACGGGCCGCTTCTAGGCGCGACAACGACGAACAGGATGAGTTAGATCAAACCGGCCTGAAACTCCGGAATATCCCTGAGGCGGGACGGTCGAGCCAAAATTAAGGGACCAGGGTACACGCGGAACTTGCGCCGGAACCGCCCATGGGCGAAATTGCGGGATCGGTAGCGGGGTAAGAGGCGGCCGGACGCGGAGGGTTGGACCTTGCTAAAGGATGAGCGGCCGGATTTGCTCCTTATTATATAGAGCTTGGTGAGCAACGAGACTGGGACTGAAAGCGTGGACGTGACCGGCCTGACCCGCCCTTCCAAAGACGACGCGCTCGGCGACGAGCACTATCGGCTCCGGATCGAAGGATTCGGCGTCGGCACCTGGGATCTGGATCTTTCCACGCACGAGCTCGAATGGTCCGAAACCGCACGCAGTCTGTTCGGCATTTCTCCCGACCGGCCCGTGACCTACGAGCTGTTTCTATCCCTGCTCGAACCGCCCGACCGCGACCGCCTCGATGCGGCCATCAAACGCGTTGCCGACGGACAGGGCAATCTCGACGTGTCCTTCAAGATTCCTCTCGCCGGCGGACGCATCCAATGGATTCGCGCCCGCGGCGGGCTGGTGAAGGACGATGCAGGCGTTGCGCATCACATCAGCGGGATCCTTCTTGATATCGGCGAGGTGAAGCTGCTCGAGGAAGCGCTGCGCACCAGGGAAAGCCACCTGCGCTCGATCCTCGATACCGTTCCCGATGCGATGATCGTGATCAACAGCCGCGGCATCATGCAATTCTTCAGCAACGCGGCTGAACGGCTGTTCGGCTACACCGAGCACGAGGCGATCGGGCAGAACGTCAAGATTCTGATGCCCGAGCCGGATCGGACGCGCCACGACGGCTACATTTCGCGCTACCGATCGAGCGGCGAACGGCACATCATCGGTATCGGCCGGATCGTGACCGGCAAGCGCAAGGATGGAACGACCTTCCCGATGCACCTGTCGGTCGGGGAGATGCAATCGGCCGGAGAGCCCTATTTCACCGGCTTCGTCCGCGACCTCACCGAGCATCAACAGACCCAGGCGCGGCTGCAACAGCTGCAATCCGAACTGGTCCATATTTCGCGCTTGAGCGCGATGGGCGAAATGGCGTCTGCGCTCGCCCACGAACTCAACCAGCCGCTCGCCGCCATCAGCAATTACATGAAAGGCTCGCGCCGCCTGCTCGAAGGCAGTAGTGATCCTAATGCGGCCAAGATCGAAACCGCTATGGATCGCGCGGCCGAACAGGCGCTGCGCGCAGGCCAGATCATCCGCCGTTTGCGCGATTTCGTATCGCGCGGCGAATCGGAGAAGCGGGTGGAAAGCCTGTCCAAGCTGATCGAGGAAGCGGGAGCGCTCGGGCTTGCCGGAGCGCGCGAGCAAAACGTGCAGCTGCGCTTCAATCTGAACCCGGAGGCCGACCTGGTGCTGGCGGACCGCGTCCAGATTCAGCAGGTGCTGGTCAATCTGTTCCGCAACGCGCTCGAAGCCATGGCGCACTCGGAGCGGCGGGAGTTGGTGGCGATCAACCGCAAGGTGGGGGACGACATGATCGAGGTCGAGGTATCCGACACCGGCCCCGGCTTCGCGGAGGACGTGCTGCCGAACCTGTTCCAAACCTTTTTCACGACCAAGGAAACGGGCATGGGGGTCGGCCTCTCCATCAGCCGTTCGATCATCGAGGCCCATGGCGGGCGGATGTGGGCCGAAAACAACGCGGCCGGGGGCGCAACCTTCCGCTTCACGTTGCCGGCGGCCGATAACGAGAGTTGAGAGATGTCTGCCAAGGGAAAGGTCTACGTCATCGACGACGACGAGGCGATGCGCGAATCGCTGAACTTCCTGCTGGATTCCGCAGGCTTCGACGTTTCGCTGTTCGAGACCGGGATAAACTTCCTCGAAACGCTGCCGAAGCTTGAATTCGGATGCATCCTTTCGGACGTGCGCATGCCCGGACTCGACGGCATCGAGCTATTGAAGCGCGTGAAGGCCGATCACAGCGCCTTTCCGGTGCTGATCATGACTGGGCATGGTGACGTGCCGCTGGCGGTCGAAGCCATGAAACTCGGTGCGGTGGACTTCCTGGAAAAGCCGTTCGAGGACGATCGGCTGATCGCCATGATCGATGCAGCGCTGCGGCAGGCCGAGCCGGCAGCCAGGAACGAGGCGCTCACGCAGGAAATCGCCGCCCGCATCGCCACCTTGAGCCCGCGCGAACGCCAGGTGATGGAAGGATTGATCGCCGGACTTTCCAACAAGCTGATCGCCCGGGAATACGACATCAGCCCCCGCACCATCGAGGTCTACCGCGCCAATGTGATGACCAAGATGCAGGCGAACAGCCTGTCGGAGCTGGTCCGGCTGGCGATGCGCGCCGGCCTACTGAAGGATTGAGCTACATCAACGCCCCTGTTGTCATCCCTGCTACATAAACGCCATGATTTCGATCGGCTCACAAACTGCAAAGGCTGTGACCCCGACCGCCGCCAAGCCAACGATCTACGTGGTTGACGACGATGTCGGCGTGCTTGGCTCGCTGCGCTTTCTTCTGGAGACGGACGGCTTTGCCGTCCGGACTTTCCGGAGCGGTGTCGCGCTTCTGGGCATGTCCGCTGCGGACGGCGTCGACTGTTTCGTCATCGACTACAAGATGCCCGACATCAACGGTATCGAGCTGGTGAAACAGCTGCGGACCCGGGGAATCGATACGCCCGTGGTGCTCATTACCGGCTACCCCGACAAGGACATTGCGGCGCGGGCCGCCGCCGCAGGCGTTGAGCATGTGATGCGCAAGCCGCTCCTGGAGGACAGCCTCGTCAAGCAGATCCGGGGTGCCATCGACGAGCATCGCCCCAGCGCATGACGGGCTTTTCGGGCGAATTTTGCCGCCACTCGCTCTTGTTGCCGTCTGTTCTTGCCGTCTCTTCTTGTTCTGACCTCCGGGAATCTACGTAGGTAAACCACCTTAAGATACCGCACTAAATATTCAGCCGAAACGTTAACCGGTACGAAATGACCATCCGCCGCACAGGAGATGGTCAATGTTGAACACCTCGCTCAATCCGCTGAACACCGTTGTAATCGGCAACAAGGTACCGGCCGTTGCTCCCGCCTCCACCGATCCGTTTGCCTCCGTGACCGGGCATGCCGGGCTGGTTGCGAGCGAGTTCACCTACCGGAAGGACGAGGAAATTTACGGCGAGGACGAACCGGCGGAATATGTCTATCAGGTCGTTTCGGGTGCTGTGCGCACCTACAAATTGCTCTCGGACGGACGCCGGCAAATCGGCACCTTCCACCTCCCAGGCGACGTGTTCGGGCTTGAGTCCGGCGCCGTCCACCGGTTGGCGGCCGAAGCCATCATCGACACTACCGTGCGCCTGGTGAAGCGGAAGAGCCTCGAACATGCGGCGGGCGTTGACGTCCAGGTCGCCCGCAAGCTGTGGGCGATGACTGCCGGCGAACTCCGCCATGCCGAAGACCATATGCTCTTGCTCGGGCGCAAGACCGCGATGGAGCGGGTCGCCACATTCCTTCTGGAGATGGATCGCCGCCTGGCCGTGGCCGGCATGATGGCGCTCCCGATGTGCCGCCGCGATATCGGTGATTACCTGGGCCTCACCCTCGAAACCGTGTCGCGGGCGCTGTCACAACTGCATACGCAGGGCATCCTGGGCTTCTCCGGTGCGCGCCAGATCGTGCTGCGCAACCGCGCGCGCCTGCGCAACATGGACGCCTGATCGGCTCTGGCGTCCGAATTTCGCTCAATACGCGCTGCGCCGTGTCTCCGGCATGACCAGCGCGATCAGCGCGAGACCGAGGGCGGCGACGCAAGCGAGGCTCATGAACGCGACGGGGCTCCCGAGCTTGTCGCTGATATAGCCGGCAAGCACCGTCGAGAGCGAAGCACCGATGCCGGTTGCGGTGCCGACAATTCCCTGGGCCAGATTGAAATGGCCGGTACCGAACGCGACGTCGGCCACGATCAGCGGCACCATCACGCTGAAGACCGCAGCGGTGACGCCGTCGAAGACTTGCACCGCGACGAGCAGATACGGGTCGTGCACGACGGCAAACAACAGGCCGCGCACCGTCAGCGCCGCAAACCCCAAGAACAGGATCGGCCGCCGTCCCCAACTTTGCGCCTTGGCGCCGACCGACGGCGACAGCAAGGCAACGATGGCTTGCGGCACGATGATGCAGGCGGCGATCAAGACCGTCGCCCATTGGCTTGATCGGGCGGTCACCACGCCGGCCATCAGCGGAAGCATCGCGGCATTGGCAAGCTGCAGCAACAGCACGCTGCTGGCAAAGATCAACAACGGGCGCTGACGCATCAGCGCGAAGATGCTGGTCGTCTTGGCATCGGCCGCGCCGCGCGATACCGCGCCATGGCTGCGTGCGACGTCGACCTCGTCCTCGCGAATGCGGCCGAGCGCCAACAGGGCCGGTATCGCCAACATGAAGGTGACGAGGAACACCGACCGGCTGGAGAGCAGATAGCCGAACGTCCCCATCACCGCTGCGGCCACCCCGTTGCCGATCGATGCAAAGCGGGCGTTGCGGCCGAGCCGTTCTCCCATGGCCACGGGCCCGACCAGGCCGAGGGTGATTGCGGCAATCGCCGGACCGAGTACGCAGCTTGCCGCAGCGTGCAGGGTGGCGGCCGCGACCACCACGGGGAAGATCGGCCATGCGGCGTAGCAGAGCGCGCTGAAGGCGATGGTTATGATCGCGAAGGCGGCGACCAGCCGCTCGGAACGGGCCGCATCGATGATGGCGCCGCCAGGCATCTGCCCGATCAGGGCAACGACCCCGCCGATCGACAGTACGAGGCCGATCTGGGCCTGTGTCCACTTTTGCGTGGTCAGATAGACGGCAATGAACGGTCCGAACCCGGTCTGAACATCGGCGAGAAAAAAGATGAACCAGTCGAGGCCGCGCAAGCTTTGCCGCGATGGTCCCGGTGCAATCGTAATCTCCGACCTCGGGGGCGGCAGCGAATTATCACTGCCAGATGGTCCGTTGCGGGGAGTCCCGTCGACACGATCGAGCGAATGCGACAACTGCATCACCTCGCGCACCCGCCTTGTTAGGGTTCTTCCAGCGGTTGCAATTTGCCCGCCGCGCCAAGCACCACGATCGGTTTGTCCTCCTTGTATTCGGGTGCGGCCGCTACCTGGGCCTTGGTCAGTTCGAGCGTCACGACGTCACCCTCTTTCTTGGTGAGCCGCCCGAACTTCAGCGCCCCCCAATCGACCACGATCTTGCGGCTGCCGACGCCGAGAAAGCCGCCGAAGTCGATGACGGCGGCTCGCACCGTGCCGGTACGGTCGACGATGACGTCGACGATATGGCCCATGTCCTCGTTTGTGGGACTGCGCACGTCGAGCCCAAGCACACCGCGCGCGTCCTTGGGACCGATGATGGTCACCGAAGGCGGCGGCGCATGCTTCTCCGTTGCCGGCGGCGGCTTGGCCTGCGGCTGGTCCTCCGCATTCGACCGTCCACTCACCAAGAGCAAGAGTGCGACGGCCAGCAGGATCACCGATACTCGACAACGCATGCGTCCTCCTTCGATGTCGAAGGCCGCGCGTCAACGCGCCAGAACGATCGACACCTGAATTTGCCCACGCCGGCGCAGAACCTCCATGGACACATCGTCGCCCTGCCGTCTGATGTGCAGGTCGACGCTCGACGGGCCCAGTTGCAGTTCGCGCAGGACGACCTCGTTGAGAAAAGCGGGCAGTCGCGGATTGCGCAGCCGGATCTCGTTGCGATCGACGTCGAACTCGATGCCGAGCGCGGCCTCCACTAGGGTGAAGGGGGTCGCGCTGGCCCAGGCCTGCGGCGCGCACGCGACCGGATAGAGCGTCGGCCCGCGGCTCTTCTCGCGGCGGAAGCCACAAAACAGCTCCGGCAGGCGGCGCAGGTCCATATAGGTTGCGGCGTCGAACAGGCCCTTGAAGACCTGATCGACCGAATGCTTCAGCCCGTAGCGAGCAAGCCCGAGCGCGATCAGAGCGTTGTCGTGGGGCCAGATCGAGCCATTGTGGTAGGACATCGGATTATAACGCGCCTCGCCGAGCGCGATGGTGCGGATACCCCAGCCGGTGAAGAAATGCGGACGCATCAGGTCGGCGGCGACCTTGCGCGCGCGGTCCTCGCGCACCATGCCGCTGAACAGAAGCTGCCCGGCGTTGGAACTGCGCACCTTGCACGGACGCTTGTCCCCGTCGAGCGCAAGCGCATACATGCCGAGCTCTTCGCACCAGAACGTC
This sequence comes from Gemmatimonas sp., assembly GCA_050257355.1. Classification (GTDB taxonomy): domain Bacteria; phylum Pseudomonadota; class Alphaproteobacteria; order Rhizobiales; family Xanthobacteraceae; genus Bradyrhizobium. The sequence goes on from JBLMWS010000270.1 coordinate 6,852, forward strand.
TCCTCGAAGCGCTCGGCGAGCCGCATCGCGTCCAGTTCGAGCTCCTGTGCGACCTCGCGTCGGCCAAGCCGCAGCGCGCAGCGGGCCGCGAGCCGCTTGGCGGCGAACACGTATCCCTGTACTTCGGCGAGCGCAATCTGGCCTTCGGCCAGCCTGCCGTCAGCATGGAAGATCGCGTCGTAGGAATCCTTCCAGCCCTGGTTGGCGAGCCCCTCCTCGGAGGCACGGCGGTATTCGACGAAGCCGTCCTTATCGGGATCGGCGGCGCCATCGATCCACTGCAGCGCAGACTCGATCGCCGGCCATAATTCCGCAAGCGTCTCCTCGTCGCCTGTGCGTTCGACATAGAGTCCGGCCAACAGTACGAACAGCGGCGTGGCGTCGACGCTGCCGTAATATTGCGCGAACGGCACCTCGCGCAGCGCGGCCATTTCGCCGCCGCGCATTTCATGCAGGATCTTGCCGGGTTCGGCGTCGGCGAGCGGATCGACCGTATGCGCCTGGTAATGCGCGAGCCGTCGCAGCACGCCGCGTGCGACCCGCGGGTCGATCCACAACATCTGCAGCGCGGTGATGATGCCGTCGCGCCCAAAGGTCGTCGAATACCAGGGAATGCCGGCATAGGGATATCGTCCCTGCGGCGTTTCGGTCATCAACATGTTGAGGTCGGCCATCGCCTGGCACAGCACCTCGTTCAAGATGTCGTTGGAGGTCTCGATGCTGGCTGCGTTCGCCGTCGAGCATCGCATCTCGCGCCGATGCGCGAGCAAGGCGGGAAAGAAGCGGGTGGGCTTGAAGCTGGTCGGCTTGTTGCACGAGACCGCGAGGAACAAGGAACTCGTCTGCTGCGGTGCCAGTTCGAAGTGATAGGTCGCCGCATTGACGGAGAGCCGGGTCGGCCGGGGATCGAAATGCAACTCGGTACCGCGATATGCGCCATCCAGACCCTTATACTCGAACCTCACGTCGGTCGCGCTGAGCAATTTGCCGGAACCGACGCCGCGGCGCGCCCGCTTCTCGCCGCGCACTTCAAACAGATCCGCAAAATCGTTGTCGAACAGGAAGGTGAACTCAAAGCTCGCCGGCTGATCGCCGTGGTTCTGCACGCCAACCCGCTGATAGGCCGTGCCATGCCAGAGAAAAATGGTGCGCACGACGTGCAGCATGTCCTTGGGCAGGACGATGCGGCCGTGCCGATACACGTCGGGATTGGTGAGATCGACGGTCAGCGCCGAGTTGTCGTCGCGCAGATTGGAGCCCAACAGCAGCGGCTGTACGTCGTCCAGCACAAGCTCCAACCGCGCCAGATAGCGCGTATCAAGATTGAACAGCCCGTCCGGCCCACCGGCGGACGCGCCGATGTCGCCGTGGCTGTCGAGCACAATGAAGGTGTCGTTGTGCTTGAGCGATCGCCGCGGACGCGCCGCCGGTCCCGTCATGGGAATGTAGAACGGCTGTTCCGCGACCAACGTTTCCGAAGAGCGAGAGCTAGCGATCACCTGGGTGATAACTTCCGCTGCCATGTCGACCTCGTGCGAATCCCCCTCACGCCCGCCCCACGATACGCAACCGGGCTTCCAGGATAGCGCAGTCTACGCCGCAAATCTCGCTAGCCGCATCATCTCTTGCGTAACGAGCTCGCGATAAGGGCCCTGAGCCTGCATCAGGCGATCCGGCGAACCATCTTCGATGATCTTGCCGGCTTTGAGCACCACCACGCGATCGAAGTTGCGCAAGGTGGCAAGGCGATGGGCAATCGCGATCACGGTGCGGCCGCGCATCAGCCGGCCCAGCGCCTCACGGATCGCCTCTTCGGACTCGCTGTCAAGGGAGGCCGTGGCTTCATCGAGCAGCAGGATCGGCGCATCCTTCAGGAAGGCGCGCGCGATGGCGATGCGCTGCCGTTGACCTCCCGACAGTTTGACGCCGCGGTCCCCGACCATGGTGTCGAGTCCGGCGGGTAAGGTCTCAACGAAATCGCACCGCGCGGCAATCGCAGCGCGCAGCACCTCGTCATCGGTCGCATTCGGCCGGCCATAACGGATGTTTTCGCGGATCGAGCGATGGAACAGCGAGATATCCTGCGGCACGACCGAGATTGCCTCGCGCAAACTCAGCTGCGTCACCCGCGAAATGTCCTGACCGTCGATCGTGATGCTGCCCTCCTCCACGTCGTAGAAGCGCTGCAGCAGCACAAACAGCGTGGACTTTCCGCCGCCAGATTGACCGACAAGTCCGACACGCTGCCCCGGTTGCAGACGCAGGCTGAAATGCTCGAACACCCTGTGGCCGCCCGGATATTGGAAGGTGATGTTGTTGAAAGCGATCGCCGCGCCGCTCCTGACCAGCGGCTCCGCCTGGGGATGATCGAGCAATTCGTGTGGCATCAACACGGTCGCGATCGCTTCGGTCAGCCGCGCCACATGTTGAGTGACATCGACGAGAGCCACCGCCAGGTCGCGCGTGGCGCTGAGGATGGAAATACCCAACGTGCAGACCAGCACGACGTCGCCCGTCGTTGCGGTGCCGTTCTGCCACAACATAATAACCCATGCGAGGAGCGCGATCGTCAACACCAGTGTGACGGCGGCATGAAACAGCCGCAGCTTTTCCAAATAGCGAAGGCTGCGGCCGCGTGCCACCAACTCGCGGTTGACCGTGGCATCGAACCGCTGATGTTCGTGGGTCAGGCCGCAGAACGCCCGAACCAGGGGCATGTTGCTGATCACGTCGACCATCTCGCCGTCGACGACTGCAGCCTTGTCGGCGAACTCATCGTGCAGCGGCTTGCCGGCTGCCGCGAGGCGAAACATGGTGACCACCATCGCGCCGGCAATGACGATCATGGCGGCAGACATGGTCACGCTGACGGTTCCGATCAGGCCAATCGCCGCAACTGTGGCGATGCACGGCGGCAACACGTTCCAGACGAACATGTTTTCCACCGTAAACACCGCATTCGACGTCGCAGTGATGCGGCTCGTCAGCATGCCCGGCAGACGATCGGAGAAATAGCTCGGAGAATGGCCGGTCAAATGGCGGAACATGTCGCGCCTGAGATCTCCGGTCACACCGACAAAGGTGAAGCTCGCGATCCAGCTTGCAATCCGCCACAACAGATTATCGGCCGCGATCAGCGACATGAGCAGCGCGAATGCCAGCCATACGCCTGCCGCGTGAGCGTGCCCACCCGCCAGGCAATCGACCAGAGACTTCACGCCATATTGCGTGCCCACCGAACAGGCAACCGCGCCCATAACCGCCGTGAGTATGGCGAGATGGGAGACCGGCCGCTGGCGCAGATAGCGCAGCACGAATGGAAAGGGACGGTGCGCATATCCTGAGAGCTGGTCCATTTGGTGCAAACCCCTGTCGGTAGGTGATGAGAGCCTCAGCGGCCTGCAACCCCGGTCTTGAACGACTGACGTGCGATCCGGTTCCCGTGCCTCCATCATGCGCGCGCCGCATTCCACGCGGGTCGGCGCGAAATAAAACTCTGCTGCGAACTGATGGCATCATCAAGTCCGCTCCGGGGAGATGTCGAAGAAGTAACCTTCACATTGGGAACTTAGCAGATGCGGGAACGTTCCCTGTCTCGGCATGCCAGTGCCTACTCGAACGGGGGCTAATTCTTCCATGATCGCAAACAGGAGAAGGTGAGATGCGCATCGCGCAGATTGCTCCGTTGACGGAGGCTGTTCCCCCGAAGCTCTATGGCGGTACCGAGCGGGTGGTGCACTGGCTGACCGAGGAACTCGTCGCGTTGGGGCACGACGTGACGTTGTTCGCCAGCGGAGACTCGCAAACATCGGCCAAGCTCGAGGCCACCTGGCCCAGGGCGCTGCGCCTCGATGGTTCGGTGCGCGATCCGAACGCGTTGCATATGGTGATGCTGGAGCGAGTGCGGCGCAAATGTGACGACGAAGAGTTCGACTTCCTGCACTTCCATCTCGATTACTATCCGTGGTCGCTATTCGCGCGGCAACCGACTCCGTTTCTCACGACCTTGCATGGACGGCTCGATCTGCCGGAACATCAGCCGGTATTTGACACCTTCTCTTCGCCTCCGGTGATCTCGATCTCGAACGCGCAGCGGCGCCCGGTGCCGCAGGCGAATTGGATACGCACCATCCACCATGGTCTGCCCGAAGACCTGCTGATGCCTCGGCCCTGCAAGCAGGAATACCTCGCGGTGCTCGGCCGGATCGCTCCGGAAAAGGGCGTCGATCGCGCCATCAAGATCGCTACTCGCTGCGGTATTCCGCTCAAGATCGCCGCGAAGGTCGATCGGGCAGATGATGAGTATTATGATCAGGTGATCCGCCCCCTGATCACGGACAACCCGCTGGTGGACTACATCGGCGAGATCTGCGACCAGGAGAAATCGGATTTTCTCAGCGGCGCCCTGGGGCTGCTTGTACCCATCGATTGGCCGGAGCCGTTCGGCCTCGTCATGATCGAGGCCATGGCCTGCGGCACGCCGGTGATCGCGTATAACCGCGGCTCGGTGCCCGAGATCGTCGACGACGGCTTCACCGGCTTTATCGTCGAAGACGAGACCAGCGCGGTAGCGGTGGTCGGCAAACTCTCGCAACTATCGAGAGCGGCGATCCGCCGGCACTTCGAGACGCGCTTCACCGCGCGCCGCATGGCTCTGGATTACCTTGCGGCCTATCGCAGTTTGATGGAGGCGACCGAGCCGCGCATCAAGCTTGTGAGCAGCGCCGAATAGGCGCCGGCCGCCAGCACCCGGCATGGCGCCAATGACGTGCCAACGATAAGCATCTGCGCGCGGGCGGCTTGGAGTCGTCATTCCGGGGCGGTCCCGAACGGACCGATCCCGGAAGTTCGGGATTGCGGGTTCGACGCTCGCGCATCGCTCCGGAACAATCAACTGACCGCCGTCCGCTTGGGCTCTACGATCTCGAACATGCGCGGAAATTCGTCCATCAATCCCATGAGCTCTGCAAGCCGCATCGGATTGCCGCTGACTTCTATCTTTCCGACCGCAACGGCCTCCGGGAAACTGGTCTGCTTCGCGACAACCTCGTCCAGCGTTGCGCGCGCCAGCACAAAGCGGGCGTCCGCCGCCGGCGACTGCAGGCCTTTGCTGTAGGTCAGCGCACAGTTTTCCAGCGTCAGCACGAATTCTTCCCCGGTGTCGGTGAAGCTCCAGTTCAGCACGATGTGCTTGCCTTCGGCCTTCGGGCCGTTCAGCCGGACGCCGAGCACATCCCATAATTGCTCCGTGCGGAGCGCCGCGAGCGTTTCGCGGGGCATCGGCGCGCGCGGCGGTGTCTTAGGCATACCCTGCCGGAGCTCCTGAGCGCCGAACAGGTAGGCATTGCGCCAGGTTGCACTTTCCGCGGCGTAGCCGAGCTGCTCGAAGGTGTCCGCCAGCAGCGCGCGCGCGGCCTGGTTGTCAGGATCGGCGAAGACCAGATGGCTCACGGCCTGCGCGACGAAGCGGAATTGACCGTTGGCGAAATCAGCTCGCGCACGTTCAAGCAGCGCGTCGGCGCCGCCCATATACTCGACATATTTCTTGCCGGCCTCGACCGGCGGCAGCGGATCGAGATTGACCGGATTGGCATCGTACCAGCCCAGATATTTCTGGTAGATCGCCTTCACATTGTGCCGGATATGGCCGTAATAGCCGCGGCCATGCCAGGCCCCTTCCAGGCTTTGGGGCAGGCGGATGGTCTCGGCAATCTCCGTTGCAGTCAGCCCATGATTCATCAACCGGATGGTCTGGTCATGGGCAAACTTGTAGAGATCGCGCTGCTGGCGGATCATGGTATCGATGCGCTCGCGTCCCCAGACCGGCCAATGGTGCTGACCGCACATCGCTTCCGCCTTGGCGCCCCACAGCCGCAGCGCCTCCTCGAGATATTTTGACCAGGCCAGCGCATCGCGCACGTCCGCGCCGCGGAACGGCAGAAGATTATGGAAATTGTGGGTGCAGTTTTCCGCGAGGTTGAGCAGCTTGTAGCGGGCTACGTAGAAATGCATCTCCGCCGGCGCTTCGCTGTTCGGGGCCATCTGAAATTCGAACTCGACCCCGTCAATCAGGCGGGTGTCGCCCGTCGCCATGATCAGATCGGTCGGGCGCAGCAGCGCGACCGCGCCCGCCGCCATCGATTTGCCTAAGCCGCAATCAACCTGGCCGCGCGGCCCCTTTGCGAGAAACGGCCCGAATTGATATTGCGCGCGACGGATCATCGCCGGACCCGCGATGATGTTTTCGGAGACCGCGTGCTCCATGAACAGGTTGGGGGCGATGATCGGGACTTTGCCGGCGGCAAGCAGATCCTCGCCCAGCACGCCGCGCGCCCCGCCCCAATGATCGGTGTGAGTATGGGTGAAGATGACGGCGGCGACCGGCCGCGGACCGCGATGCTTGAAATAAAGCTCCATCGCTGCGCGGGCACCTTCGATCGACGTCAGCGTGTCCACCACAATCACGCCCGTATCGCCTTCGATCAGCGTCATATTGGCGATGTCGAGCCCGCGCACCTGATAGACGCCAGGCACAACCTCGAACAGGCCATGCTGCATGTTCAGCCGCGCCTGCCGCCACAGACTGGGATTGACCGTAGCCGGTGCCTCGATGTCCGACAGAAAGTCGTAAGCCTCGAGGCTCCAGACCACTCGTCCCTGCGGCGATGTGATCTTCGCGTTCTCGATGGTGCCGAGAAAGCCGCGTGAGGCATCATCGAAATCGGCGGTGTCCCCGAACGGCAGCGCCTTCAGCATGGCCTGGTGCTGCGCGACGACCGCGACTGAGGCTTCCTTGCGGGTTTCGTTGAATGATTCGCCAGCGGCTCGTTGGTTCATGGGTCCCCCCTGCGTCGGCAGATACGATTGCTTCTTCGCTATGCTGTCAAAATATCGGCGATGGCCCGGCCGGCAGCGGCCGTGCCAAGGCTGCCGCCAACGTCGCGTGTCACGCGCCCGTCTCGCATCGCAGCGGCCACCGCATTTTCGATCGCACGCGCCGCTTCCTCAAATCGCGCGGCGCCGGCGCGCTCCCCATGCCAGGACAAGAGCAGCGCCGCCGACAAGATCAGCGAGATTGGATTGGCGACGTCTTTTCCGGCGATGTCGGGTGCCGAACCGTGCGCGGCCTGCGCCATCGCGTTATGAACGCCGACATTGAGGGACCCGCCAAGACCGAGGCTGCCCGAGAGCTCGGCGGTGAGATCGGAAAGGATGTCCCCGAACATGTTGGTCGCGACGATCACGTCGAAGCGCTCGGGCTGACGCACGACATGCGCCATCATGGCGTCGACCAGCACGTCGTCGGTCGACAATCCTGGATAATTCCGCGCAACCTCGCGGCACACGTCCAGAAACAGACCGTCGCCGATCTTCAGCACGTTGGCCTTGTGCACGATGGTGAGATGCCTGCTCCGCTTCATCGCCAATTTGCAGGCCGCATGGGCGATGCGCTCGCAGCAAAGCCGCGTGATCCGCCGCAGCGAAATCGCGACATCGGGCGTGACCAAGAGCTCAGCATTGCCTTCTTCCATGTTGCGGTCGGCATAAAAGCCCTCGGTGTTCTCGCGCACGACCACCAGATCGAAGGTCCCAAACCGCGTCGCCCGCCCGGCGTAGGTGCGGGCCGGACGCATATTGGCGAACAGATCGAGGTTCTTGCGAAAATATCGCGAGGGGTTGATCTCGCCCCGCGCCTCGTCCTTGAAGTCGAAAGTGGCGGTAGGTCCAAGAATAAGACCATCTGCAGCGCGCACGGTGTCGAGCAATTCCGGGCGAACCGTGGTGCCGAACTGCTCCAGACTAGCGTGCCCTACCGCGTGTTCCTCCAGGGCGATGCCGAGCTGAAAGTGCTCGGAGGCGGCGCGCAACACCGCCGAGGTTGCGGCCGTGATTTCCGGTCCGATCCCGTCGCCCGGCAAGACGACAATGCGCATGTTAGGTCCCCGAAAGCTGCGAGCGCCTCAATGGATGACGGAGCTGCGGCGCCTCGACCGGTCGAGAGGCTTGCGGCGGCGACCTCAGCGGCATCTCCACGGAAACGGTATGCCGCGCATCGCCGCCAAGCTCAAGCGCGCGGAGCCGGGACCTGCACAGTTCTCGTCATGGCTGCTGTGCGTCGCCTGATAGCGGCAACCGGTCACTTGCGTGCCTTCGCACCACTCAGGGGATACCCAAGCTTGGCTGTGGTCCAGAGCACCGCCGCGTCTAGTTCATATTCAACAGCTTCGGCAGCCAAAGCGAAAGAGGCGACCAGTAGGTCACCACAGCGAGGAAGATCAGCATCGTGAGCAGCCACGGCCAGACCGCAATGGTCAATTCGGTGATTCCCATTTTGGCGACGCCCGACGCAACGTAGAGGTTCAGTCCGACCGGCGGGTGGCAAAGGCCGACCTCCATGTTGACCGTCATCAGGATGCCGAAGTGAATGGGATCGATCCCGAGTTTCGCAGCGACGGGAAAAAGAATCGGAGCCATGATCAGGATGATGGAGGACGGCTCCATCACGTTTCCAGCCAACAGCAACAGCACATTGACCAGCAACAGGAATCCGACCCAGCCAAGCCCCAGATCAATCATCCATTGCGCAAGCGCGTGCGGCACGTTCTCGTAGGTCATCAAGAACGAAAACAGCACCGCATTGGTTATGATGTAGAGCAGCATCGCGCTGAGGTTCGCCGACGACAGTAGCACCTTCGGAACGTCGCGGAGCTTCAGATCCTTGTAGACGAAGACAGCGACGATAAAGGCGTAGACCGCACTCACCGCGGCCGCTTCGGTCGGCGTAAAGAGTCCGCTGTAGATGCCGCCGATGACGATCACGATCAGCAACAGCCCCCAGATCGAATCCCGGAATGCCTGGATGCGCTCTCGCAGGCTCGCCTTCGGCAGCCGCGGATAGTCATTGCGCCAGGCGCGGTAGAACGTGGTGGCGGCTAGCATGCTGGCAAGCACGATGCCAGGAACGATGCCGGCGATGAACAGCTTGCCCACCGAGCTGTTGGTGGACACCGCATACAGCACCATCGGAATCGAGGGCGGGATGAGAATGCCGAGCGAGCCCGATGTGGTGATGACGCCGGCCCCGAAACGCCTCGGAAATCCCTGCGCGATCATGGCCGGCAGCACCACGGAGCCGATCGCAACGACGGTCGCCGGCGATGAGCCCGAGATCGCCGCGAACAGCGCGCACGCGACCACTCCCGCCAGGGCCAGACCGCCGTACCAATGGCCTACCATGGCGGTCGCGAACGCAATCATGCGGCGGGCCACCCCGCCCTGGGTCAGGAAATTGCCGGCGAGAATGAAGAACGGGATCGCCATGATCTCGAAACTTTCGATACCCGTAAAGAGCTTCAAGGCGACCGATTCGGTGCGAACGTCGGTCAGCGTGAACATGAAGCTCAGCACGGTCAGACCGAGTGCGATCGAGATCGGCATGCCGGTGAGCATCAGGGAGATGAGCAGCGCGAAGACCACCACTACGCGCAACCCGTGCGGCAGCACGATCACGTGGCTGGCGTGCGCGAAACACAGCGCGACAATGAGGATGGGCAGCAGGATCAGAAGCCAGCCAAGCGGATTCCGTTCGTCCCGTACCGCCTGGGTTCGTGTGACCGGAGCCGGATGAACGGGATCAACTTCGACCCCGGCCACTCCGGCGACCTCGTGATGCGGCAGCTCGCCCGTGCGATAGAATGACCAGGCGACCTGCAGGAAACGGAAGCACATCAGCCCCGAACCAAGCGGGATCGTGAGATAGACGATCCACATCGGAGCTTCCAGATCATTCGACTGCTGGCCGGTATACCACATCTCCCGAACAAAGGCGCCGCCGAAGCCGGCGACGATTGCGGTAAACAACGCTCCGCACAGCAGGCCGAACGTGATGACCCGACGGCGAGACCCACCAGGGAGAATATTGACGAGCACATCCACGCCGACATGGATGCCGGTGCGCACGCCGTAGGCGGCGCCGAACTTCGCCATCCAGATGAACATGAAGATGCAAAGTTCCTGCGCCCAGGACAAATCCAGCGACGCAAGCCACAGATAGATGCTCTTGGTGAGTTGCGGGAGGATCGGCAGGCCGTGGGCGGTCGACCATTTCGAGAAGTCGATCGACAGTCCGGTTCCGTAGCGATGCAACACCGCGACGAAGATCAGCCCGGTCGCCCCAGCAATCAGGGAAGCGATCAGCCATTCCTCAAGGTGATCAAGCGCGCGCAGCAGCACATTGCCTCCAAAAAGCAACATCGACCGGGATCGCGTACGATCCCGGTCCTTTGCAATCGGCTGATTTGAGCTGAGCTTGCTCAATTCATTTCGATGTGGAGTTCTTTGGCTAGAAGATCGAGCACTTCCTGCCCGACGCGGCCCTTGGCCCACTTATAGGTCGGCCGCATGGCCACTTGCCAGGCCTTGCGCTGATCGTCGGTGAGATAATGCAGCGTGGTCTTGCCGGATTTCTTGATCGCGGCAAGTGCGTCCTCGTTCTCCTTGCGGGCGATCGAGTTGGTGTAGTCGGTTGCCTCGGCCATGGCCTTCTCGAGTTCGGCGCGGATATCCGGCGGCAAGCCGTTCCAGAACTTCGAGTTGACGATGACGGCGTATTGCAGGTGCGCGTGGTAGGACACCGTAATGTCCTTTTGCACCTCATAGAACTTCTGCGTGAGGTAATTCGATGGCGTGTTCTCGCAGCCGTCGACCACGCCGGTCTGCAAGGCCTGGTACACCTCCGAGAATGCCATGATCTGCGGGATCGAGCCAAGATCCCGGAAATAGCGGTCCGCGATCTTCGAACCCGAAATGCGGAATTTGAGCCCTTCGAAATCGGCCGGCGTCAGCAGAGGCCGATTGGCAGACACCATGTGAAAGCCGTTATCCCAATAGGCGAGACCGGTGATGCCCTTGGTCTCCAGCTTCTTGAACAGCCATTGGCCGACCGGCCCCTTCATGGCCGCCGCATAGGTCTCGTCGTCCTTGAACAGCCAGGGCAGATCGAGAGCCTCGAACTCCTTGATGCCGAGCGGCGCGAATTTCGCGGTCGACGGCGCGAGCATCTGCACCGAGCCCAGCTGCAGGGCCTCGATTTCCTCCTTGTCCTTGTACAATTGGGAATTTGGATAGACCTCGACCTTCACTTTGCCGTTCGTGTATTTCTCGGCAAGCTCCTTGAATTTGAGCGCGCCTTTGCCTTTCGGCGTGTCCTCGGCAACCACGTGGCTGAATTTGATGATGATGGGCTCTTGCGCCAGGCTGGCGGCAGGGGCTGCAAAAAAGCTTGCCGCGAGCGCGGCAAGAATCAACTTACGCATCAATCCTCCTCCCAAAGGCCGCAAATCGGCTCTTTTATTGACAACAGTAGCGGCCGCGAATGCCGGCTCCAACTAGACCTAAGCCCAATTGAGCCTTTCGGCCTCGGCCTATTCCGGCAAATTGTCGATGACGTTTCAAGTCCGAAAGGCGGCTGACGCGTCAATTTGCAGCAGAAAACTTCAGCTTTTGCGTTGCGCCACGATAAAGAGCCGGCGGAAGGGGAAGAGCGTCTGCCCGGCGGAGTTCTTGGGGTACGCCCTTGCGACGCGTTCGCCATAAGCGTTTTCGAACGCGGTCTTTTCAGCACCCTGCAGGACATCCATATACCGCGTCAACCAGGTCCCCTTGGTCCATTCCTTGACCGGGTTCTCGCCTTCCAGCACCTGAAGATATTCTGTTTCCCAAATGTCGACGCTTTGCGACAACGGCGCCAGGGCGTCATGGTAGAATGCGGGCTCGTGCACCGGCGGCGGGGTTATCAGATGCTCAAGCCGGCTGCGCCATGGACCGTTCAGAGCGGTCTCCGCGATCAGCAGGTGCGAAGGCGCGGTGAAATTTCGCGGCATCTGAACCGCAAGAATACCGCCCGGCTCGAGCCGCTTCATCAGCGAAGGAAACAGCCTGCCGTGATCGGGCAGCCAATGCAGTGCAGCATTGGAGTAGACGAGGTCGTAGCGCTGCGCGGGATGCCACGATGTCAAATCCTCGTGCCGCCATTCGAGATCAGGCGCGGCTTTCCGCCCGGC
>JBLMWS010000271.1:0-3176 GCA_050257355.1 Gemmatimonas sp.
GCCCAGACGTCCCAATGCGAACTGGCGGCGATCAACACGATCACGGTCAATATAGGCACCGCGACCTTCCACCAGGTGACGGTCGAATTGAAATTCAGCAGCACCCGGACCGCCAGGAGATTCAAGAGCCCGAGCACGCCGAGCAACAGCGCGCACACGATGAAGCCGGTTTCGGTCAAGAGGCCCGCGCTGCCGGGCTTGATGAAATAGGGCAGGTAATTGTTGGCGTAGGTGACGATGGCCTCGGCTTCCACCGGAGGCACCGGAACGTAAGCCAGGAACAGCATCCAGCCCCAGATCCGCCCGAGCCCCGCGCCGTGGCTCGCGTGGCTCATATGCACCAGGGCACCGCTGCGGGGAAACAGGGCTGCGAGTTCGGCAAAGCACAAGGCGATCAGCATGATGATCGCCCCGCCGACCACCCAGCTCCAGACGCTGAGCGGGCCTGCGATCCGCGAGGCGTGAAAGGCGCCGAACAGCCAGCCCGAGCCGATCATGCTGGTGGTGCTGGCGAACAACAGGCCGACGATGCGCGCGTCGCGCCGCAGATTGCCGGAAACGCCTAACCCGATGGTCTCGGCCATGTCGACAAGACCCAGCTGATGAACCGCCGTTGGTTCGGAGCTTCATCAATTCGCACGCGGGCTATTGGTTCCGCGCGCGCAACCGTGCCATTGCCCCTACGAACGGGCCTAAGGCCCGGCGCATCGGCGCCGACAGCGCGGGTACAGGCCGGTCAGTCGGTGAGATCGATCAGATTGTCGTTGCACCAGGTGCGCAGCGCCTGCTCGATCGCTTTCGCCTCGAACGCGTACCACGCCTCGCGAGCGCCCCTGCGGTTAAGCAGGCTCTCGAATTTCTGATAGGCGCCCCGCCTGCTGAAGATCTCCCTGACCTCATCGAAACTACCGGGCAGCAGCTCGCGCGCGAAGTCGAACGCCAGTTGGCTGCCCAGATCGAGCTTCCGCCTGTCCGGGAGCGTGATGTATTTCTCCTGGTCGTCGATGTCGTCGGGCAGTTGGTCGTCGGGCGTGGCGGTCTCCTCAAAATGGGAGCGGTAATAGATATTGCCGGTCTCCTTGCACAACACGACCTTGCACGTGCCAGGCGGGCCGGCCATGCCGAAGAGCTCGTAGGCGTCGAGCAGTTTCTTGAAATCGACGGGCATCGTGAAGGCTCTCAGGGCTCCTTCTAGGCGCACGGCTCCCGGATATTGTCCGGGCGGCCGCGATCCATCAAGCGAAACTGTCGCCGGCTCGCAACGCGACCGAAAATCCGATCCCGGACCCGATCCGGTACGACGCTTGCCTGACGGGGGCGACGGCTCTGGAGCAAGTCCGAGGCTTGCGCCGCTGCAGGCAGAATTCATCGTGCTTTAGTCTTGCGGCGCGGCGCGGCGCGCTCCGGCGCCTGTTGCTCGCGCAAGGCGTCGGCGGCGAGGCAAACCACCTCGGAAATCTGCGACAGCTGTCGCGACAGCGGGCTGGCCTTGCGCCAGACCATGCCGATGGTGCGTGCGGGCTGCGGGTCCTTGAAGCGGCTGACACAGACCGACGCCGAGCGCGTCTCCACGCCGACGGCCATTTCCGGAATCAGGGTGACGCCGAGCCCGGCGCTGACCATTTGCACGAGCGTCGAGAGCGAGCTCGCGTCCAACACCTCGCGCGGCGTCGCCGACTGCATCTTGCAGAACGACAGCGCCTGATCGCGGAAACAATGCCCCTCTTCCAGGAGCAACAGCCGCATTTCACGCAGCGCCTCGGCGCTCGGCTCCGGCGTTCCCTCGTGCTCGCCCGGCCGGACCAGCAGGAAGTTCTCCTTGAACAATGCGACCTCGGCCAGCGACGGCTCGGACACCGGCAAAGCGAGGATGGCGGCGTCGAGCCGGCCCTCCACGAGTTCATCGAGCAGTTTCGGCGTCACGGTCTCGCGAATGTGAACGTCGAGCTCGGGATGCAGCCGCGTCAGATTGCCGATCACCTTCGGCAGCAGATAGGGCGCCACCGTCGGGATCATGCCGACGCGCAGGCGGCCGACGAGCTGGTCCCGCGAGGCGCGAGCGAAATCGCCGAGTTCGTCGATCGAGCGCAGGATCTCGCGCACGCGCGCGGCGAGCTCCTCGCCGAATTTCGTCAGTACCACCTGCCGTGCGTTTCGCTCCAAGAGCACGCCGCCCAGCGCTTCTTCCAGTTCCTTGATCTGCATCGACATGGCCGGCTGCGTAATCGCGCACGCCTCCGCCGCGCGGCCGAAATGGCCGTGACGGGCCAGCGCATCGAAATAGCGAAGCTGCCGCAAGGTAAATTGGATCATCAGGGGAGCTTATCGCTAGCATCACCAAAGTCAATTTCCCCTGATGGGATGCGGCGCCTAGAGTCCCGTCACGCGGTGCAGAACCACCATAGGAGGCAAGATATGGATGATACAACCAAGTGCCCGTTTACGGGCGTAAGCAAGGCTCACACGAACCGCGAATGGTGGCCCGACCACCTCGATCTGCAGGTTCTGCATCAGCATTCGAACCTCTCCAACCCGATGGGCAAGGCGTTCGACTATGCCAAGGAGTTCAAAAGCCTCGACCTGAATGGGGTCATCAAGGACCTGACGGCCCTGATGACGGATTCGCAAAGCTGGTGGCCGGCCGATTTCGGCCATTACGGCGGCCTCATGGTGCGCATGGCCTGGCACAGCGCGGGCACCTATCGCATCATCGACGGCCGCGGTGGCGCCGGTGCCGGCCAGCAGCGCTTCGCGCCGCTCAACAGCTGGCCCGACAACGCCAACCTCGACAAGGCGCGCCGGCTGCTCTGGCCGATCAAGCAGAAATACGGTCGTAAGATCTCCTGGGCCGACCTGTTGGTGCTGGCCGGCAACGTCGCGCTGGAGTCGATGGGCTTCAAGACGTTCGGCTTCGCCGGCGGCCGCGCCGACGTCTGGGAGCCCGAAGAACTCTACTGGGGGCCTGAGGGCACCTGGCTCGGCGATGAACGCTACAGCGGCGAACGCCAGCTCGCCGAGCCGCTCGGCGCGGTGCAGATGGGCCTCATCTACGTCAATCCGGAAGGACCGAACGGCAAGCCGGATCCGGTGGCGGCGGCCAAGGACATCCGCGAGACCTTCTTCCGCATGGCGATGAACGACGAGGAAACGGTCGCGCTGATTGCCGGCGGCCACAC
>JBLMWS010000272.1:0-3281 GCA_050257355.1 Gemmatimonas sp.
ATCACCGTGCGCTGGTCGGCCGACGCCCGCGGCACGGTCACCCTGCTCGACGGGCATTACTACGCGGCGTGCCTCTGAATGCTGGGCTGGGTTGCAGGGCGGGTTTAGCGCGGACGAAACCCACCAGCAAACTGCACGCCGGGATCGTGGTGGGCACGGCGCTGCGCGCCTTTGCCCCCTACGAGACCTGTCGCCTAGGCGGCCTTTTGTCCGGTGACCGGGCTGATCTTGTCCAGGTCCTTTCCGATGAGGCTTTTGGCCGTCCGCATGTCGAATTCATTCTGCAGGTTAAGCCAAAGTTGCGCCGATGTGCCGAGCGCCTTGCCGAGCCGCAGGGCGGTATCGGCGGTCACTGCGGTCTCTTCATTGGCAATTCTTTCGATGCGCGTACGCGGAACGCCGCACGCCTTGGCAAGCGCGCCGGCGGACAAGCCCAGCGGAAGAAGAAATTCCTCGCGCAGGACTTCGCCGGGATGCATCGGTGGAAGTCTCTTGGCCATCTGCAATTCTCCCTTGGTCACCTGGCGCCCGCTAATGGTAGTCGACGAACTCGACGTCTTTCGGTCCCTCGGCCGTCCAAACAAAGCAAATCCGCCATTGATCGTTCACCCGGATCGAATGCTGTCCGCGCCGATCGCCCTTGAGCGCCTCTAATCGACTTCCGGGCGGGGCTCGCAGATCGCTCAACGTGGTCGCCGCATTCAGATAGCCGAGTTTCCGTCGCGTGACGGCGAGCAGATCGGCGGGAAATCCCTTCGCAGCCACGCCCTCGAAAGCCGCCTCAGTCCGCTCGTCTTTGAAGCTTTGGATCACAGAGATTTATGTATCACAACACGATACACAAGTCCACCGCGTGTCTCATAGCGCGATACGGCTTGAAGGTGGGTCGAGCGCAAGCCGGAATCGATCAAAAGGCGTATCGTTGAATGTCAGTCTGGGTTGGAGTTGCAGGACCCAACGGGGCCGAGAGCCTTGACCTTGGCCTAGACTAACTGACAGGCCGCTTCGCGCCTTTGCTGCAGCGCATGCAGCACGACGGTCACACCGCGGCGTGCTATACTGCCCACAATAAAAGCGAACAGAAAGGACGCCGGGGAGGAGATCATGTCTCACACCATGGTTCCCAGTGATCGCGTGGAGCATGTCGGCGTCTACGGGCGCGACGGCGAAAAGCTCGGCACCATCGAGCGGCTGATGCTCGACAAGGTGAGCGGCGTGGTCGCCTATGCGGTGATCAGGACCGGCCGGCTGCTCGGCAGCCACCTTCATTATCCGCTTGCCTGGGGCGCGCTGAAATACGACCCCGCGCGCCAGGCGTTCGAGACCGACGTGACGCTGACAGAGCTGCGCGCCGGCCCCTGCGAATTCGACGGCGACGCCTTCGATTGGGGCGATCGCTCGCGGTCCTATCCGCATCCGCAGTATTGGACGGTGTAGAGCGCGAGCGAATTCGCAGCTCTTTTTTCATTTGAGCTTTTGCAAACGGCCGGCGTGCCGCATCCGCTTCGACAAGAGCGGTTGCGACGGTCGGCCATTTCGAAGAGCCGCGGCGCAACGGCGGCGTAACGCGACGACAAGGAGAAACGGGCCGACATCATCACAACCGGAGGAAGGAACCACAGAGATGACGATGACAGCCGAAATGCCCGGTCAAGTCCCCTGGTGGAAGGAGCCCACCAAGGATCAATGGGTGGCCTGGGTCGCCGCCTGGCTCGGTTGGACGCTCGACGCGTTCGACTTCACCATCTTCCTCCTGATCATGGTGCCGATTTCGCAAACCTTCCACGTGCCGCTGCTCGAAGTGACGGCGGTGTTCACCGTCACGCTGTGGCTGCGGCTCGTCGGCGCCGTCGGCTCCGGCTGGCTTGCCGACCGCATCGGGCGCAAGGCGCCGCTGATGATCTCGATCCTGTGGTACTCGGTCTGCAACCTGTTCGCCGGCCTCGCGCCCAGCTTCGCGCTGCTGTTCCTGTTCCGCGCGCTGCTCGGCATCGGCATGGGCGCGGAGTGGCCTGCCGGCGCAGCGCTCGCGATGGAATCCTGGCCGACGCGCTCGCGCGGCCTGATGAGCGGGCTGCTGCAGGGCTCGTGGAGCATCGGCTTCCTGCTGTCGAGCGCGGCCTACGGGCTGCTCTACGACAAGATCGGCTGGCGTGGCCTTCTGATCCTCGGCGTGCTGCCGGCCCTCACCGTGGTGTGGATCCGCATGTACGTGAAAGAGCCGAAAGTGTGGGTGGAGAACCGCCGCATCCAGCGCGAGCAGGCCCGCGAGTTTCGCGCGCCGCTGCTCGACATCTTCCGTCCGCGTGTGCTTTCGAACACGCTCACCGCCTGCCTGTGGATGGCGAGCGGGTTCGTGATCTACTACTCCGTCTACGGCATGTTCGCGACGCATCTGCAGAAGGACCTGCATCTGACCGCGGCAATGGTGGCGATGCCGATCGCGATGGCGAATCTGGTGGCCTTCCTGGCCAGCGGCTGCTGGGGCTATGTGGCCGACATCCTCGGCCGCCGCTGGGCGATGATCATCCCGGCGGCGATCGGCGCGTTGGTGACGCCGTTCTACCTGTTCCCGGAATCCTATCCGCTGGTTGCCGGCGCCTTTATCCTGCAGGGCGCGTTCCTGGGCGCGATCTACGGCCAGAACCCGTCCTATCTGACCGAGCGCTTCCCGACCGAGGTGCGCGCCACCGCATCGGCCTTCTGCTATCACCAGGGCGCGATCTGGGCCGGCTTCACCGGGCCGGTGCTGACCTATTTCGCCGCAACCCAGCCGCTCGGCTTCACCATCCCGATGCTGGTCGCAACCACCGGCGCCGCGATCGTGTTCGTGGTGACGCTGCTGTTCGGCCCGGAGACCAAGGGCAAGGAGCTGGTGCCGCAGCTCACGCTGGTCGAGGCGCCCGCCGAGTGAGGACGTAGCGACAAACGCTCAATCCACCTCTCCCCGGTGGGGAGAGGTGGATTTTCGCTGCGGCGACGCTGCAGCATCGTAGGGTGGGCAAAGCGCAAGCGTGCCCACCATCTCCCGTCGCAATGATCGCGGTGGGCACGGCGCTATCGCGCCTTTGCCCGCCCTACAACCGTCAGCGCTGGCGTTCCGTCATCCTGAGGAGGCCGCGAACCGCGGCCGTCTCGAAGGATGAACGGCCCCCGCTGTGAGCCGGGCCGTCGCCCTTCGAGGCTCGCTGTCGCGAGCGCCTCAGGGTGACGGTGAGAGAAACACCACGCTTCACAAATCTGCGCTATGCTCGCCGAGCGCATCGGAAAGGCAGCATCAG
>JBLMWS010000273.1:0-2994 GCA_050257355.1 Gemmatimonas sp.
CCGACCAGGATGATGGCGGCGCCCGTCTTCTTCGCAAACCGGATCAGGGCCTGTGCCGAGGCGCGGACCTGCGTCACGGTGCCGGGAGCGGACTCCACCGTATCCGTCCACATGGTCTGGATGGAATCGATCACGATGAGCCGCGGCACAGCGCCTTCGGACAGCGTCGAGACGATGTCCTCGACGGAGGTCTCGGAAGCGAGCTGCACCGGCGCGTCCGACAGTCCCAGCCGCTCGGCGCGCAGCCGCACCTGGGCGATCGCCTCTTCGCCGGAGATATAGACCGCGCGATGGCCGGCGCGCGCCAACAGGCTGGTCGCCTGCGTGAGCAGCGTCGATTTGCCGATGCCGGGGTCGCCGCCGACGAGCAGCACCGACCCCCGCACGAAGCCGCCGCCGGTGACGCGGTCGAGTTCGGCCATGCCGGAGGGGAGGCGGGGGGCGTCCTGGCTCTTGCCGCTAAGGCTCTCCAGTTGGAAGGTCCGGCCCTTGCGCTTGGATCGGATCGAGACCGGCACGGCGCCCGAATCTTCCTCCGCCAGCGTGTTCCACTCGCCGCAGGCCTCGCACTTGCCCTGCCAGCGGTTATAGGCCGCGCCGCAGTTCTGGCAGACGAAGGACAGCGCCGATTTAGCCATGGGAGTGGAAGGAATCGCCGTTCACGGGGACTGAGTGGCATTCCATAGCATGGATAGGCCGGCCGCCAGCATGATCGCATCCATCACCAGGCGAAATATGTCGGGCGGGAGCCTGACCACGAAGCGCTTGGCGATGAAGGTGCCGAACATCAGGGACGAGCCTGCGATCAGCCCCTTGATGGCGACATCCGGCGTCAGCGCGCCGAAGCGCTGGAAGGTCACGGACTTGCTGACATAGAGCCCGAGCGAACTCGCGGCTTCGGTCGCCAGGAACGCGCCCCTGGAGAGGCCATAGAACAGGAACAGCGGCACGCTCAACGGGCCGGTCGAGACGACGATGCCGGTGAGATAGCCGATCAGCGCGCCGCCAACGGCGAGATGCCAGAGCTGCGCCTTCAGCCGGTAGCGTGCAAGCAGGTGACGCGCCGGCACCATCGCGATCAGGAACACGCCGATTGCGATATCGACCGCGTGCGAGGGCAGGGCGAGCAGGGTGCGCGCGCCCAAGGCCGCAGCCGGAATGCCGCTGAGCGAATAGGCGGCACAGGCGCGCCAGTCGACCTCGCGCCACCAGGCGAGGATGCGCGAGAAGTTCGCCATCACGGCCGCCACCGCCATGATCGGTACCGCCTGCTTGGGCCCATACTCATAGGCCAGCACCGGCATCAGCATGATCGACGAGCCGGTACCGACAACACCCGAGATGGTGCCGGCGAGCAGGCCGACGATGAGGACGAACAGGAAGCCCAAGGCTGGCGTCTCCGCGAATCGGGCGGTCCAGTCTGCGCGTCATTGCGACGGCCGCGAACCGTCTCCAATGCTGCGCGGACCAGCATTGCATAATTGCGCCCATGATGAAGAACGAAGAGAGGAGTAGACAGACACGGTTTCCCGTTCTCGCGACGGGATTCGCCCGAGGCCTGGCTCTGCTTTCACCCTCAAAAGCTGAGGGCGCAGGAAAGGCCGGGTGACCGCTGCACCCGGGGCCGCCGCGCCAACTTGTGTTGCGCAAACGGCGCGTTGACCACAGGTACAGGCGGAATCACACCGGCCTTCCCCGCGCAGTGGTTTACGACTTACTTCGAGCTCTCCCCGGTGAACCAGCGTTTGCCACCGTCGTCAGCGCAATGCGCAAAAGCGCATCGTCGCCGACTTGGCGCCTGCATCGGCGCGCCAGGACCACACGACTTCGCCGTCCGCAAACGATGCCGCTCGTCGATCGGCACGTCTCGCGTCCACCGCAACCCGCTTCACGTTCGTGACGACGCGTACGCCCCTCGTGTCGAAGCGGGATGTGCAGACAATACGGCAAATCCGAAATTCTGAAAAGAAGAAAATATTTTCATGCAGGTCTTGACAGGAAGCCCCCAACGAGCGCGTCGGGCAAAATCGGTTCGAGGAACGCGATTGGACGCGCTGGCGCGCAGGCCACGCCAGCGCGGGAGCCGAACACGCGTTGCTTAGCGGAAGAACCGCTCGTTTGGCAGCGCAACTACTCCGCGGGAGCCGACGCGATCGCGCCCAGCCGCATCCCTTCGCGTGCAAGCCGTCCAAGCGCCGTATGGAGGATGGCAGCCACGATGGCGCCGACGATCGGGGCCGTCAGATACAGCCAGACCTCGTCAAACTTGCCGGTGGCGACCATCGGACCAAGCGCACGCGCCGGGTTGAAGGGGGCACCTGTCAGGGCGCCTCCCATCAAGATGTTGAAGGTCAGCGTCATTCCGATCGCCAGCGGCGCCAAATTGCCCGCGCGACCCGCGACCGCAGTGCTGAGCACGACTGTGACGAGGAAGAACGCCAGAATCATCTCGATGATAAAGCCGATGGCTGGCGTCACCGTGAGAATCGTATTTCCAAGCGCGAGATTGTGCGCCAGCATGGGCGTGCCAAGCCCGGTCGCGACTCCGCCCAAGAGTGCGCGCAGCACGAGCGCGCCTGCCACTCCGCCGAGCAGCTGGCAGATGACGTAACCAACCGCGGAGGCTGCATCCATGGCGCCGGCGACTAACACGCCGACGGTTACGGCCGGATTCATGTGGCCGCCGGAAACCGGGCCATAGGCGAACGCAAACGCCATGATGGCCAGGCCATGCGCAAGCGCGATCGCCGCGATGCCGGGGAGGCCGACGCCATCGCCGACAACAGCTGCGGTCCCTGCACCGATGAACACGAATGAAAAGGTGCCGATGAACTCTGCCAGAAGCTTGGGGGCGATCCGATCAGGCATCGTGTGTACTCCGGAGTTGAGAATCTGCGGGCACGGTGAAGTCGATCGACCGAGCGCCGTCGGTGAGGCATATGGGAGCTCTGCCCTCGGGGCCCTTTCACAGATGCTCGATGTCTCGGTGACGTG
>JBLMWS010000274.1:0-11037 GCA_050257355.1 Gemmatimonas sp.
GCGTATCGCCGCCGGCGTCGATTTCGATGCGACCGCCGTTGGCGCGCGCGGCAAGCAGCGGCGTGTGAAAGGCGAAGGCGGCGCCCGCACCCTCGGCATCGCCGCGCAGCGCCAGCATATAGGCATGGCTGTCGATGACTCCGGTCGACGGCGACAACAGCGCCGCTTCGCAAGCCAGTGCCGGTTCGAGCGAGCGCGCCGCTTCGCCGGAGAGAAGTTGAAGATCGCCGACGCCGTTCGCTTCGGCATGGGCGCGGATCGATTGCAGCCTGTCGGTTTCCTTGCCGCTCGTGGCAACGATCAGCTTCCCGCAATTGCGGTACGGCACGCCGTGATCGTCGCAATAGCGGTAGAGCGCGCGTTTGCCGCTCACGCAGAACCGGGCCATCAGGCTCCCGGCCTTGTAGTAGATGCCGGCGTGGATCACTTCGCTGTTGCGGGAGGAAGTGACTGTGCCGATACCTTCCTCCGCCTCCAACACGATCACTTCGCGACCGGAAAGAGCGAGCCGCCTTGCAATCGCAAGTCCGACGACGCCGGCGCCGACAACGACGCAGTCGACCCTATCCATGGACAGCCGAACGCCCCCTCGGTCGGTTGGGACCGGTGGCCTCGTAACGCTTGCGCGTAACCGGCGAGGCCACGCCTTCCATCAGAGCTATCGTTAAGTGCGCAGTAATCATGTCAGGGCATTTGCCGTAATCAGAGCCACAATTTTGGAGCGGTCCGGGTAGGCGTTTACCCGATCCAAACTGGTCAGGCCAGACATTCCACGGTTGAACCCGCGGGTGAGTGATGGCTGACAAGAACTGCCAGGCAGGCGGCAGAATTCCGGTCCGTGCGCAGGCGCTGCTGTGCCTGGGCGCTGCGGTGGCGCCATGTGGCTCGGCATGGGCGGTGTCCGACGCCTCCGCGTCCGCCGGCTATCTCGGTCCGGTTGCCCCCAACCTCGCCTGGGAAGTTGCGATCGCGGCGATCGTCCTCAGTGCCTTTCTCGGAGCGGTGGTGATCTGGGTGCATGCGGCGCTGCAGCGGGCGAAGCGCGCGCAGTTGCGGCGGACGGCCTACATCAGCTCGGCGCTGAACAGCCTCAGCCACGGCGTCGTCATGACCGATCCGGACGGACGGATCGTCTATCTGAACGACCGCTATCTCAAGCTCTATGGCATGCAGCGCTCCGATGTCACACGGGCGATGACCGGGCGGGATCTCCTGGAACTGCAACGGCAACGCGGACTGCTCGACATTGGTGTCGATGATTTTTACCGCTACGCGGTGAGGTCGGAAGGCCTGGTCAGCGAATTGCCCGGCGGGCGTAACGTGCTCGCAAGGTATTTCCCGCTGCCAAACGGGGGATCGATCGCAACGCATGAGGATTGCAGCGAGCAGCGCCAGCTATCGCGCCAGCTTGCCTCGACGAAGCAATTCCTGGAATCCGTCCTCGACAACGTGCCGGTCTGCGTGGCCGCCAAGAGCATCGAGGATGGCCGCTACATTTTTGCCAACCGCGCCTTCGAGCGTTTCTCGCGCTTTTCGCGCGACCGCATCGTCGGCAAGCGCGCCGACGAGATATTCACGCCGGACACCGCGGCAGGAATCGATGCGGCCGATCGCGCCGCCCTGGATGCTCCGAGCGGCCATTACAGCAGCGAATTGCTGGTCGAGCGTGGCAAAGAGAAGCGCGTGCTCGCCTCGAACCGGGTGATCGCGCGCAACGAGAGGAACGAGCCGGAATTCCTGATCGCGCTGTTCGAGGACGTCACCGACCGTCGCTCGCTGTCGCGGGAATTGGAGAACGCCAAGAAATTCCTGGAATTGGTGGTCGACAACATTCCCGTCTCGCTGATCGTCGAGCGCGTCAGCGACGGGCGCTATCTCTTGGCCAACCGCAGCGCAGAAACCATCCTCAATCGCCGTCGCGAGGAGGCGATGGGCCTGACCGCAGCCGATATCTTCAACGCCAAGGAAGCCAAGCTGATCATTGCCCGCGACGAGGCCGCGATTAAAAAACGCGGCCTGCTCACGGAGGAGCATCCGATCTCGACCAAAGACGGTTTGCGGCTGTTTCTGACCCGCCGCGCAACCGTGCTGGATGAAGCCGGTCAGCCGCAATATCTGATCAAGACGCATGAAGACGTCACCGACCGCCGGCAGACCGAATCTCGCATGGCCCACATGGCTTATCATGACGGCCTGACCGATCTGCCCAACCGCGCCGCCTTCCTGCAGGCGCTGACCCAGATGATCGAGGCTTGCACCGGCACGGGAGAGGAATTCGCCGTGCTTTGCGTCGACCTCGACGGGTTGAAGGAAGTCAACGACGTGTTCGGCCATGCGACCGGCGACAAGCTTCTGATCGAGGTGGCGCAGCGGATTCAATCGGTGGCGCGCGGCGGCGTGGTGGCGCGGTTGTCCGGCGACGAATTCGGCCTGATTATCGACGGCAAGCAGCCCGCTGCCGGCATGCTGCTCGCCGAGCGGCTGGCCGAGGTGCTCGGCAAGGAATACATCATCGATGGCAAGATGGTCCGCACCGGCGTGACCACGGGCATCTCGGTGTTCCCGCATAACGGCAACGATGCCGCCTCGCTGCTTGCCAATTCAGGGGCGGCCTTGTTCCGTGCCAAGGCGAAGTCGCGCGGCTCGATCAGCCTCTACGAACCCGAGATGGACCAGCAGATCCGCGACCGTCGGGTCCTCCATCAGGACCTGTCGATGGCCGTGAAGAACGGCGAGTTGACGCTGTACTTCCAGCCGCTGGCGTCCTCGGCCGGCAGTGTCGCCGAAAGCAGGATCATCGGGTTCGAGGCATTGGCGCGCTGGGTGCATCCCGTGCGCGGCTTCATCTCGCCCGCCGATTTCATTCCGCTGGCGGAAGAGAGCGGGCTCATCGTTGAAATGGGCGAATGGATCCTGCGGGAAGCCTGCAGGGAGGCCGCCTCATGGCCGAAGCCGCTGCAGATCGCGGTCAACCTGTCGCCGGCGCAATTCATGCATGGCGACCTGGTTGGGCTCGTGCATTCGATCCTGGTCGAGACGGGCTTGGCGCCTGGCCGACTCGAGCTCGAGATCACGGAGGGCGTGCTGATCGAGGATTTCGACCGCGGTCTCGCGCTGCTCAGGCGGCTGAAGGCGCTGGGCGTGCGCATCTCGATGGACGATTTCGGCAGCGGCTATTCGTCCCTGAGCTATCTGCAGGCGTTTCCCTTCGACAAGATCAAGATCGACCGTGCCTTCGTCATCAATCTCGGCCGCAACCCGCAGTCGGCGGCGATCGTGCGGGCGGTCATCGACCTCGGCCATGGCATGGAAATGTCGCTGGTCGCCGAGGGCGTGGAAACGACCGAGCAACTCGGTTTCCTGGCCAGCGAAGGCTGCGACGCCGTGCAGGGCTATCTGATCGGCAAGCCGCTGCCGATCATCAACTATGCGGCGTTGATCGGCCGCGATAATGCCAATGTGATGGAGCCAGTGCGTAAGACCGGATAGCGGTGGGTAGGGATTGGCTCCCGCGAGCCCCGACGGCACATGGCGGACTACGATCTGGCGATCATCGGTGGCGGTCTCAACGGCGTCAGCATCGCGCGCGACGCCGCCGGACGCGGGCTGCGGGTAATTCTTCTCGAACAAGGTGATCTCGCCTCCGGAGCGTCCGGCGCAGGTTCGCGGCTGATCCAGGGCGATCTTGCTCTGTTGGAGAGCAGGCGCCTTTTGCGCGTGCGCGCGCAACTCGCCGAACGGGCGCTGTGGTTGAAAAACGCCCCGCATCTGGTGCGTCCGGCGCGCTTTGCAATCCCCGCGCACGGGGACGAGCGCCCGCCGTGGCTGCTGCGGGCCGGGTTGTTGCTCTATGACCGCCTTGCCGCCGGAACGTCCTTGCCGTCGTCGCAGACCATCGATGTCACCCACCATCCGGTCGGCAATCCGCTGAAGCGGCCGTTCGGGGTCGTCTTCGAATATTCCGACTGCCTGGTGGATGATGCTCGCCTGGTCGTCCTGGCCGCGCTCGATGCCGCCGAACGTGGTGCCGTGATCAAGACTGGCGCACGCTGCGTTCGCACCGAGCGCGCCGATATCTGGCGGCTGGTGGTGATCGATCGCGGTCATCGCCAGGTGATCACGGCCCGGGCGCTTGCCAATGCCGCGGGAGCCTGGGTCCCCATGGTAGCCGAAACGGTCCTGCGCCAATCGCCACCGCGCCAGGTAAGTGCGATGCAGGTGAGCCAGATCATCATGCGCCGCCTGTTCGATACAGACCACGTCTACGTGTTCCAGCACAGCGATGGCCGGCTGATTTTCGCAAGCCCCTACGCGGGCGATTTCACCCTGATCGGCGCGGTTGCGCGCGCCTTTACGGGTGACCCCGCCATCGTGGCGGTGCCCGCGGCTGACGTCGCCTATCTTTGCGCGGCGCTAAGCCGCTATCTGCGCGAGCCCGCGCATCCGGCCGACGTAGTCAGGACCGTCTGCGGGGTCAATCTGACGGCGTCGCAGGGCGTTGGGGGCGGGCGGCTTGACGGCGTGCTGCAGTTCCACCACGGCCGGCACCTGGCGCCCTTGATCACCGTGTGCGGCGGCGAGATCACGCTGTCGCGCCGGCGGGCGGAGCGGGTGGTCTCATTGCTCACGCCGTTCTTTCCGATGTCACCGCGCTGGACCGCAGCCGCGCCGCTGCCGGGCGGCGATTTCGCCTGGAACAGCTTTGAGGACCAGGTCGATGTGGCGCGCGAGCGCTGGTCGTTTCTGACCGAGCCCGAGGTGCGGCGCCTCGTCGGCGCCTATGGCTCGCGCCTTGGGGACGTGCTCGGCGAAGCCAAACGGCGCGACGATCTCGGGGCGGCATTTGGGCCGGAGCTCACCGCTGCCGAAGTGCGCTATCTCATGACGAAGGAATGGGCCCGTTTCCCTGAAGACCTTCTGTGGCGCCGTTCCAAGCTCGGCTTGACCATGGGGGCATGTGATCGCGAGGCCTTGGCCGCGTTCATGGCGGGAGCAGCCTAGCCGACCGTTTCGAGCCTGCGTGTCCGTTCAAATGGCGAGGAAAGCTCGCTAGCAGCGGTTGAGCCGCAACCCATCCGCCGCTAGCGTGCAGCGAGACAGGGCCGGCAGGGGACCATGGCTGAGGAACTCGCAATCACCGACGACGAACCGGAAGACAGCGCTCGCGCGGCGGAGGCCACCAAGCCGGAACCGCCGTTGCCGGAGCTGCTCGACATGCCGCTGCTGCGCATCGAAGGCGCGGTGAAAAAATTCGGTGGTGTTCGCGCCGTCGACGGCGTCTCGCTCGACATCCGTGCCGGCGAATTCTTCGCGCTCCTCGGCCCCAGCGGTTGCGGCAAGACGACGCTCTTGCGCATGCTGGCCGGCTTTGAAACTCCGGACGAGGGCCGGATCTTTCTGGGCGGCCGCGATCTCGCGCAGGTGCTGCCGCATGAGCGCCCCGTCAACATGATGTTCCAGAACTACGCGCTGTTTCCGCATCTTTCGGTGCGCGACAACATCGCTTTCGGCCTGAAGCGCGCGGGCATGCGGCGCGCCGAGATCAAGACCCGCGTCGCCGAGATGGTGGCGCTGGTCAGGCTGGAGGGATTGAAGAAGCGCAAGCCTGACCAGCTCTCCGGCGGCCAGCGGCAGCGCGTGGCGCTGGCCCGCTCGCTCGCCCGCCGTCCACAATTGCTGCTGCTTGACGAGCCGCTCGCGGCGCTCGACAAGAAGTTGCGCGAAAGCACGCAAGTCGAGTTGATGGAGGTGCAGCGGCGGCTCGGCATGACGTTCATCATCGTCACCCACGATCAGGAGGAGGCGATGACGGTCGCCAACCGGATCGGCGTCATGAATGCCGGCCGGCTCGAGCAGGTCGCGACCCCGCGGGAATTGTATGAGGCGCCCAGATCGCGCTGGATTGCCGAGTTCGTCGGCGACATCAACCTGTTCGAGGGCAAGGTCGCATCGCGCGACCTCAATCGGCTGAGCATCGCAACACGCGACGCCGGGGTTCTCGCCGTCGCCGCGCCGCGCCATCCGGTCAACAATACGGACGTTGCCGTCGCAATCCGTCCGGAGAAGATCAAGCTGGCACGCCGGGGGCCGGTGGTGGACACCGCCAATGCGCAAGCCATCAACCGGCTGGAGGGCGTCGTCGCCGATATCGGCTATCTCGGCGGCATCACCACCTACAAGGTGAAGCTCGCCACCGGCGCGGTGCTGCATTCGTCGATGGCAAATACGACGCGGCTCGATGTCGACGCCTATGGATTAGGCCAGCATGTGGTGGCCTGGTTCGCGCCGGACGATTGCGTGGTGCTGGAACAATGAGCACGCGCGCCATCTTCACCCGTCCGGCGCGGCTTGCCGTGATCGCGCCTTATGTCTGGATGGTGCTGTTCTTTCTGGTGCCGTTCGGCTTTGTGCTGAAGATCAGCCTGTCGCAGACCGCGATCGCGCAACCGCCCTATACGCCGGTGTTCGATCTGACCGCAGGTCTCGCGGCGCTGAAGGCGGCCCTTGCCGCGCTGTCGCTGGACAATTTCCGCCTGCTCGTCTCCGACGATCTCTATGTCTTGTCCTATCTACGCAGCCTGTTCGTTGCCGTTGTCTCGACCGGAATCCTGCTTCTGATCGGCTATCCCATCGCCTACGGGATGGCGCGGCTGCCGCGGCGCTGGCAGGGCGTTGCGATGATGCTGGTGATCGTGCCGTTCTGGACCTCGTTTCTGATCCGCATCTATGCCTGGATCAACATTTTGCAGCATGACGGGCTGCTCAACCGGGTGTTGCTCGCATTGCATGTGGTGTCGCGGCCCGTGGTGTGGCTTTCCACCGACAGCGCGATGTACGTCGGCATCGTTTATTCCTATCTGCCGTTCATGATCCTGCCGCTCTATGCGACGCTCGTTAAAATGGAGCCCGCGCTGGAGGAGGCGGCTGCCGATCTCGGAGCCTCGCCGTTCGAGGTGTTCTGGCTGGTGACCTTTCCACTGTCGTTGCCGGGGGTCGGCGCGGGAGTGCTGCTTTGCTTCATTCCGATCGTCGGCGAGTTCGTCATCCCCGACCTGCTGGCCGGCTCCAATGCGCTGATGATCGGGCAGACCTTGTGGCTGGAGTTCTTCACCAACAGGGACTGGCCGGTCGCCTCCGCCGCGGCGGTGTTCCTGCTGGTCCTGCTGCTGGCGCCGCTTCTGATTTACGACCGGCTGCAGCGCCGGCAGCTCGAGGACATCAAGTGATGGCGGCTAAGCCGACCGCAGGCAAAGCGAGCCGTCTGTCCCGCTTCAACGCCGCTTCGCTGGCGCTGGGGCTTGCATTCCTCTATCTGCCGATCGTGATCCTCGTGATCTACTCGTTCAATGCCTCGCGGCTGGTAACGGTGTGGGGCGGTTGGTCGCTCAAATGGTACCGGGAATTTTTCAACGACGGCGCCATGATCGAGGCGGCCTGGATGAGCATCCGGGTCGGCGCGACATCGGCGAGCATCGCCACGGTGCTCGGGACGCTCGCCGCGATCGCGCTGTCGCGCGGCGAGGGGTTCAAGGGGCGCGCGCTGTTTTCCGGTATGCTCTATGCACCGTTGGTCATGCCGGAAGTGATCACCGGCTTGTCGCTTCTCCTGCTGTTCGTAGCGATCGATGCCGAGCGCGGCTTCTGGACGGTGACGATTGCCCATACCACGCTGACCATGTGCTTTGTCGCCGTCGTGGTGCAATCGCGGCTCGCATCGATCGACAGGAGCCTGGAGGAAGCCGCGATGGATCTCGGCTGCGACCCGCCGCGCGCTTTTCTTGGGGTGACGCTGCCGCTGATCGTGCCGGCGATTGCTGCCGGCTGGATGCTGGCGTTCACGCTGTCGCTCGATGATCTCGTGATTGCGAGCTTCACGACAGGTCCGGGCTCGGCGACGCTGCCGATCCGCATCTATTCGGAGGTTCGACTCGGAGTCAGGCCCGAGATCAACGCAATCTGCACGCTGGTGATCGCGCTGATCGCACTGGTGATCATCGTGGCGTCGCTGGCCGCAAAGATTTCGAGCGCGAGAGGCGAAAGCGCGGCGCCGTTGTGATGTCTCCCGTCATCCAGGTTCGATGCGTCGGCATCGCCCCGGGATGACGCGCATGGAGAACTACGTCTTCACTGCGTATACAGCGTCTGAGTACAAGCTTCGGCGCTTATGCAGTGAAACCAGCGTCATCAGTTCGTCTTGCCGGGATCGGCGGACGCTGACGTGCTGGGCGCTGCGGCTTTTTGTCCACCCGTGAAGCGCTCGATCACCGAGCGAACGGCATCGCGAGTCGTCCGGTCCTTGACCGCATCGAGCAGACGACTCTTGCGGTCCTTGACGGCATCGAGCAGGGGGGCCGCTGCCGGCGCGCGGCGGATCAGACTCTCCGGGTCGGGGAAGATCAGCGGATCGTCCCATGGTCCCTGCACCACGAACGGCAGATCAAAGCCGGAGGCGCCGGCGCTGGCGACGAGGCTCGCGACGCCCTTGAGGTCATACTCACGCGCCGGCACGGACGCCGTGCCGGTCAGCGTTACCCGCGAGTTCGGCCCCTCGATGCGCACGTCTTCCGCGGTGGCGGTGCCGCCGCTGAATTTCAGCGACACCGTGAGATTATTGTAGGGCGTCGTGCCGTTGCGGAAGCTGCCGCCGCGCGACAGCGGGCTCTTTTCCAGCCGTTTTAGAAGCTGCTCGACGTTGAAGCCGGCGATCGCGCCGTCACGCCCGGTCAGCGTCGCCGTGCCGTCAAGCGATTGCGCAAGTCCGAACGGGCTCGATCCGGACGCCGTCAGCGAGACGTTCAAATTGCCGCGGCCGGACAGCCTGTTGATGCCGAACAGTTCGCCGACACAGGACTGCAGGTCGACGTCGGTGAACTGGAATTGCGCCTTCACATCGGCGATGGCGTCGGCACGCGAGACCGCGAACGAGCCCTTGGCCATGCCGCCATACACCTGCGCTTCGCCGACACTGAGCGCCAGCGCGCCGCCACGCAAATTGGCGCCGAAGGCAGTGCGGCCGAGTCGCGACGAGCCGACCTTCACCCGGGCCGCCGACAGCCGCATGTCGAGATCGGTGGCCGACAGCGCATCAAGATCGAACAGCTGCCGGTTCCAGTCATGCTCGCCCCTGGCAAGCAGGCGGAAGGTGGAGATGTAGGGCGTGAAATCGAGCGCGTCGGCGGCGAGCGTCGCCTGCAGCGTCTGCCGCCCGTTATTGGAATAGGTCATCACGCCTTCGGCGACATTGCCGTCGAGTTCGACGTTGACGTTGGTCAGCGCAACCGATGCACCCACCACGTTGGCGCGCGCTTTCAGTGCGAAGCGGCCGAAGCCGCCGCCGGCCAGCGGCACCTGGCCGGTCCACTCCAGCGCGTTGCGCAAGGAGGGACTGTCGACGGTGAGCGTGCCTTCCATCATCGCGCTGCTGCGGTCGGCCACCGAACCGTCGAAGGCGAGCTTCACCGGCGCGCTCGCGATCCGCACCTTGACGCCGGAGCGGTCGCCCGACAGCGCGGCGAGGAAGTCGCTGATGCCGATCGAGCCGTCGACGCGCTGCCCACGCCAGTCGAACTGGCCGGTTGCGGCAAAAGAGCGCGAAATCGACGGCCATGCCAGCGAAAGGTCGATGTCATCAAGTTTTTCGGTGGCATGCTTGCCGGCGCCTTCATAATTGAGCACGCCGTCCTGCACTCGGATCTCCGAGAACGATATCTGGTTTTTCGCGCCCGGTTTCATCGCTTGCGCGATGCTCTGGATGAAGGGCGTCCAGTTGCTCTCGCCGTCCGCGAAGCGCAGCACATGGATGTGCGGACGCAGCAGCATGAGATCGGCGATCTCGAACCGCTGCAGCAAGAGCGGCAGCAGTCGCAGATTGGCGGTAAGCACATCGACCTGCAGCGCCGGGTCGCTGCTGCCCTGGTCCTTCAGGCGGACATCGTGAAACGACACGTAGCTGCCCGGGAACACCGAAATGTCGATAGGGCCGTTGACCACGAGGTCGAGCCCGGTCACGGAGCGGATCTGCGCTTCCACGGCCTGCCGGAGCGCGTCGCGGTTGATCAGCCAGGAACTGCCGATCACGGCGAGCAGCGCAAGGCCGAGCAACGCCGCGATCGGCGTCCCCAGGCGCTTCATTCCTTGGGCCATCGTCAATGTCATGTCCTGATCGGGTTGAGGTCGCGCGGATCGCTGTTGAGCCGGAAGCGGCGGGGCGCGCCGCGACCCCTGCCAATATCGGCAACTTGATTGGTTTTCTTGACGCTTTCAAGGCCGACGCAAGCGCCGTGGAGGACGCCGGGGCGGAGGCTTGATCGCCGCGGCTCTTGCCTCCCTGCCGAGGTCGGCCGGCGCAGGGCTTCTTTGCCTTTAGCAGGAGGCTTTGCGGGTGCGAGGCAGGGCTTGCGGTCATTGACGCATTGCGAAGATTTCGCCTAATAATCCCGCCAATGTCGGCCGTCCGTGCCGCTCCCTGTCAGGTCGTGATTCAATGAACAAGGTTTACCCCGACGCCAAATCCGCCCTCGAGGGGCTCCTCAAGGACGGCATGATGATCATGTCAGGCGGCTTCGGCCTCTGCGGGATCGCCGAAACCCTCTCCGACGCCATCCGCGATTCCGGCGTGAAAAACCTCACGGTGGTCTCCAACAATGCGGGCGTCGACGGTATCGGACTGAGCCGGCTCCTGGAGACGCGCCAGATCAAGAAAATGATCTCCTCCTATGTCGGCGAGAACAAGCTGTTCGCGCAGCAGTTTCTCGCGGGCGAACTGGAACTCGAATTCAACCCGCAGGGCACGCTGGCCGAGCGCATCCGCGCCGGCGGGGCGGGCATCCCGGCCTTCTTCACCAAGACCGGCGTCGGTACCCTGATCGCCGAGGGCAAGGAGGTGCGGGAGTTCAACGGCGAAAAATATCTCATGGAACGCAGCCTGTTCGCCGACGTCGCCATCGTCCACGCCTGGATGGGCGATACCGCCGGCAACCTCGTCTATCGCAAGACCGCGCGGAACTTCAATCCGATGATGGCGACCGCGGCGAAGGT
>JBLMWS010000275.1:0-14131 GCA_050257355.1 Gemmatimonas sp.
GTGTTGGGAGGCCGCATCGAACGCGTCGAGCACGGCCTTTTGGGTGAGAAGTTCGGGAAGGACGATGCCGGCCGGGGCAGCGGGGCCGAACACGGCGTTGAAGGGCAGCCCATAGCGGTGGAAGGACTGCAGATAGGCGCTGATGGTCTCGTTCGGCCGGGTCCAGTCGGCTTTGATCGGCACGACGTCGGAAACGAGGCGCCGACGCACTGAAACGCTGTCGATGACCAGCGTTTCATTGACCTTGCAGGTGACGCACCAGGAGGCGCCGACATCCACAAATACGGTGTGGCCGGAGCGAACCATCTGCGCGATGTTTTCCGGAACGAACGGCTGCCAGGATATCTCTTGAACGTCGGATGCCCCGCTCGATTGCGGCAGCCGCTCGGCGGCAATGAAGCCGAAGGCGACGAGCGCCACCGCGAAGCCGCCGACGGTCGTGCGCGTGAGCCGGCGGAGAGGTTTTGCGAACAGCAGCCCCATCGCGGCGAGGCTTGCCGCGATCAGGACGGCCGCGCCCGCGCCGTCAAGCCCGGCCAGGATGGTCAGGAGCCAGACGGATGTGGCGACCATGGCTGCGGCGGCGATTCGGCGCAGCACGACCATCCAGGGACCGGGCCGGGGAAACACCCGCGAGACCTGGGGAACTGCCGCAAGCAGCAGGTAGGGCGAGGCCATCCCGAGACCAAGGCCGGCGAAGACGATCAGAATTTGCGGCGCGTTCCGCGACAGCGCAAACGCCACCGCCGTGCCGACAAAAGGCGCCGAGCACGGGGTTGCGAGCAGCGTCATCACGAAGCCGTTGACGAAATGCGAAGCGATCGATCCGCCGCCGATGGCGTTGCCGACCCTCCGCGCAAGCCACCATGGCAGGCGAATTTCGAACAGGCCGAGCAGGTTGGCCGCGAAGGCAGCGAGGATCGCGGCCATGGCAATAAGGAAGGCAGGCTGCTGAAACTGAATGCCCCAGCCGATCTCTGCACCGCCGGACTTGAGGAGGATAAGGATCGCTGCCAGCGCAAGAAACGATGCGACGATGCCGGCAGCCGAAGCCGTGAATTGTACGCGCGCCGAACGCACTTCGCCCGAGGCGTGCTGCATCAAGGAGACAAGCTTGAGTGAAAGCACTGGAAACACGCAGGGCATGAAGTTGAGGATGAACCCGCCAAGGAGCGACAGGGCAATGATCGACCAGATCGTGTTCGTCTTCGCAGGGGCCGGAGTCGGAGAGGCAACGGTTGCCGCGCCGGCAGACTGCGGCAGCACGGCCTTGAGCGAGCGGCTGCCGTCGACCAGTGTCACATGGAGCGGCTGGTTCGGATGCGCGTGATCTAGTCCGTCGAGCGGCACCGTGATTAGGGATACGCCATCCGCGGCTTGCTCGATTTGCGGCGGATCGCCTGCGACGGCGGTATCGCCATCGACAAAGACGTCAGGCTGGCTCAATGCAGGACGCGCGTGCACGTCGAGAACGAGGCGGGGCTTGCCTTGACGTTCCAGTTTCAGCGAACGGATCGATATGGTCGGCGAATGCGAGGGCGGAACCTTGCTTCGCCATTCGCCGATCAGGTTGAGCGCATCCGCCTGGTCTGCTGCTTGAGGAACATCTGCCTCGAGGTGCACGTCGTTCTGCGTGCAGATGGTCGAGCAAACATAGAGGGTGAGCTTGAGCGAAACATGCGCCGGCTTCGATGGGTCCTGTAGCCGCAGCTTGACCGGGAAGAGGACACGGTCGGCGTAGCCGAACGTATCGATGCCGTCTTCGGAGAAGCGATGCGGCGCCGGCCACTCGACCGTCGTCTGCGCAACATTATGCGAAGCGGACCAGTCGAATTCGGGCGGTGCACCTGCATCGCCGGCCGAGCGCCAATAGGTGTGCCAGCCTGGGCCCAGGTGCACGTCCAGTCCGAGCCATGCGGTCGCCGGATCGTTTGCCTCGGTGCCGCCGACGACCAGCCGCGCGGAGAAATCCGCTTTTGTGCTCGGCGCTGCGGTTTGTGCCCGCATGGGCGCGAGATGAAAGGCAGCGACCAGCGCTGCAACGACGATGGAACCAACTCGCATGGATATGGGACTCCCTGCTGCGGATGATGCTCTGCCGTCGTGCGAATTTTGATGCACGACGCTCTCGCTGGCGCGAGCGCGGACCGTTTGGGGACAGCAAGCGGCGCGACTGACCGCCGACCGCACACGCAGGAGCGGTCGGGGCGACTTCTTAGTGGCTCGCGTTCGCAGCAGCGGACGGTGCGCGACGAAGAAGCCGGGCTGAGATCAGACGATCGGGCAGGGAGGGCGGTAGGGGGAGGGCCCGCCGCATTGGGCGGGCAGCCGGGAATTCATGATCCGCCAGAGTAGGGCGTGAACCGGCGCGTCCGGTACGGTCTGGCCAGGCTCGGTGGTCGGAAAACCGGTGAGAGCGAGACTTGCAAGCGGGCAGGTATTGACCGCTCCCGGCAACACGGCGCTCCGACAGGGTTTTGGCACGCCCGCATGCGGCTTGACCAATTCGGCGACGGAGATTTTGGCGACAACCGGACCGAAGGCAAGTTCCCGCGCCGTGCTTCCCAAGGACGCCACTACGACGGCAAAAATCATCAGCGCCGCAGCGAAGCGGCGGAGAGAGGACATTGCCGGGGTCGAGTGGTACTCCATTGCACCTGAATCTTGCGGGTCTTCCGGGGCAATTGGCTTGGAATGACGCCGTCGCGCAACTGAAATATTCGTGACTCCGGCCAACGCGGCCACATATCACATCCCATGCTCGTATCCGCAGACGATCTCGAACGTCACCTCGATCTGGTTCGCGCCAATGCCGTCGGCGTTCGCGAAGGTGTCTTTGGTCCGGCATCGGCAACCTGGCGGGTGGACCGGGAAGCGGCGGTCTTTCTCGGCGCTGGCCGCGCCCTGGTGTTGCAATTGGCGCACCCGTGGGTCGCGTCCGCGATTGCCGATCAATCGACAGTGCTCGCCGATCCGCTCGGACGCTTCCATCGGACCTTCAAGGTCATGTTCACCATCGTCTTCGGCACGCGTGATCAGGCGCTGGCGGTGGCGCGCCGATTGTATCAGCGCCATACGGCTGTGGTGGGGGTTCTGCCGACGGCGGCCGGTCCATTCGCCGCGGGGTCGAGATACTGCGCCAACGACGTCGCGGCGCTGCGCTGGGTGCACGCGACCCTGGTCGAAACGGCCTTGATGGCGCATGACCTGGTGCTGCCGCCCCTCTCGCATGACGAGCGCGAACGCTATTGGTCGGAGGCGCGGCTGTTCGCGGCCCTGTTCGGCATTCCGCCCGACTCTCTCCCGCCCGACTGGCCATCATTCGTGGCCTCCAATGAAGCGATGCTGGAATCGGATGTGCTCACCGGCATCCCCGCTGCCCACGACATCGTGCAGCAGATTTTCTCGGGCGCCGCGACAAAGGTGCGGCCTCCGCTTTGGTATCGGGCGCTGACGGCGCAGATGCTGCCCGAGCGATTGCGCGTTGCGTTCGATCTGCCGTTTGGCGCAGCCGAGCAGCGTCGCCTTGCCCGTGCGCTGCGCTGGATGCGCCGGGCCTATCCGTGGCTTCCGGACCGCTTGCGGACCGTCGGTCCGTATCAGGAAGCGCTGGCGCGGCTGCAAGGGCGGGAGCGGCCCTCGCTCGCGACGCGCTGGCTCAATCGGCTGTGGATCGGCCAGCCGAGCATGTGACCTCGCGCGAAAGAACGGAAGCGGCAGAAATTCCTGGCGTGCAGCCGTGCCTTGGCTTGCCGCAGAAGTTCCGACGATGCAAAAAGATCGGCTCGATCGAAGCGGAGGCAGCCTCGCCATGACCATTACCATCTACGGCATCAAGAACTGTGACACCATGAAGAAGGCGCGCGCCTGGCTCGAGGAGCACGACATCGCGTACGACTTCCACGACTACAAGGCTGCGGGCATTGCCAACGACAAGCTCAAGCAATGGAGCGAGACGCTCGGCTGGGAAGCCCTGCTCAACCGCGCCGGCACCACCTTTCGTAAACTGCCCGATGCCGAGAAGGATGGGCTCAATGAGAAGAAGGCGCTGGCGCTGATGCTGGCGCAGCCTTCGATGATCAAGCGGCCGGTGCTCGAGATCGGCGGCAAGCTCCTGGTCGGATTCAAGCCGGAAGCTTACGCGAAGGAAGTCGCTGGGAAGCGGCGCAACAAATAAGCCCGTCATAACGAGGGGCCTTATAATGTCGCTCGTCCGGGTCAGCAGCTTGACTGGCCGATACTCTATCCCGTCTCGATGATGTCGTCGGAGACGCGTACGCCCGGAGGCCGGCGCGCGAGATCGCGGTCGATCACGGCGCTGAGCAGCCTGACGGGGCGCGTATCCGCGCGCAGGCCCATCAGATTGGAGACGTTGAAGCCGCCTTCGATGCTGATCGCCTTGTATGAGCCGACGATCGTCTCGACGGCATCGCCGCTGCCGAACGGCAGCAGCAGGCGCTCGAAGGAGACGTCCTTGCCGTCCAGATCCTTCACGGTCGCAATCGAATAGGTTGGCCGCTTGCACCTCACACAGGTGTGGTAGCAGGGTAGCACACGCGCGTAGACGACCGGGTCGATGGCGGCGTCGAGATAACGGTTGATGCGTGCTGCCGGATCAAGACGTTCATTGCCATAGGCCGCGGCCAGCCGCGAACCCTCCTGGGTGATGAAGAAGCGCGCCGTCTCACCCGTACCCTCCACGTCGAAGCCCATCATGTCGGCGATTTCGTCCTCGAGCCCGTCGGGCTGGAAGTTAGCTGCTGCCGGCAGGTCACGCGGCTGGCGCCGCGCACGGAGCCACGCGTTGAGCAACACGCGCTGCTTGATCGACCTGACCACCGAAGGGTCTGTGCTGGCGAATTCCATGGTCAATCGAATTCGATCACGTCGCCGGCCGGGATGCGGCCGGGCGAACGGTGAAACAGATCGCGGTCGATCACGGCACGGAGGTTGGGTTTCGGCAGCGTGTCATTGCCCCGCATCAGGTTCCTGATCTCGAATCCGCCGTCCTCGCAAATCGTCTTCAGCGATGCCAATACGTCGGTAACGGCACCGCCATTCGCAAACGGCATCAACAGCCGCTCATACGCGACGATCCGCCCGTAGATGTCATCGATGTGCGCGACCGTGTAGACAGGAAGCTTCCGTCTGACGCATTCGTAATAGACGGGCATCACGTGAGGTGCGAGCCGAGGGCCAACATATGCGTCGAGATAGCTGCCCTTGCCGGTATGGCCGTACGCGGTCGACATCCGCGTGCCCTCGCTTTGAATGGTGAAGCGTGGCGGCTCAAGATCGGTCTCGACCGCGTAGTAGACGAGATCGGGCTTCTCCTCGCTAAGTCGCTCCGGCTGATACTCCGCCACCTGCGGCAACGACTGATTGCGCGCATACAGCCTGAGCCAGCTGTTCAGGAGCTCGCGTTGCCTGATCGATTTGACCACCGAAGGGCCTGCGCTGTCGAAATCCACGGCTGAAATCCGCGCTCTTTGCAAACGCCTGAATTTTCCCACGCAAGGGAAAATATTGTATGAAGGAGCGCTGACCGGGGAAACATCGTTAAGGCTGAATTTCGTCCTTGGCGGATGGGCCGGGCTTGCGCTAGAGCGGGTGCCGGCTGCGCCGAAGCGCCATGCGACTAAGGGCGAAGCCGCGCGGCGCCGTGCCACGGGGGTTTAAGCGGGCTTTCCGCCTTGCCTAAGCGGGGGTGATGACGGCATATTCCGCGCCGGAAGCGGCGGTCCGGGACGGGTTCCCGCGCGCTTCCTGGGAAATTGCCGGTTGCGTAAGAAATGAGCCGCGCGCGAGAGATCGTGCGCGGGAGGGGGAAATTGTTTGGCCGACGAGTTCATTCTCGAGACCCACGGATTAACCAAGGAGTTCGCGGGGTTCTTTGCCGTACGCGAAGTTTCACTGAAGGTTAGACGTGGGCACATTCACGCGTTGATCGGCCCCAACGGGGCCGGCAAGACGACGTGCTTCAACCTGCTTACCAAGTTCCTGCGGCCATCCGCGGGCACGATCCACTATAAGGGGCAGGACATCACGGCGATGGCGCCGGCCGATGTTGCGCGGCTAGGCCTCGTGCGCTCGTTCCAGATCTCGGCGGTATTCCCGCATCTGACTGCACTGGAGAACGTCCGGGTCGCCCTGCAGCGCCAGCATGGCCAGTCTTTCGATTTCTGGCGCTCCAAATCCGTGCTCAACCGCTTTAACGGCCGCGCGCTGGAATTGTTGAACGATGTGGGCTTGAGCGAGTTCGCCAACACGCCGGCGGTCGAAATGCCTTACGGGCGCAAGCGGGCGCTCGAAATCGCTACCACGCTCGCACTCGATCCGGAGATGATGCTGCTGGACGAGCCGATGGCGGGCATGGGCCACGAGGACATCGACAAGATCGCCGCGCTGATCAAGCGGATTTCGGCCAAATACACCATCCTGATGGTCGAGCATAATCTGAGCGTGGTCGCCAATTTGTCCGACACCATCACCGTCCTGACCCGCGGCCATGTGCTCGCAGAAGGCTCGTATAACGATCTTTCCAAGGACGAGCGCGTCAAGGAAGCCTATCTCGGAGCCGGTCATGCCTGAAGCACAATTGGCCGACGCGCGTGCGCGAACCGCCCCCGCCGTGGGCGGCGAGATCCTGTCGGTCGCCAATCTCGAAGCCTGGTACGGCGAGTCCCACATCCTTCACGGCATCAATTTTTCCGTGAATGCGGGCGAAGTGGTCACGCTGTTGGGCCGCAACGGCGCCGGCAAGACCACGACGCTGAAGTCGATCATGGGCATGCTCGGCAAGCGCTCGGGTTCGATCCGCTTCAACGGCCAGGAGCTCATCCGAGCCTCGTCGGACAGGATCGCCCGGCTCGGGATCGCCTTCTGCCCCGAGGAGCGCGGCATCTTCTCCAGCCTCGACGTGCGCGAAAACCTCCTGCTGCCGCCGGTGGTGCG
This sequence comes from Gemmatimonas sp., assembly GCA_050257355.1. Lineage (GTDB taxonomy): Bacteria > Pseudomonadota > Alphaproteobacteria > Rhizobiales > Xanthobacteraceae > Bradyrhizobium. The sequence goes on from JBLMWS010000275.1 coordinate 6,955, forward strand.
CCAGGGTGGACTGTCGCTCGACCAGATCTTCGACCTGTTTCCGAATTTGAAGGAGCGGCTGAAGAGCCAGGGGACCAAACTCTCCGGCGGTGAGCAGCAGATGCTCGCGATCGCACGCATTCTGCGCACGGGCGCGAGCTTCCTGATGCTGGACGAGCCGACCGAGGGGCTTGCGCCGGTCATCATCCAGCAGATCGGTCATACCATCGCGCGGCTCAAGAAGGAGGGGTTCACGATCCTCCTGGTCGAGCAGAACTTCCGCTGGGCCTCGACCGTGGCCGACCGCTACTACGTGGTCGAGCACGGCAAGATCATCGACGGCTTCGCCAATACCGAATTGCAGGCCAACATGGACAAGCTGCACGCCTACCTCGGCGTGTAGCGTCGACAACGAAGGAGCGCGTCGGCAACCCGCGCGCGAAAGAGTAAACCGATGCAGGCTCTCTACGCACAGCTTCTGGTGGGACTGATCAACGGCTCGTTCTACGCGCTGCTCAGCCTCGGGCTTGCCGTCATCTTCGGCATGCTGAACATCATCAATTTCGCCCACGGCGCGCTCTACATGATGGGCGCGTTCGTCGCCTATTTCCTCCTGAACCTCTTCGGCATCAACTATTGGTTCGCGCTGATCATCGCGCCGATCGTGGTCGGCATTTTCGGCATGATCCTGGAGCGGACCATGCTGAAATGGCTGGCCGGGCTCGACCATCTCTACGGACTGTTGCTCACCTTCGGCCTCGCGCTGATCATCCAGGGCGTGTTCCAGAACTACTTCGGCTCCTCCGGCATGCCGTATTCCATTCCGGATCAGCTCAGGGGCGGCATGAACCTCGGCTTCATGTTCCTGCCGATCTATCGCGGTTGGGTCGTGGTGTTTTCGGCCATCGTCTGTCTCGCCACCTGGTTCTTGATCGAGCGGACGCGGCTCGGCGCTTACCTGCGCGCGGCGACCGAAAACCCGACACTGGTGCGCGCCTTCGGCATCAATGTGCCCCGGATGATCACGCTGACCTACGGGCTCGGCGTCGGCCTTGCGGCGCTGGCCGGCGTGCTTTCCGCCCCGATCAACCAGGTGCGGCCGCTGATGGGCGCCGACCTCATCATCGTCGTGTTCGCGGTGGTGGTGATCGGCGGCATGGGTTCGATCATGGGATCGATCATCACCGGCTTCGCGCTCGGCGTGATCGAGGGACTAACCAAGTATTTTTATCCCGAGGCCTCCAACACCGTGGTGTTCGTACTGATGGTGCTGGTGCTGCTGATAAAGCCGACGGGACTGACGGGACGGGCAGCCTGATATGACAGCAATGACCGACGACACCTTGCCGATTACCCCGCGCGCGATGCGCGACGAGATGATCGGGTTCGGCCTCATGGCGGTGCTGCTTGCGATCGTGCCGTTCACCGGCATCTATCCGTTCTTCGTGATGCAGGCGCTGTGCTTTGCGCTGGTCGCCTGCGCCTTCAACCTCCTGATCGGCTACGGTGGCTTGCTCTCCTTCGGACATGCGATGTTCCTGGGCACGGCGGGGTACTGCAGCGCTCATGCCCTGAAGGTCTGGAACCTGCCGCCGGAGCTCGGCATTGTGGTCGGCACCGCCGCCGCCTGTGGGCTCGCGATCGTGACGGGATACGTCTCGATCCGCCGCCAGGGCATCTACTTCTCGATGATCACGCTGGCGCTCTCGCAGTTGCTCTACTTCATCTATCTACAGGTTCCGTTCACCCACGGCGAAGACGGCATCCAGGGCATCCCGCAGGGACATCTGTTCGGTATTTTCGACCTCTCGCAGGCCACGACGCTCTATTACGTGGTGCTGATCGGATTCCTCGGCGCCTTCCTCCTGATCTATCGCACCATCAACTCGCCGTTCGGCGAGGTGCTGAAGTCGATCCGGGAAAACGAGCCGCGCGCGATTTCGCTCGGCTACAAGACCGACCAGTACAAATGGCTGGCCTTCGTCATCTCGGGCACGCTTGCCGGTTTTGCCGGCGCGCTCAAGGTTTTTGTGGCCCAGAACGCCTCGCTCACCGACGTGCATTGGAGCCAGTCGGGCGAGATCGTGCTGATGACCCTGGTCGGTGGTCTCGGCACCGTCTTCGGGCCGGTCGTCGGGGCGTTCATCATCATCGCCATGCAGCAATATCTGGCTGGATTTGGCCAGTGGGTCACCGTCATCCAGGGCGTCATTTTCGTGGCCTGTGTGCTTCTATTTCGGCGCGGCATCATTGGCGAGGTCGCGCATTACTTTAAGCGCTCATTGTAAGCGGCCGATTTCCGGCCGCTTACAGCCAGATCATAAAGCGGTGGATGAACCCGCCCAAGCCGGCACGGCTAGTGGGCTTTTGCATCCAAATCCGTTTATGACGGTTTTGTGACAGCCGCGCCGGCAAGAGGGCCAGAGCGGTCGAGGGGGGCTGCAAGCCTCCGTCCTGTCGTAAACCGGATGGACTTGAGGTCATGATGCGCTGGTTTCGTGCTTTCCTGCCCAGGGAGGAACGGTTCTTCGACCTGTTTGCCCGCCATGCCGCAACCGTCCTGCAGGGAGCGCAGGCGCTGCAGGGAGTCCTGAAGGGTGGAGACCAGACGCTCGCTTTCTGCCAGCGGGTCAACCATTTCGAGAACGAGGCGGATAACGTCACCCGCGAGGTGCTGACCGCCGTGCGCCGCACCTTCATCACGCCGTTCGACCGCGGCGACATCAAGAACCTGATCACCTCGATGGACGATGCCATCGACCAGATGCAGCAGACCGCGAAAGCGGTGCTGTTGTTCGAGGTGCGCGAGTTCGAGCCGACCATGCGGGAGATGGGCGGGCTGTTGGTCGAATGCGCCCAGCTGGTCGGCCGCGCGCTGCCGCTGTTGCAGGCGATCGGCGCCAACGTCTCGCTGCTCACGCAAATCACGGAAGAGCTGACCAAGCTCGAAGGCCGCGTCGACGATCTCCACGACATCGGGTTGAAGGAGCTTTTTCTCAAGCACCGCCACGGCAACGCCATGGATTTCGTGGTCGGCGCGGAGATCTACGACCATCTCGAAAAGGTCGCCGACCGCTTCGACGACGTCGCCAACGAGATCAACTCCATCGTGATCGAGCAGGTTTAGGGCCCGCCCGTGACCCTCACGCTCAGCCTTCCCGTCCTGATCGGCCTGATTGCGGTCGCGCTGCTGTTCGACTTCCTCAATGGCCTGCACGACGCCGCCAATTCGATCGCCACGATCGTGTCCACCCGGGTGCTGCGCCCGCAGTTTGCGGTGTTCTGGGCGGCGTTCTTCAATTTCGTCGCCTTTCTGGCCTTCGGCCTCAACGTCGCCCATACGATCGGCACCGGCATCATCGATCCCGCCGTCGTCGATGCGCAGGTGATCTTTGCCGCGCTGATCGGCGCCATCGTCTGGAACCTGATCACCTGGGGATTCGGCATCCCGTCCTCCAGCTCGCACGCTCTGATCGGCGGGCTCGTCGGCGCCGGCATGGCGAAGGCGGGAATTTCGGCGGCGGTCTGGAGCGGGCTCTCGAAGACCATCGCCGCCATCGTGCTGTCGCCGCTGGTCGGATTTTTTCTGGCGACCGTGCTGGTCGCCATCGTCTCCTGGGCCTCGATGCGCTCGACGCCGTTTGCGGTCGATCGTGCCTTCCGTATCCTGCAATTCGGCTCCGCGTCGCTCTATTCGCTCGGCCATGGCGGCAACGACGCGCAGAAGACCATGGGCATCATCGCCGTGCTGCTCTATTCGCAAGGCTATCTGGGCCACGAATTCTCGGTGCCGTTCTGGGTCGTGCTGGCTTGCCAGGCCTCGATGGCGCTCGGCACATTGATGGGAGGCTGGCGGATCGTGCGCACCATGGGGCTGCGGATCACCAAACTGACGCCGATGCAGGGCTTCTGCGCCGAGACCGGCGGTGCCGCGACGCTGTTCATGGCGACGTTTCTAGGGGTTCCGGTCTCGACCACCCACACCATCACCGGAGCCATCGTCGGGGTGGGCGCGGCGCGCCGCGCCTCGGCGGTACGCTGGAACGTGGCCAGCACCATCGTCTACGCCTGGATCATCACGATCCCGGCCGCCGCCGTCGTGGCTGCGCTGGCCTATTGGATCGTGCAGGTGTTCCGGTAACCGGTGAAGAAGCGGTTGGGAATCCGGCCCTCTATCCCTATATGGAAGGCGCCCCGAATCGCTGGATCGGGCCGTTTTTTCTGTCGAACGCTGAAGCCCCCAAGCCGTAAAAGCCCTGATGTCCGATCTCGCCGTCACGACCGAACAGCCGTCCCGCTCGTCTTTGTCCGATGAAGTGGCTCGCCGGCGCACCTTCGCCATCATCTCTCACCCGGACGCCGGCAAGACCACGCTGACCGAGAAGCTGCTGTTGTTCGGCGGCGCCATCAATCTCGCCGGCCAGGTCAAGGCCAAGGGCGAGCGGCGCAACACCCGTTCCGACTGGATGAAGATCGAGCGCGAGCGCGGCATCTCGGTCGTGACCTCGGTCATGACCTTCGAATTCGAGGGGCTGGTGTTCAACCTCCTGGATACGCCGGGCCACGAGGATTTTTCGGAAGATACCTATCGCACGCTGACGGCGGTGGACTCCGCCGTGATGGTGATCGACGCCGCCAAGGGCATCGAGGCGAGGACGCGAAAACTGTTCGAGGTCTGCCGCTTGCGCGACATTCCCATCATCACCTTCATCAACAAGATGGACCGCGAGAGCCGCGACGTCTTCGAACTGATGGACGAAATCGAAAAGACGCTGGCGCTCGACACCGCGCCGATGACCTGGCCGGTCGGCCGCGGCCGCGATTTCCTTGGCACCTATGACGTCAGGAACGGGGGCGTGCGCCTGCTCGAGGGCGGCGGCGCCAAGACCGGGGCGGCGCTTGAGATCGAGATCGCCGAGCTCGCCAAGTTTAACCCAAATCTCGACGTCACGGCTATCGAGGACGAGCTCGAACTGGTGCGCGAGGCCTGCAAGCCGTTCGAGCTCGAGGCGTTTCGCGAGGGCCACCTGACGCCGGTCTATTTCGGCAGCGCCTTGCGCAATTTCGGCGTCGGCGATCTCCTGGAAGGGCTCGGCCAATTTGCGCCGCCACCGCGCGCGCAGGACAGCGATGTGCGCAAGGTGGAGGCCGCCGAGCCGCGGATGAGCGCCTTCGTGTTCAAGATCCAGGCCAATATGGATCCAAACCATCGCGACCGCATCGCCTTTGCCCGGCTTTGTTCGGGCAAGCTCAGCCGCGGCATGAAGGCGAAGCTGGTGCGTACCGGCAAGGCCATGCCGCTGTCGAGCCCGCAATTCTTCTTCGCCCAGGACCGCTCGGTCGCCGACGAAGCCTACGCGGGCGACGTGGTCGGCATTCCCAACCACGGTACCTTGCGCATCGGCGATACGCTGACCGAAGGCGAAGACATCACCTTTGTCGGGGTGCCGAGCTTTGCGCCGGAGATCGTCCGCCGCGTGCGGCTGACGGACGCCATGAAAGCGAAGAAGTTGAAGGAAGCGCTGCAGCAGATGTCGGAGGAGGGGGTCGTGCAGGTGTTCCGGCCGCGGGACGGCGCGCCGGCACTGGTCGGCGTGGTCGGCCCGCTGCAGCTCGATGTGCTGAAAGCGCGGCTAGAGGCGGAATATTCGCTGCCGGTCGAATTCGAGGTGAGCGAATTTCAGCTCGCGCGCTGGATCTCCTCCGATGACCGCAAGAAGCTCGAGGCCTTCGTCGCCTCCAACACCTCGTCGATCGCCGATGACGTCGACGGCGATCCGGTCTATCTCGCAAAGAACGAGTTCTACCTCGGCTACACCAAGGAGCGCGCCGAGGGCATCACCTTCTCCAACGTCAAGGACGTCAAGAGGAAGGCCTGAGCGCACGACCTGAAGAGTTTGCTCGTGCGCGTATTTGTCACTCGTGCTGCCCGTTCATTGGCTCGGACGTGCGCCCGCTCGGACATCTCGACAATTCGAAGATCGCTGCGCGAGAAGTCGAGTTTGCCGAGGTGAAGCAATCTGATTTGGATCGTCCAGATGTTCGTGCGAAAATAGTTCTGGAGTGGAAGCGCGATATCGTCGCGGAGTCGCTCGCTCGCAGACATTACGCGCTCAGTTCTCCATCGCCTCATAAATCAGCTGCTTCACCGTCCTCTGGATGCGCTGGCGTTCCGAGGGGGTCTGCTCCAGCAAGACGAAGAACATGTCCTGCTTGCGGTCGATCACGAAATAACAACCGCTGGCGCCGTCCCATTTCAGTTCGCCGAGATCACCCGGCGGCGGCGGCTTGGCGTTGCCTGGATCGGTGCGCACCGCGAGGCCCAGCCCAAAGCCGAAGCCGTCACCCGGAAAGTAGAAATAATCCCGCTCGACGCCCGAGCCAGGCCCGACCTGATCCGTCGTCAACAGCTTGAACGCCTTGGGACTGAGAATGGTTTTGCCGTCGTATGTGCCGCCGTTGAGCAGCATCTGCGCAAAGCGCGCGTAGTCCGCCATCGTCGAGACCATGCCACCACTCGCGTACATCATCTTCTTCGGAATGGTCGGATTGTTCTCCCGCCCCACCCGGAAGTCGCTGTCGTTCGGCATCGGCTCGGCGAGCAACTTCTGCTTTTCCGGGTCCGTGACGAAGAAGCCAGTGTCCTTCATGCCGAGCGGATCGAGCAGCTTTTCCTTCTCGACCTCGATCAGGGTCTTCCCGGACACGATTTCCATGATCCGCGCCAAGATGTCGGTGGAATGGCCATATTGCCAGAGGGCGCCCGGTTGGTTGTGCAGCGGTAGTCTTGCGATCCGCTCGGCAAACTCGGCGAGGTCAAAGTCACCAGCATAGATGTTGGCCGCCCTGTAAGCCTTGCGGACCAGGCTATCGCCATAGAAACCATAGGTGATGCCGGAGGTCTGGCGCATCAGGTCGAGCACGGTAGGCGGCCGGTTCGGCGGCACGAGCTCGAGCGTCGTGGTCCCGTCGTGCGCCTTCTTCTCGACGCCGACCTTCACATTTGCAAAAGACGGAATGTATTTTGCGATCGGGTCGTCGAGTGAGAACTTGCCCTCGTCGAGCAGTTGCACGCCAACCACGCTGGTGATGGCCTTGGTCATCGAGAACAGACGGAAGATGGTCTGGTCGGTGATCGGCGCCTTCGAGACCACGTCCTGCACGCCGAAGGCTTTATGATAGACCGGCTGGCCGTGTT
>JBLMWS010000276.1:0-10494 GCA_050257355.1 Gemmatimonas sp.
TCACCGGGATGTTTCGTGACAACCCGGCCGAGCAGGCGCGCTTCCTGTCCATGGTGCGAGGGCCACAGCGCTAACCGCCAGCCTCGCACAAAACGAGCGAGGGTTTTTGGTGTCCACAGCAGCGATCGACGAGCGCGAGGAGGGGCTGAGACTTCGGCCCAAGTTCGACGCGTCCGGACTTCTGACCTGCATCGCGACCGATGCGGCGAGTGGTGAATTGCTGATGGTCGCGCATATGAACGAGGAGGCATTGCGCCGTACCATCGACAGCGGCGAGGCTTGGTATTTCAGCCGCTCACGCAATGCGTTGTGGCGAAAAGGCGAGACATCAGGTCATGTTCAGCGGGTCATCGAGATCCGCATGGATTGCGACCAGGACGCGGTCTGGATCAAGGTCGAGCAAAAAGGCGCGGCCTGCCATACCGGGCGACGCTCCTGCTTCTATCGCAAGGTCGAGAAGAGCGCGGACGGACCGCGGCTTGCGTTTGTCGATGCGGAGCGGCTGTTCGATCCGGATCAGGTCTACAGGAAGTAGCGCTCGCGAAGGGAGCGAACCCGGATTCTCGCGCCATGATTCTCCGGATTCGGAATTCGCGCGAGCGAGCGCCCCGGAATGACACAGGCGCCGCGACTTTCTTAACTCGCCGTTAACCATAACCGCCGCACTGTCCCGCCGATCAGGGCGCCGCAGCGAGGCAAGCACGAAAATGTCGGTCGACACGCCAAACGCCATGGCCGTGACAGCTGTCGATCCGTCACGCACGCGCGTCACCGGCGCGATCAAGCAGGCATCGACAACGACCGGCGCCAGCTTCGAATATCTGCTGGCGACCGCCAAGATGGAATCCGACTTCAACCCGTCCGCCGGTGCCTCCACCTCCTCGGCGCGTGGACTTTACCAGTTCATCGACCAGACCTGGCTGGCCACCGTGAAGCAAGCGGGGGGCGATCTCGGCTACGGCCAATTCGCCGACGCCATTACCAAGACCGCGTCAGGCGAGTATGTCGTCGGCGATCCGGCGACACGGCGCGCGATCATGAAGCTGCGCGACGATCCGGCCATTGCCTCCGCAATGGCGGGGGCGCTGACGCAATCGAACAGCTTCCAGCTCACCGGCATGATCGGCCGGCGGCCGACCGACGGCGAGCTGTACATGGCCCATTTCATGGGCGCCGCCGGCGCCGCCAAGCTGATCAACAGCGCCGAAGACAGTCCGCAAGCGAATGCTGCGCGGTTGTTTCCGAATGCTGCCGCGGCCAACCGTTCCATCTTTTACGACCGCACGGGGCAGGCGCGCAGCGTCTCTGAAGTCTATTCGGTGCTCAGCGCGCGCTATGCGGGCGCGGCCAGTTCGCCGCAGACGCAAGCGGCGCTGACCATGTTCGGGGCGGGCTCTGCGGCCGCTCCGGTTGCGACTGCGAGCGCAGCGCCGGCGATCGACAACGCCGCCTATCTATCCTCGTTTCCGGACGTCCGCTCGGCGCCGATGGCGGTGGCCTCGGCAGGAGACGTGAATAACGGTGCTCCGCCCAGCGATCCGATGTTCCGCTCGCTGTTTCAGGTCGATGGCTCGCAGCCGGTTTCCTCGACGGTTCACAGCCTGTGGGGCAATTCGTCCTCGCTGACGGCGAGTGCGCCGGGAACGGCGACCGGGGCCCCGAGCACGCCGGCGCCGCTCGATCTGTTCAGCGATCGCAACGGTAGCTTCAGCGGCTGATCTGGAGCGCTGAGCCCGGCGACCGGTATCGCCGCACCAGGCGCAAGCGCCGCGCCTTAATAAAACGTCAACAAAACCAGCCGGTTATGGTGAACGCTTTGTTAAGCGTCGTGGTTTATTTTCCCTTGTCGTGGCCCAGAGCATGATCCCGCCCATCGAGGTGGATCACGTTCGACGGAGGCCTGGATGGTTGGGTTGCGTAGGCCGGAAGGACAATGATCGTTCGGCAGTTCATCAATTGGGTCAGGACCGCGTCCGCAGGCGAGCGGGCCGAAGCGACACGGTCGCTGGCGCGGGCTTGGTTGATTTCCGAGCTTTCCGAGGACGACCGTGCAGCCGCGGAAGGCGCGCTGCTCATGATGCTCGATGATCCGTCGCCGCTGGTGCGCAAGGCGATGGCCGAGGTGTTCGCGCGCAGCACCGATGCTCCGGCGGCTATCGTGCAGGCGCTGGCGCTTGATCAGCCCTCGGTCGCAACCTCCGTTCTCGAACATTCGCCGCTCCTGATCGATGCCGACCTCGTCGACATCGTGGCGACCGGCAACTGCGAAACGCAATGCGCAATCGCCCGCCGCGTCAGCTTGCCGGCGCCGGTCGGGGCCGCGATTGCCGAGGTCGGCAGCGCGGCGGCGGCGCTGGAATTGATCGAGAACCCCTATGCGGAGCTCGCGCCGTTTTCCTGGGATCGCATCGTCGAGCGCCACGGCCATCTCGCTGCCATCCGGGAATCCATGCTGCTGCTGGAAGATCTGCCGGCCGCGACACGCGCTGCGCTGGTGGCGAAGCTCTCGGACACGCTGGCGCAGTTCGTGGTGGCCAGGAACTGGCTGAGCGCCGACCGGGCGGGGCGGGTCGCGAGCGAGGCGCGCGACCGTTCGACCCTGGCGATTGCAGCACGCTCGCGCGGCGACGACATGTGCGGACTGGTCAGGCATCTGCGCGAAACGAACCAGCTCACCGCCGGCCTGATCTTGCGCGCGCTGCTCTCGGGCAATCTCGACTTGTTCGAAGCGGCGCTGACCGAACTGTCGGAATTGCCGCAGGCGAGGGTTTCCTCGCTGCTGCACGACCGTAGCGGCGCAAGCCTGGACGCACTGCTGCGCCGCGCCGGTCTGCCGGAGTCGACTTTTGCGGCGTTCCGCGTCGCGCTCGACGTGTGCCGCGAGATCGGCTTTGCCGACTCGGCCGGCACCGCGGCGCGGCTGCGGCGACGCATGGTCGAGCGCGTGTTGACCCAGTGCGAAACCGACGGCAGCGCCACCGAGCAACTCTTGATCCTGTTGCGCCGCTTCGCAACGGAGTCGGCGCGGGAGGAGGCGCGGCTGTTCTGCGAGGAGCTGGTGGCGGAAGCGTCCCTCGCGCGACATCCGTCAGAGCATCACGACCTGATCGCGGCTTGAGACAATCTATTATCCGCGCCGTCGTCCCTGCGAAAGCAGGGACCCATACCGCGGCATTTATCGCTTAGGGCCTGCTGTCAGACGTCGTTCGGGAGAAACCAGGGCCTGTGGTGATGGGTCCCTGCTTTCGCAGGGACGACAAGCGCAGAGATGCTCCGCACTATGCCACAGGCTTCGCCTTACTCTCCCGGGACGATGCTCGGAGCGAGGATGGCTTCCAGGTGCTCCGGCCGGTTGCGATTGACCTGGGTGAGATATTCGTCGGCGACGCGGCGCAACCGACGGCTCAATTCGCTGGAGACCGCCACCGTATCGAACTTGGTATGTTCATGCACGATCGCCTGGATCGCATTGATATGGTGTTCGATCAGTTCACCAGGCACCTTCTCGAGATCGGGCGCGTGTTCGATGATGCGGCACAGGCTCTCGGCCGTGGCCGCAGCGGAAGGGAAGCCGAAGGTCGCGGCATCGCCCTTGATATCGTGGGCGGCGCGGAACAGCTCCTCGCAAGCCGGATCGGTGAAGCCTAGCTTGCGAACGGCCGTGTAAGCCGCCAGCAGACGCTCCGCCTCGCTCGTCATCCAGCCTTTGAACTCTCCGGAGAGGCCGGCGAGCGCCCGCTCGGCCCGCGCCACCGGATCGTCGCCATTCCTCCCCTCCACGCGGCGCAAGGCGCCCCGCAGCGGGTTGGGCGGGTTGATGACGTGATGGGTCGCGTAGGTCTTGATTTCGAGCCCGGACGATTTGTCTTTGGCCATGACGTCTCCTTGAGCCGGGCGCTAGATCGATGAGCGCGCCTTGTCGAGCAGCGACGGCTGTTGCAGCACTTCCGCCTCGCCGCCGATCCGTCGCTCGGGCCCGATATAGGCATTGTTGGTGTTGCGCCGCCGATCGGGACCGAAATAGGTCTTGGTCTTGATGAACGGCCGCGGATTGGCAACGACGTTGAGAATGCGCTGATAAAGTCCCTTGGCGGAGATCGGCTTGGCCAGGAATTCGGTGACGCCGGCATCGCGCGCCACCGTCACGCGGCGCTTCTCCGAATGACCGGTGAGCATGATGATCGGCGCATAAGGATTGCCCTTCGCTTCCGGCTGCCGAATCATCTGCGCGAGTTCGAGCCCGTCGAAGATCGGCATCGCCCAGTCGGTGATGACGATGTCGGGCACGTAATGGGTGTACATTTCCAGCGCGGTTGCGCCGTCCTCGGCCTCGTAGACTTCGCGCGCACCGAACGAGTGCAAGAGCGTGCGCAGGATTCTCCGCATATGCGGATTGTCGTCGCAGACGAGAAATCGCAGCTTGTTGAAATCGATGCGGAACATGACCCGGCCGTAAGGTGGGAAGCGCGACGTCGGTATACCGACGTTAACCATATTGGCCGCTGGTTAACGAACGGTTTGCGCTGCGATCTTTGGCCGCCGCTATTCCGCGAGATGAGGGGAAGGGGAGGGCGCTTAGTTGCCGAACTGCTCGCGCAGAATGCGCTCCTCCAGACTGTGGCCGGGATCGAACAACAGCCGCATCGAAATCGTCTTGTCCGACAGCACCTCGACGCGGCGGACCTCGCGCACCTCGTCGTGATCGGCGACCGCCGCCACCGGGCGCTTGTCGCCTTCGAGCACTTCGATGGTCACATAGGCGGTGTTCGGCAGCAGCGCGCCGCGCCAGCGCCGCGGGCGAAACGCGCTGATCGGCGTAAGCGCGAGCAGCGCGGCATTGATCGGCAGGATCGGGCCCTGCACCGAGAGATTGTAGGCGGTCGATCCCGCGGGCGTTGCCACCAGTACGCCGTCTGCGATCAGTTCGGGCATGCGTTCCTGTTCGTCGATCAAGATGCGCAGCCGCGCCGCCTGGTAGGTTTGCCGGTACAGGTAGACTTCGTTGAAGGCATGATGCACATGCGCTCTGCCGTGCATGTCGGTCGCGCGCATCAAAAGCGGATGGATGACGGATTCGCGCGCGGCGGCGAGCCGCGTGCGCAGATCATGCGTGCTGAATTCGTTCATCAAGAAGCCGACGGTGCCGCGATGCATGCCGTAGATCGGCCTTCCCGAGCGCATGTATTTGTGCAGCGTCTGCAGCATCAAGCCGTCGCCGCCGAGGGCGACCACGACGTCGGAGTCCTCGGGCGCGCAATTGCCATAGAGCTCGGAGAGCTGCGCCAGCGCAGCCTGCGCTTCGCCGACCGAACTCGCGACGAAGGCGATCTTCTCAAATCGTTTGGGCTTGGTCATGAACCAAAAGCTCGTCTTGAACGCCGATGGAAATTCGCCGCGTCGTCTATACACCTGAGCCGTTCTTGTCGAGGTCAGGCAATGGACTTTCATCCGAAACAAAGTAAAGGCGCCGCCGTTGAGGGGCCACAGGTTGCCGGAATTTTGATGCGAGAGCGGGTCTTGGCCCGCCTGGCACCGTGGACATGTCGCAATTTGGGGCTAGAACCCGCGTAAACGCCTCCAATGCCCGCGCGGCCGAACAAATCCGCGTTGCCAATGCCCGAGCCGGGAGAGAAGAATATCATGCTGATTGAAATGCCGGCCGTCCGCACCATCGGCCTCGTGATTGCGTTGTTCGCCGCCATCCCAAGTGCTTACGCCCACGACGTGCAGCACCCGGAGATGCCGGCCGCGACGGCGCCCGCCGGACAAAAAGGCGGGCCGGGGGCGCGCAGCGGTACCACGCCTGCATCTTCGGCTGCCGCGGAGCAACACAAGCTGCCGCCGGATTCGACGACCAAGCAGACCATTGAGCTGCCCGGCCGTTCGCTGGCGTTCACCGCAACCGCTGGCTCGATCCGCTTGTTCGATGACAAGGGGGAGCCGCAAGCGGACATCGCCTACACCGCCTATCAGCTCGACGGCACCGATCATGCCAGCCGTCCGGTCACCTTCGTGTTCAATGGCGGCCCGGGTGCCGCCTCGGCCTGGCTGCAACTCGGCAATAACGGTCCCTGGCGGCTCGATATCAACGCGGCGATGGTGACGCCTTCGAGTGCGCCCGACGTCAAGCCTAACGCCGAGACCTGGCTTGATTTCACCGATCTCGTCTTCATCGATCCGGTCGGCACCGGCTATAGCCGCTTTGTCGCCACCGGCGAGGACGTGCGGAAGAAGTTCTATTCGGTCGATGGCGACGTCGCGTCGATCGCGGTGACGATCCGCCGCTGGCTGGAAAAGAACGATCGTCTGCTCTCGCCCAAATACATCGCCGCCGAGAGCTATGGCGGCATCCGCGGGCCGAAGGTCGTGCGCAATCTCGAGATGCAGCAGGGCGTCGGCGTCAGCGGGCTGATCCTGATTTCACCGGTGCTCGACTTCCGCGAATGGTCGGGCTCCAGCATTCTGCAATATGTCGCAAGCCTGCCGAGCTTTGCCGCGGTGGCGCGCGAGAAAGAAAAGAAGGACAATCTCACGCGCGCCGACATGAAGGATGTCGAGAGCTATGCGCGGAGCGATTTCCTGGTCGATCTCGTCAAGGGCGAGGCGGACACCGAAGCCACCAACCGCGTCGCCGACAAGGTCGCTGCGCTCACCGGCATCGATCAGGCGGTCAGCCGCAGGCTTGCGGGGCGTTTCGGTATCGCCGAGTTTCGGCGCGAGTTCGATCGTGCAAACGGCAAGGTGACCGGACGCTACGATGCATCCGTGCTCGGGACCGACCCTTATCCGGATTCCAGCTCATTCCATTTCGGCGATCCGTCGGGCGACCGGCTGACGGCGCCGTTGACGAGCGCCGTCGTCGATCTCACCACGCGCAAGCTGAACTGGCGGCCGGACGGTTCTTACGAGACGTTGAATGGCGCGGTGGAACGAGCCTGGAATTTCGGCAACGGGCTGCATCCGCTCCAATCAGTCTCGGACCTGCGGCAAATCCTGGCACTCGATCCGAAGCTCAAGGTGCTGGTCGGTCACGGGCTGTTCGATCTCGCGACGCCGTATTTCGGTTCGCAGATCGTGCTGGATCAGCTTCCGCCTTACGCATCGCGCGTGAAGCTTGTGGTCTATCCGGGCGGACACATGTTCTATTCGCGCGATGCCTCGCGCCAGGCCTTTCGGACAGAGGTTCAGCAGTTGATGAAGTGACCGGATGGGGAGGGCGCGCGTCGTTCCGGGACCTCGCAAAGCGAGCGAACCTGGAATCTTGAGGCTCCCCGATGCGCAATTGCGCGTCTGAGTTCGCGCTTACCCGTCCCGGAACGACGCTGAAAGGGTCAGTACACCAGGCCCGTGCCCGGCGGAACTCGCCGCCGCAGTGCTCAACTTGCCGGGAACATGACCAAGCCGTCATGCAGATGAACGGAATCCGACGGCACACTTCAGGACGGGTTCAGTGCGCTGCTCCTAGGCTGACCAGCATGATCGATGGGCCCGGTCGCTCCGGCCGGTCACCTCAGATCCTCTGAGAAGGAGACGAACCATGCTCAAGACGGTTTCTGCAGCTCTCGTGGCCGTTTCGATGATCGCCGCACCCGCGCTCGCCGCCAATTCCGGTACCCAGAGCCCGGTCAACAAGACTACCCAAACCCAAACCAGCCAGAGCCAGGCGCAAACCCCGGCCGCCAACGCCCAGGCGAAGACCACCGCCAAGGTGAGGACGAGCAAGAGCAAAAAGCTGAACGCTCATGCCAAGATGATGCGTCGTCACCCCCATCACAAGAAGGTCAGCGTCAAGTCGCCCGCCACGTCGGCCAAGCACAGCTGACGCGACTTCCGCCTGGCGCGGCTCGTTCATTGCCCGCCGCGCCGGCGGACATCAGGCTCGGCCCGCACCATCTGCTGGCACAGATGGCCGCGGGCCGGGCTGTGTCGTGATCCTGATAAGGCAAAGGCTTCCCTCGGGGGGCATTGCGTTTGGCCGAAAGGCCGATTCCCTTTTCTCGGCTTAGGGTCTAGAAGGCCGCACGCCGCCTGCTTGCCGGCCGCATATTGAAGATCCAAAGACGGATTGCATTTGGGGATATCGGGATTGGGGATAGCAGCAAGGGCTGTCGCGATTGTGCTGCTGCCGCTTGCGCTCGCGGGTTGTTTTGGCAGTGACGATAACGGGCCGCCCTCGTTCATGGAGGATAGCAGCGTTCCGCAGCCCTTCCCCAGCGACTACCGTTCGGAATTGCTGGCGTTCATGCGAACCTATCTCAACAATCCCGTCGGCGTCCGCAACGCCATGTTGGCCGATCCTGTCCAGCGGACGGTAGGGGGCAGGCCGCGTTACGTCACGTGCCTGCGCTACTCCGAACAACAGTCCGATGGTACGTACCGTGACCCACTTGAGGGCGCCGTGGTCTTCATCAATGGCCGGCTTGATCACATGCAGCGAAATGCCGGGGATCTCTGCACAGGCGTGAACTACGCGCCGTTCCCGGAACTCGAGCACATGAGCCGTTAGCCCGCTGGGCCGGCGAACGAACTTGGGCCGGCGTCGCGGAAAGAAATGTTCAACTTTCTGCGATCCATGAACCGACGTTCAACCGCATCGACCAAATGGTGCGGAAGAGCGGCGGTTTGCGAAAAATTGACGCGGCATGGAACAAAAGCGCTTTGTTGCCGGTCCGTCACATTTGCGCACGATCAAAGCTTCGGCATCGCCTTGGCGTAACCAAATTGGGGCCAAGTTGTTGATTAGGGTCGCCTCCGCAATAAGGGGAATTCCGATGAAAAGGCTTTTGCTTGGCACGGCTGTATTGATGGCTTTCGCAGGCTCTGCGATGGCAGCCGACATGCCGGCTCGAACCTACACCAAGGCTCCGGTCTATACGCCGCCGCAGGCGATCTATAACTGGACCGGCTTCTATCTCGGCGGTCACATCGGCGGCGCGTTCGCCGGCAACAACAGCCTGATCGGAAGCGACGGGCGGTTCCTGGGCGGCGTGCAAGGCGGTTTCGACTACCAGTTCGCGACCAATTGGGTGGTCGGCGCTGAAGCGCAATATAGCTGGCTCACCAGTGCCAATAGCGGCGTGCTGTTTCCGGGCGGAAGCCTGGTCACGAGCAAGAATGACCAGCTCGGTTCGGTGACGGGCCGGGTCGGCTACACTTGGGGTCCGGCGCTGCTCTACGCCAAGGGCGGTTACGCCTGGCGCGACAATCCCAATATCGGAGTGAGCGTCGGCGGCACGCCGGTCGCCTTCACTGCCGATGGGGCGCACAAGGACGGCTGGACGGTCGGCGCCGGCCTCGAATACATGTTCGCGCCGAACTGGTCTGCCAAGGCCGAATACCAGTACTACAATTTCGGCAATACGACCTTCACCAGCGGTCCCGCCGACATCGTCGGCTCGCGCTTCCGCGACGACGAGCACACGGTCAAGGTCGGCGTGAACTACCGGTTCGGTTGGGGCGGCCCGGTGCAGTCCAGATACTGAGACGCACAAGGTCGTTCGTCGATCTCAAAGGGCCGGCTTGTCGCCGGCCCTTTCTTGCGAGCGACGCGTCGCGCGAAAAAATATTTTCGTGCTTTGCGAAACTTTAGTCAGCGATCGGGTATGATGTATCCGCCGGCCAGGTGGACAACGAACATGCGTATCTTAGTAGCGTTGGTGCTTTTCTCCGCGATCGCACTGCCTTGCTCTGCACGAACGATCCTGAAATCCGAACCGCTGATGTTGGCGCCCTATGAGGTCGCCTTTGTGCAGGATGGCTCCTGTCCTGCCGGCCAGGTTTTGAAGGTGACCGGCGCAATTCGCGGGCTGCATCGCAAGCGTACCTGCGTGGTGCTTTCAACTGAGCAGGCCTCGCTCACGGTCGCTACGCACTGAGGCTCGCCGGAACGCGGCGTTTCTGCGCGTGCGGAGCTGCGCCGAGAATCCTGAGCGTTCCGGACGCCCTTCGGAACGAGTCAAATCTGCGGACCCTGTTGTGCCTCGCGTTCGGCGTCGGCTTGGTTCTGCTCCGGATCGTCCAGCGGGTCGGACGGGCAGGCGCGGATCTCATAATCATTATCGAGCACCGGCTGCGGCGGTTTCTCGCCTTCGGAGGCGACATCGACGACGAGGCCGCTCTTGCGGGCCAGTTTCCAGACATCTGCCTCGGTCGGGTAGGCCTTGCTCAGCTTGGCATCGTTGGAAAACAGCGCATACGGCATGGCTTGGCTCCAAATTGGCCGGCCGATAACGCGGCAAGGCTGCCCCAGGTTTCCGCCCAAGCGGTCGTCGGGAACCCGAGGATGTAGCCCGGTCCGCTCACACTTCCGGCCAGGTCCTGAGTCCTTAACGACAAGTAAATCCCGGAAAAAAGAATCCCCGAGACTCCGCGGCCAGAATCGCCGGATGCTCCCTTCAATGGAAACAACGCTCCATACCTTTTGCGAACGGGTGCAGCTAACGCTGGCCGCTGGCCTGTTGGCGGCCTGCGCGGCTAATGTCGCGCTGGTATGGG
>JBLMWS010000277.1:0-15308 GCA_050257355.1 Gemmatimonas sp.
CGCATGCGAAGAACGGCAAGTTCGACCTGCACGGGTTGAGGGAAGAGGCCCGGGAGTGGCCGGGGCTCGAGGGCATGGACCTGGTGCCGATGGTCACGTCGGGGCAGCGCTTTACCTGGGACGAGACTCCCTGGGTGTGGAACGAAGGGTTTGGCCGCCAGGAGAATCCGGAGTTCAACGTCGTCGCGGTCGATTACGGCATCAAGCGCAACATTCTGCGGCTGCTTGCCGGCGTCGGCTGCAAGGTGACCGTGGTGCCGGCGACGACCTCTGCCGAAGACATTCTGGCGATGCGGCCGGATGGCGTGTTCCTGTCCAACGGTCCCGGCGACCCCGCCGCGACCGGCAAATATGCCGTGCCGGTGATCCAGAAGGTGATCGAATCGGGCACGCCCACCTTCGGCATCTGCCTGGGCCATCAGATGCTTGGGCTCGCGGTCGGTGCCAAGACCCGGAAAATGCATCAGGGCCACCATGGCGCCAATCATCCGGTGAAGGACGAGACGACGGGCAAGGTCGAGATCACCTCGATGAACCACGGCTTTGCCGTCGACCAGGCAACGCTGCCGGCCGGGGCCAAGCAGACCCATATCTCGCTGTTCGACGGCTCCAATTGCGGCATCGCGCTGGAAGGCAAGCCGGTGTTTTCCGTGCAGTATCACCCGGAGGCCTCGCCCGGCCCGCGCGACTCCCACTATTTGTTCCAGCGCTTTGCCGAGCTGATGCGCGAAAAGAAGCGGGCGTAAGTTCTCGTCAGGTCTTCCGCTCAAGCCTGCGGCCCATTCCATTGGGAACGCCTGCACCCGACTTCGGGTTGACCCGCGCCTAGTCTGTGCGCGGGAGCCAAGCCATGACCGTCAAGGAAAAGATCGAGCCGCTCACCATCGTATTCACCGACGACGGGCTCGTCCCGAACAATCGCCTGCCGTTCCTGATCTACAAGCATGCCGTCGACGTGGTCAAAGCGGAGCCCGAGCGCGCGATCGAGGAGCTGTTCGGGTCCAACCGCTGGGGCGGCATGTGGCGCAACGGCATCTTCGATTATCTGCATTATCACTCCACCGCCCATGAGGCGCTTGGCATCGCGCAGGGCCATGCACGGGTCCGCTTCGGCGGGGACCGCGGCAAGGAGATCGAGGTGTCCGCCGGCGATGTCGTGGTGCTTCCGGCCGGCACGGGCCACCAGCGTATTCTGGCGAGCCGCGACTTTTCCGTCGTCGGAGCCTATCCGCCCGGGCAGACGATGGAGATCACCCGCCCCACGCCGGAAAATCGCGAGAAGGCACTCAAGACGATCCCGCAAGTGGCCGTGCCGGACGCCGATCCGGTGATGGGCAGCGACGGACCGCTGGTGCGGCTGTGGCGCCGGGCCGGATCTCACCGACAATAGACCCGGTACAACGTCTGCAGCACCTCGTGGACCTCCCGGCTCGCAAGACGATAGTAGATCGTCTGCCCGTCGCGGCGCGTGGCAACCAGACCGAGCGCGCGCATCTTGCCGAGATGCTGCGACAGCGCGGCCGAGCTCAAGCCCACGATCCCGGCAAGCTCGCCGACCGCGCGTTCCGCATCGATCAGATTGCAGAGCACCATCAGTCGCTTGGGGTTCGCCATTGCCGCAAGCAGGCCCGCCACCTCCTCTGCCCTCTGATCGAGGTCGCCGAGATGTGAACCGACCGTCTTGCGAGTGCTTTGCGTTTTCATCATGGATACTTTAGAATATTCGAAAATGCGAATTCAACGGTCCCCAAATGATAACCCAATTCACCCCCGCCGCCTCGCTCGCCGGAGGCATCTTGATCGGCCTCTCCGCCGTCCTGCTGATGGTTTCGGTCGGCCGCGTCGCCGGAATCAGTGGGATGGCGGCACGTCTGCTTCCGCCGATCCGGGGCGATTTCGGCGGCGCCGGCGCGTTCCTCGCCGGACTGGTCCTCGCTCCGGTGGCGGTACGACTGGCGGGCGGCAGTCTGCCGCCGCTGGCGATCGAAACCAGTCGTCTGCCGCTGCTGGGGGCCGGCCTGCTGGTCGGGTTCGGCTCGGTCTGGGGCAGTGGCTGCACATCGGGGCATGGGGTCTGCGGCATCTCCCGCCTGTCGCCTCGCTCGATCGTCGCGACGCTGGTCTTCATGGCCACGGGGTTTGCGACGCTGTTCGTCACGCGACACCTGCTGTGAGGCTACGATGGCGATCCTGATCCAATTCTTCGTTGGTCTGCTGTTCGGCCTTGGCCTGTTGCTGTCCGGCCTTTCCGATCCCGCCAAGGTTCTGAATTTCCTCGATCTGGGGGCGATCGGCAACGGCTCTTGGGATGCCAGCCTGATCTTCGTGATGGTCGGCGCCATCATGGTCGCCTTCGTCGGCTTCCGCCTGGCGCTCAAGCGCGCGCGTCCCCTTCTTGCGAACAGCTTCAAGCTGCCGATCAACCGCATGCTCGACCGGCGCATCCTGGCCGGGGCCGCCATCTTCGGCGTCGGTTGGGGATTGGCCGGCATCTGCCCGGGTCCGGCTTTCGTCGATCTCGGCTATGGCTCGCTCAAGGCGACCCTGTTTGCGGTCGCAATGCTGGTCGGCATGGCTGCGGCGCGGGCGATGGCGCGGCGACCTTTCCAAGCGGCGGCGGCCTTGGAGTGAAGGAGGATCACATGTCGGACATTCCGCACCCCGTTGACCTCTCCGTGAAACCGGAGGTCACGCCATTCTTCGATCCCGCAACCAACACGGTGAGCTACGTCGTCAGGGATCCCGCCTCACAGAACTGCGCCGTGATCGATTCGGTCATGGACATCGACTACGCCTCCGGCCACATCGCCCACCAATCGGCCGACAAGATCATCGATTTCATCAAGGGCCGCGGGCTCGCGCTGCAATGGCTGATTGAAACCCACGTCCACGCCGACCACTTGTCGGCGGCGCCTTATCTCCAGCGCGAGCTCGGCGGCAAAATCGGCATTGGTGACAAGATCACCATCGTCCAGGAGACCTTCGGCAGGATCTTCAACGAAGGCACGGAGTTCGAGCGGGACGGCAGCCAGTTCGATCGCCTGTTCAAGGACGGCGAAAGCTACGCAATCGGCGGTATGACCGCATTCGCAATGCATACGCCCGGCCATACACCCGCCTGTATGACCCATGTGATCGGCGATGCTGCCTTCGTCGGCGACACATTGTTCATGCCAGACGGCGGCTCGGCGCGCGCCGATTTCCCCGGCGGCGACGCTCGCCAGCTCTACCGCTCGATCCGCAGGGTGCTCGCTCTACCGGATGAGACCCGCCTCTTCATGTGCCATGATTACGGGCCGAACGGGCGTGACATCCGCTGGGAAACCACGGTCGCCGAGCAGCGCGCCCACAACATCCACGTCCGCGACGGCATCACCGAGGACGAATTCGTCGCCGCGCGCGAGGCGCGCGACCGGACGTTGCCGATGCCGACCCTGATCATTCCGTCCCTTCAGGTGAACATGAGGGCCGGACAGTTGCCCGCTCCCGACGACAGCGGCCGACGCTTCCTCAAAGTCCCGCTCGACACACTGTGAATTCGGCCCCATGCTCGTTCTTCCCACTGCGCAACTCGCGCTCGGCTCGCTATCCGGTTCTCTCGTCGGCTTTACGCTCGGCCTCGTCGGTGGCGGCGGCTCAGTGCTCGCCGTGCCGCTGATGGTCTACTTGGTCGGCGTCGCCAGCCCGCATGTGGCGATCGGCACCAGCGCCGTGGCGGTGGCGGCGAATGCGGCAGCCAATCTCGCCAACCACGGCCGCGCCGGCCACGTAAAATGGCCCTGCGCACTGGTGTTCGCCGCCGCAGGCGTCGTCGGCGCATTCGTGGGCTCGACGCTCGGCAAGATGATCGATGGCCAGAAACTGCTGCTGCTGTTCGCGCTGCTCATGATCGTCATTGCTGCGCTGATGCTGCGCAAGCGGGGCCGCGACGGTGACGTGTCCGTGAAGCTCGGCCGGGACAACCTGCCGGCACTTGTGGCGTTCGGCTTCGGCGCCGGCGCGTTGTCGGGCTTCTTCGGCATTGGCGGCGGCTTTCTGATCGTGCCCGCCTTGATGTTCGCGACCGGCATGCCGATCCTGTTCGCGATCGGATCCTCGCTGGTCTCAGTCACCGCATTCGGGTTCACGACCGCCGCAAATTACGCCGTGTCCAATCTGGTGGATTGGCCGTTGGCATTCGTCTTCCTTGCCGCGGGCGTGTTCGGCGGCCTGATCGGGGCGCGACTTGCGATCAGCCTGTCCGGCACGCGCGGCGCGCTCAACAAGGTCTTCGCTGTGATGATCTTCGCCGTCGCTTCCTACATGACGTACCGAAGCTGGATGGCGCTCGGCCACCCAGCATCATAGGCCGGTTCGAGGCCCCTGATCCGGCCACGCGATAGGATTACGCCGCGTTGCTGCCTTCCTGACGGCTCGCCTCGAACAGGAACCAGGTGCGCCGTTCGGTCTCGTCGATGAACGTCTCGAGCAGCCCGGCTGTGCCGGAATCCTCGTGCTCGTCGCACAGCTTGTGTACCTTGCGCATCGCGGCGGCGATCTGCTTGTTGTCCTCCATCAGTTCGCGCAGCATCTCGCGCGGCGGCACGTAATCCTCGTTGTTGTCCTTGATGGTCTGCAGCTTCGAGACTTGACCGATCGAGCGCAGCGTGATGCCGCCGAGCTTGCGGACCCGCTCGGCAAGCTGGTCGGTGGTCGCGAAGATCGCATCCGACTGCTCGTCCAGCATAAGGTGATAATCGTGGAAGTGCCGGCCGCTGACGTGCCAGTGGAAGTTCTTGGTCTTCAGATACAGCGCGAAGGCGTCGGCCAACAACACGTTGAGGGCTGAGGAGATCTTCTCGACCGCCTCCTTCGGCATGTCGGTGGGGGTATCGAGGTCTGCTGATATTTTCTCTGACTTGGCTTTGCTCACGTTGCACCTTCCTGTTAGGACCGGGCATGGACACGGGTCGGCGAACCCGTTAACGCATCACTCCTACGCCGGTTCCGTGACAGGAACCCGGCTCCCAACCCCGTAGAGCCATGCACGACTGGATCGACTATTACGATTCCACGCATACGATTTACGCCAGCAAGCGACACCGCGATCTTCACTTCGAGCTGATTGCCCGTGACATCATCGGCTACATCACCGCGAACGATCAGGTGGTGCTGGACTATTCCTGCGGGGAAGCCTTGTCCGCGCCCAAGGTGGCGGAAGCGTGCGGCCAGCTGATCCTCGCCGAACCGGCACCCGGCGTGCGCGGACGGCTGATCGCGCGTTTCGCCCCGAATACCAAGATCAGGGTGCGGTCGCTGGAAGACGTGCGGAAGATGCCGCAGGCCTCCATCGACCTCGCGATCATGAATTCGGTGGTGCAGTATATGACGTCGGACGAACTGGACTCGGCGCTGTCGGTCATGCGCAGGATTCTGAAGCCCTCGGGCCGGCTGGTGGTCGGCGACGTGCTGCGCCCCGATGTCGGCATGGCCATGGACGTCTACGCCCTGTTGCGCTTTGCGGCCAGGCACGGCTTTTTGAAAGACGCTCTGGTCGGGCTGCTCGCCACCGCGCTGTCGGACTATCGGCAGTTGCGCTCCCGGGTCGGGCTGCAGCGGTACAGCGAGGCCGAGATGATCGGCAAGCTCGCCAATTGCGGATTTTCCGCCACCCGCGCGGGCCGCAACATCGGCCACAATCCGTGGCGCATGACCTTTGTGGCGCACCACGCCTTGGCGCAGACCTGACCACATCGTTAGGGTTAACACACGCCGAGGGGTAGCACGCTCCGGCTGAATCGGCGAACATCATCGCGGCCCGGTGGCGGAAGCGTCGACGCGGGGGCGGTGCATCGCCCCTTATCCTGGTTCAAGTCCAGGCCGGGCCTCCAGCCTTCGCTCGCTTCGCGAGCTGCGGCTGGGCCAGCCAGGCCCCGTTCCGTCCCAGCGAAGTGAGCGAAGGCTGCCCCGCTATAGCCCGAAGGGCGACGGCGGGCTCGATCCGCAGGTTTCGTCATTTTCCTCAGGCTTCGCGAGCTACGGCTGGGCAAGCCAGCCCACCCCCGGACGGCTCAAATTACCCGAAATTGCCGGTTGACGGGCGGCTCAAAGCCCTTTCGCGGCTGCAGAAACTGGTCTAAAGACCAGCCGCGCGCGACAACCACGCGCCTTGGCTGTAAGGGACGCGCGACAGGCGCGCCCTTTTTTTGTGCCCTATTCAAAGCCTCGCGAGACTAGATGCCCAAACGAACCGACATCTCCACCATCCTGATCATCGGCGCCGGTCCGATCGTGATCGGCCAGGCCTGCGAATTCGATTATTCCGGAACGCAGGCCGTCAAGGCACTGAAGGAGGAGGGTTATCGGATCGTCCTTGTCAATTCCAATCCGGCGACCATCATGACGGACCCGGAACTCGCGGATGCGACTTATGTCGAGCCGATCACGCCGGAGATCGTCGCCAAGATCATCGAGAAGGAGCGGCACGTGGTTCCCGGCGGCTTCGCGCTGTTGCCGACCATGGGCGGGCAGACCGCGCTGAACTGCGCGCTATCGCTGCGCCGGCAGGGCACGCTCGCCAAATTCGAGGTCGAGATGATCGGTGCCACCGCCGATGCCATCGACAAGGCCGAGGATCGCCAGCTGTTCCGCAACGCGATGGAAAAGATCGGCCTGCAGACGCCGACATCGCGGCTTGCCAACGCCTCCGCACTGAAGAAGGCCGATCGCGACAAATATCTCGCCGACCGCGAAAAGCTCTCCGGCGCCGAGCTCGAGGAGTTCGAGCGGCAGTGGACGCTCGGCGAAAGCGAGCGGCGCAAGCGCTACCAGCAGCAGGCCCTCGCCGAAGCGCTGATGGCGCTCAACGACATCGGGCTGCCCGCGATCATCCGCCCCTCCTTCACCATGGGCGGTACCGGCGGCGGCATCGCCTACAACAAGGAAGAGTTCCTCGACATCATCGAGCGCGGCCTCGACGCCTCTCCAACCAACGAGGTCCTGATCGAAGAGTCCGTCCTGGGCTGGAAAGAGTTCGAGATGGAGGTGGTGCGGGACAAGAACGACAACTGCATCATCATCTGCTCGATCGAGAATTTCGATCCGATGGGCGTGCACACCGGCGACTCCATCACGGTCGCGCCGGCGCTCACGCTGACCGACAAGGAATACCAGATCATGCGCGACGCCGCGATCGCGGTGTTGCGCGAGATCGGCGTGGAGACCGGCGGCTCGAACGTGCAGTTCGGCGTCAACCCGGCCGACGGGCGCATGGTGGTGATCGAGATGAACCCGCGGGTGTCGCGCTCATCGGCGCTGGCCTCGAAGGCAACGGGCTTTCCGATCGCGAAAGTCGCGGCGAAACTCGCGGTCGGCTACACGCTGGACGAGATCGCCAACGACATCACCGGCGGCGCGACACCGGCCTCCTTCGAGCCGACCATCGATTATGTCGTGACCAAGATCCCGCGTTTTGCCTTCGAAAAGTTTCCGGGCGCCTCCGCCACCCTGACGACCTCGATGAAATCGGTCGGCGAGGTGATGGCGATCGGCCGCACCTTCCAGGAGAGCCTGCAGAAGGCGCTGCGGGGGCTCGAGATCGGCCTCACCGGCCTCGACGAGATCGAGATCGGAGGTTTGGGGCGCGGCGACGACAAGAATGCGATCCGCGCGGCGCTCGGCACGCCGACCCCGAATCGGATCCTGCAGGTGGCGCAGGCGATGCGGCTCGGCTGGTCGAACGAGGACATCTTCAACTCCTGCAAGATCGACCCGTGGTTCCTCCAGGAAATGCGCGGCATCGTCGAGATGGAGCAGAGGATCCGCAAGAACGGCCTGCCCGACAATGCGCAGGCGATGCGCATGGTGAAGGCGATGGGCTTTTCGGATGCGCGCCTCGCGGTGCTGACCGAGAGCACCGAGGCCGAGGTGAAGGCCAAACGCCACGCGCTCGGCGTTCGTCCGGTGTTCAAGCGTATCGACACCTGCGCGGCCGAGTTCGCCTCGCCCACCGCCTACATGTATTCGACCTACGAGGCTCCATTCGCAGGAGTGCCGACGGACGAAAGCGCGCCGTCGGACAAGAAGAAGGTCGTCATTCTCGGCGGCGGGCCGAACCGGATCGGCCAGGGCATCGAATTCGACTATTGCTGCTGCCATGCCTGCTTCGCGCTGCATGATGCCGGCTTCGAAAGCATCATGATCAATTGCAATCCGGAGACGGTGTCGACCGATTACGACACCGCCGATCGGCTGTATTTCGAGCCGCTCACCTCCGAAGACGTGCTCGAGATCATCACGACCGAACGCAAGAACGGCACGCTGGCAGGCGTGATCGTCCAATTCGGCGGCCAAACGCCGCTCAAGCTCGCGCACGCGCTGCAGGCGGCCGACGTGCCGATCCTCGGCACCTCGCCCGACGCGATCGATCTCGCCGAAGACCGCGACCGTTTCAAGCGCGTGCTCGACAAGCTGCATCTGAAACAACCGAAGAACGGCATCGCCTACTCGGTCGAGCAGGCGCGCCTCGTCGCCGCCGATCTCGGTCTGCCCTTGGTGGTGCGTCCGTCCTACGTGCTCGGCGGCCGCGCCATGCAGATCATCCGCGAGGAGAGCCAGCTTTCCGATTATCTGCTCGGCACGCTCCCCGAGCTCGTGCCGGCCGACGTGCAGGCGCGCTACCCCAACGACAAGACCGGGCAGATCAACACCGTGCTCGGCAAGAACCCGCTGCTGTTCGACCGCTATTTGTCCGACGCCACCGAAATCGACGTCGACTGCTTGAGCGACGGCAAGGACACCTTTGTCGTCGGCATCATGGAGCACATCGAGGAAGCCGGCATCCATTCCGGCGACTCCGCCTGTTCGCTGCCGCCGCACTCGCTCGATGCCAAGACCATCGCCGAGCTGGAGCGGCAGACCCGGGATCTGGCGCTCGGCCTCGACGTGGTCGGGCTGATGAACGTGCAATATGCCATCAAGGACGGCGAGATCTATGTGCTCGAGGTCAATCCGCGCGCCTCGCGCACCGTGCCCTTCGTCGCCAAGGTCATCGGCATGCCGGTCGCGAAGATCGCAGCCAGGATCATGGCCGGCGAGAAGCTCGCGGACTTCAAACTGAAAAAGCCCGAACTCAAGCATGTCGGCGTCAAGGAGTCCGTCTTTCCCTTCGCCCGCTTCCCCGGCGTCGACACGGTGCTGGGCCCGGAGATGCGCTCGACCGGCGAGGTCATGGGGCTGGACCGCTCGTTCCAGGTCGCCTTCGCCAAGAGCCAGCTCGGCGGCGGCACCCGCGTCCCGCGCAAGGGCACCGTCTTCGTCTCGGTCCGCGAAAGCGACAAGCAGCGCATCACGGATGCGGTGCGGCTGTTGCATTCGCTCGGCTTCAAGGTGATGGCGACCTCCGGAACCCAGCGTTTCCTGAGCGACCACGGGGTCCCGGCCGAAAAGGTCAACAAGGTGCTGGAGGGTCGGCCGCATATCGTGGACGCCATCACCAATGGCGACATCCAGCTCGTCTTCAACACCACCGAGGGGCCGCAGGCGCTGGCCGACAGCCGCTCGTTGCGACGCGCTGCCCTCTTGCATAAAGTGCCTTATTACACCACTCTTTCAGGCGCCGTGGCGGCGGCCCAGGGCATCCGCGCCTATCGCGATGGAGACCTTGAGGTCCGCACGCTGCAGAGCTACTTTTCCGACACCTGATTGCTGGCCGGGTCGGGGCGTCCCCGCTAAGTAATTGGCAGCAAAGCCGAACCTGGCTGGAACCTCCCGGCCATGCAACCGTTTTGTTTCACCTTGGAGTGGAAGGTCCGGTACCGCGGGAGCGGCCCGGGCCATCTGATTGAAGATGCGTCTCGTGCGGCCTCGAACAGGTTCCGCATGACTGAAGGACAGAAAAGACGATGGAAAAGGTTCCTATGACCGCGGTCGGCTATGCCGCACTGACGGACGAGTTGAAGCACCGCCAATCGGTCGACCGTCCGCGCATCATCGAACATATCGCCGAGGCCCGCTCGCATGGCGACCTGTCGGAGAATGCGGAGTACCATGCCGCGAAGGAAGAACAGTCGCACAACGAGGGCCGTATCGCCGAGCTCGAGGACAAGCTCGCGCGCGCCGACATCATCGACATCTCCAAGCTCTCCGGCGACACCATCAAATTCGGCGCTACCGTGACGCTGGTCGATGAGGACACCGAGAAGAAACAGGTGTGGCAGATCGTCGGGGAAGTCGAGGCCGACGCCAAGAAGGGCAAGATCTCCATCACCTCGCCGCTTGCGCGTGCGCTGATCGGCAAGAAGAAGGGCGCCTCCGTCGAGGTGAACACGCCTGGCGGCGGCAAGGCCTATGAGATCACCAAGGTCGAGTGGCGCTGACCGCCTTCATCACCGCGTCGCAAAATTAATCCTGGACAAAGCCGCGCCCCACACGCGGCTTTTCTATTGCGCTGCAGGGATCGGCATCCATGCGCGGGCCGCGGAACATTCTTTTCACAGCGCCGACGCGCACGCCGATGACGGCCGCGGCCGATTACGCTAAAGCATCATCCGGGAAAGTGTGAAGCGGTTGTCCCTCGCGACAAACGCAACGCGTTTGCGCGGAGATCATGCTCAACCAAAAAGCTAAAGCGCGATGACGATCCAACCCAATCTCATCGCGCTTCAGTGCTGTCTTGGAGACGTCAAACAGGGGATAAATGACATGGACCAGATGTTTTCGAAGTGGCAGCCGGTGGCGCTCAGTCTGCTCCGCTTCATCACCGGACTGCTGCTGTTTCAGTACGGGGTTGCCAAGCTTCTCAAATTCCCGCCGGGCTCACCTTTCGCGAAGGTTCAGCTGATGTCGTTGTTTGGCGCCGCAGGCACGATCGAGTTGGTCTTGGGGGGCCTGTTGCTGCTCGGCCTGTTGACGCGACCGGTCGCATTCATTCTGGCCGGCGAGATGGCCTTCGCCTATTTCATCGAACATTTCCCGAGGAGTTTCTTCCCGGTCATCAACGGCGGTTCGCTGGCGATCGCGCTCTGTTTCACCTGCCTGTTTCTCTCGACCGCGGGCGGCGGACCGATCAGTGTCGACGCGCTGATGGGCAAGAAGAGCTGAGCTGGTCAGCACCCGCGCCGGGGCCGCGCGTGATCCGTAAGCCCCGGCCAATGGCCATTACCCGTGCGTCTTCACCTCCAGCGGCACCGCCGCCTCGTATTTGGAATTGTGCAGCACCAATGAGGTCCTGACGTTGCGGACATGGGGTGCCGCCGTCAGATGCGTCACGAAAGTCTGAAACGTCGCCATGTCGGGCGCGACGCACTTCAGGATGAAGTCGACCTCGCCGGAGAGCATCCAGCATTCCCGCACCAGCGGCTCGGCCCGCACGAATTCCTCGAACGCTTTCAGATCGGCATCGGCCTGGCTCGACAAATGCACCGATGCGAAAACGGTGACATCGAAGCCGAGCTTGCGCGGATCCAACAGCCCGCGATAGCCTTGGATGTAGCCATCTTCCTCGAGCGTTCGCACCCGGCGCAGGCAAGGCGGCGGCGAAATGCCTACGCGCTTGGCCAGTTCGACATTGGTGATTCGGCCATCGGCCTGGATCTCGCTCAGGATCTTGAGGTCGATCTCGTCTAGATTTTTCGACACGGGACTTAAGGTTCCTGGAACTCGCAAAGCCGGCTGCGCCGGCGGCAACACTCTGTAGCGCAGCTTGCCCCCCTCGCGCAATTTTATTGCGCGTGCGCTGCGCAATCTCGGGCTCGTGAAGGGAAAATTCGCCGCCTTGAATTGCAATTCTTGCATAGCTCGCCAGATATCCTAGACTTGGATTTGACACTTTCGGCGCTGCCGCGATGCCGTTTCGGCGTCTTCCGCTCAAGTGCTGATCAACCCCGCATCGCAAGAGACGCTCTCCCATGTCTGCGCCTATCCATGCCAAGGTGGTCATTATCGGGTCCGGCCCGGCCGGCTACACCGCGGCGATCTATGCAGCCCGCGCCATGCTGGAACCGGTGCTAATCCAGGGCATTCAGCCGGGCGGCCAGCTTACCATCACCACCGATGTCGAGAATTATCCGGGCTTTGCCGACGTCATCCAGGGCCCTTGGCTCATGGAGCAGATGGAGAAGCAGGCGCGTCACGTCGGCACGAAGATCGTGACCGATCTCGTCACCAGGCTCGAGACCGCGCAGCGGCCGTTCCGGCTGACCTGCGACAGCGGCGATGTCTATCTGGCCGAAACCGTGGTGCTGGCCACCGGCGCGCAAGCGCGCTGGCTCGGTCTGCCCTCCGAGGAGAAATTCAAGGGGTTCGGCGTCTCGGCTTGCGCGACCTGCGATGGTTTCTTCTATCGCGGCAAGCAGGTCGTCGTGGTGGGCGGCGGCAATACCGCGGTCGAAGAGGCGCTGTTCCTCACCAATTTCGCCTCGAGCGTGACGGTGGTGCACCGGCGAGACCATTTCCGCGCCGAACGTATTCTCCAGGAGCGGCTGTTCAAAAATCCCAAGATCAAGGTGGTCTGGGACAGCGCCATCGATGAGATCCGCGGCGAGGAGAACCCGGCCAAGGTCACCCATGTGCGGCTCAAGAACGTCAAGACCGGCGCACTTGCCGACGTACCCGCCGACGGCGTGTTCATCGCCATCGGTCACGCGCCCGCAACCGAGCTGGTGCAAGGTCAGGTCAAGCTGAAACCGTCCGGCTATGTCGAGGTGGCGCCGAACTCGACGGCAACCTCGGTGCCCGGCCTGTTCGCAGCCGGCGACGTGGCCGACGAAACCTACCGCCAGGCAGTGACTGCCGCCGGCCTCGGTTGTATGGCCGCCCTGGAAGCCGAGCGCTTTCTCGCATTGCGAGCCAGTGAGCGCGCCGCGGCGGAATGAAAACGAACATGCCTAAGACACGAGACGGATTTAGCGACATGGACTGGGACAAGCTCAAGGTGTTTCACGCGGCGGCGGAAGCTGGCAGCTTCACGCACGCCGGCGAGCAGCTCGGGCTGTCGCAGTCGGCCGTATCGCGCCAAGTCAGTGCGCTGGAACAGGAGCTCTCGGTCTCGCTGTTCCATCGCCATGCCCGCGGTCTCATTCTAACGGAACAAGGCGACCTTCTGTTCCGCACCGCCCACGATGTTTTCATGCAGCTGCAGGCGGCGCGCGCCAAACTCACCGACAGCCGGGAACGGCCGAGCGGCGACCTGAAGATCACCACCACGCCAGGCGTCGGCATCAACTGGCTGATCCCGCGCCTTGGCGAATTCACCGCGCTCTATCCGGAGATCCGAATTTCCCTGATCGTGACCGACGAGGAACTCGATCTGTCGATGCGAGAAGCGGATGTCGCGATCCGCACCCGCAAGCCCACGCAGCCGGACCTGATCCAGCGCAAGCTGTTC
The DNA here is from genome assembly GCA_050257355.1 of Gemmatimonas sp. Lineage (GTDB taxonomy): Bacteria > Pseudomonadota > Alphaproteobacteria > Rhizobiales > Xanthobacteraceae > Bradyrhizobium. The sequence continues at coordinate 13,364 of JBLMWS010000277.1, forward strand.
TCGATCGGCTTCCACGCCTACTGCTCGCCGGAATATGTGAAGCGGTTCGGTACCCCGCGCACGCTGGACGACCTCGATTCACACCGCATCATTACGCTCAGCGATGGTCAGGTCGCGCCGCATTTGCAGAACCGCAACTGGCTGGTCGAAGCGGGACGCAACGGAAGCGGGCCGCGCGAAGCTTACTTCAAGGTCAACAACATTCTCGGCCTGGTGCGCGCCTGTCAGCAGGGGCTCGGGATCGCGGCGCTGCCGGATTATCTGGTCGAAGACAACAATCGGCTCGTACAACTCTTCGGCGAGTCCGACTCGATCGCCCTCGACACCTATTTTGTCTATCCGGAAGAGCTGAAGACCGTAGCGCGCGTGCAAGTGTTCCGTGATTTTGTCGTGAGCAAAGCACAGCGTTGGCCGTCCTGATTGCGCATGTCTGACATGCGGCACCCCCGGTTGCCGCAAGGCGGTAGCGCGGATCATAATGTTTTCACGCTGAGCATTCGCGTTGCGCATTTGTCCCCCTCCTCCAGTGGCGCGGGCGCTCAGTAATCCCTCTTGGAAGGTGATTGTGTCGGCCTCACGTGGCCAATACCTCAAGCCGGGCTCGTTAGAGCCCGGCTTTTTTTCGTTCTTGTGATGCAACGAGTGGCAACCGTTGACAGTTGCACGCGCGGCCTTCATCATTCGTGCATGGTCGTGAATTCGTGCAGAAATCTGCAGTCGAAAAAAGCTCCCCATCCGGGGAGTTCAGATCGACGCGCGCGCTGACCATCAACGCCAACCGATCCGACAACCCCGCCGCGAGTGCGGGGTTTTTTCTTGCTCCGTCTCCGGCACTCAACCTCAAGGAGATGGACCAATGAACGATCTCAGACCCCGCTTGCAAGGCCTCTGGCTGCCGCTGATCACCCCGTTCCGGAACGGCGAAATCGATCAGCCTTCGCTCTTCCGGATGGTGCGACATTATGCAGCGCGCCCGCTCGACGGCTTTATTCTCGCGGCAAGCTCCGGCGAAGGCCTGCTGCTGTCCGCGAGCGAACTGGAGCAGCTCGTGCATCTGGTGCGCACGGTGCTCGAGGAGCAGGGACGCTATCTGCCGATCTGCCTTGGGCTCGCCGGCGCTTCGACCGCTCAGATGCTGGACAGGCTCGATGAAACGGCGGCTTGGCCGATCGACGGCTATCTGATCTCGAGCCCCTACTACCTGCGGCCATCGCAGCGCGGCCTGTACCAGCATTTCGCCGCGCTGGCTGACCATGCGTCATGGCCGGTCGTGCTCTATAACATCCCCTACCGCACCTCCGTCGCGCTCGCGAACGAAACGCTGCTCGCGCTCGCCGAGCACCCGAACATCGTGGGCCTGAAGGATTGCTGCGCCGACCGGGCACAAACGATCGCACTTTTGCGCGACAGGCCTGCCGGATTTCGCGTGCTGACCGGCGAGGATGCGCAATATCACGACGCGCTGTGCGACGGCGCCGACGGCGCCATCCTGCTCTCGGCCCATGTGGACACGGACGGCTTCGCAGCCGTGCGCACGCATCTGAAGGCGGGACGGAGCGAGGAGGCGCAGGCTAGCTGGCAGCGCGTGGCCGACCTGACCAGCCTGCTGTTCGCCGAGCCCAGTCCCGCACCCGCCAAGTATTGGCTATGGCGCACAGGACTGATCGACAGCGCCGAGGTCCGCTTGCCGATGGTCGCGGTGGGCGCCCCCCTCGCCGCGCGTCTTGACCGCGAGATCGCCCGCCGTGGCGCACTGGCGGATGAAGGTGCAAACGATCTGGTTAATGTAAAGTGAGCGGGACGGCTGCAATGCGACCGAGCCCCCGCCCGCCTCCTTAAAGTCTGCAGGCTATGGATCTTCCCGGCCAAACAAAACCCAGACAAAAGCAAAGACAAAACAAGGCCGGGGGGACACATGAGCACATCGGCATTCTCGCGCGGAATG
>JBLMWS010000278.1:0-4115 GCA_050257355.1 Gemmatimonas sp.
GCGTTGCAGGACTGCCCCGAATTGTTGAACATGTGCGCGACGCCGCCGGCCACCGCCTTGTTCAAGTCGGCGTCCTCCAGGATGACGTTCGGCGACTTGCCGCCGAGTTCCTGGCTGACGCGCTTCACGGTCGGCGCGGCGCGCTTGGCGACATCGATGCCGGCGCGGGTCGAGCCGGTGAACGAGATCATGTCGATGTCCGGGTGCTCGCTCATGGCGGCGCCCACCTCCGGCCCGAGGCCGTTGATCAGGTTGAACACGCCCTTGGGCACGCCCGCTTCATGCAGGATTTCCGCCATGATGAGCGCACAGGTCGGCGTGAACTCCGAGGGCTTCAGGATCATGGTGCAGCCCGCGGCCAGCGCCGGCGCGACCTTGCAGGCGATCTGGTTCATTGGCCAGTTCCAGGGCGTGATCATGCCGACCACGCCGACCGGCTCGCGCAGCACTACGGCCGTGCCCATCGGCTCCTCGAACTGATAGTTCTTCAGCACGTCAAGGGTCGACACGAAATGGCCGAGGCCGGCACCAGCCTGCAGCCGCTCCGCCATCGGCAACGGCGCGCCCATCTCGTCGGAAATGGCGGCGCCGATCTCTTTGGCGCGGCCTTTGTAGATCTCGATGATCTTCGACAGCAGCGCGACGCGCTCGTCCTTGCTCGTCTGCGAATAGGTTTCGAACGCGCGCTTTGCCGCGGCTACCGCCTTGTCGACATCCGCCTTGGAGCCGAGCGCAACCTCGTACATCGCTTCTTCGGTGGCCGGATTGACGACCGGCGTGGACTTCTTGACGACCGGATCGACCCAGGCGCCGTCGATGTAGAATTGCATGCGGTTGACCATCGAAAACCTCGTGATTTCAGAGCGAAATGGAAGGAAGCCAAAGCGTTCGGCAACTATCCTTGCACGAAAGCCTCACCGGTTGAACCCGCCATATGCGGCGCCCTGCGTTGCGGGCGACGGCTGGATATAAGAGCGGGAACGTCACGGTGGCAAGATCGCTTCTCCTTAACCGTCCGTCACACCGCCATTTTGCGGTGCATCACGGGCGCGCCTGATGTGAGGCTTTCGGCCGCATCGATGATGGCGTTGGCGTCGATCCCATAGGCTCGGTAGAGATCGTCGATCGAGCCGGTCTGGCCGAAATGCTCCACCCCCAGCGCCTCCACACGATGGCCGCGCACGCTGCCGAGCCACCCCAACGCGGCCGGATGGCCGTCGATCACGGTGACGATGCCGCAATCGCGCGGCAGCGGTGCGAGCAGCTTTTCGATATGGCTCAAATGCTGCACCCCGCGGCGGTCGCGGCGCAAATTCCGCGCGGCGGTCCACCCGGCGTGCAGGCGATCGACCGAGGTGATCGCGAGCAGCCCGACATCCCGGCGGCTTTCGCCGATGAATCCCGTCGCCTCGATCGCTTCCGGCGCCACCGCGCCGGTATAGGCGACCACGACCTCGGCATTGGGACCGGGCTTGCGCAACCAATAGGCGCCCTCGGTGACGGCCTCGCGCCATTCGGGACTGAGCAGCCGTTGCGGCTGCTCGATGGTGCGCGTCGACAGCCGCAAATAGACCGAGCCGCCCTCGCCGCCGTCGCGCTGCAAGTGCCGGAACCCCCAAGCCATGATGGTCGCGAGTTCGTCGACGAAGGCCGGCTCGAACGAGGCAAGCCCGTCCTGCGCCATGCCGATCAACGGCGTCGCGATCGACTGATGCGCGCCGCCTTCGGGCGCCAGCGTGATGCCCGACGGCGTCGCCGCGATCATGAAGCGCGCATCCTGGTAGCAGGCATAGTTCAACGCATCGAGCCCGCGTTCGATGAAGGGATCGTAAAGCGTGCCGACCGGCAACAGCCGCTCGCCGTTGATCTGGTGCGACAGCCCGAGCGCAGACAACAGGATGAACAGGTTCATCTCGGCAATGCCGAGCTCGATGTGCTGGCCCTTCGGCGAGGCATCCCAATTGTAGGTCGAGGGGATTTTCTCGCTGCGGAAGGTGTCGGCCTTTTCCGCGCGCGCAAACAGGCCGCGGCGGTTGACCCAGGCGCCGAGATTCGTCGACACCGTCACGTCGGGCGAGGCGGTGACGATGCGCGAAGCGAGTTCGGTGTCGCCGCGGGCGATCTCGTTGAGCACGAGCCCAAAGCCCTGCTGGGTCGACATCTGCGGCGCCGGCTTGAAGGCAAGCTCACGCGGCACATCGACGGCGGGCGCACTGAGGCGACGGCTGACCTCGCGGTTGAACGGCACGTCTTGCAGAAAGGCTTCGAGGGCGGCCGGATCCACGGCCAGGCCTTCGAACTTGTCCCATTCATGGCCGGGCCGGATGTTCTGCGCTTGCCGCCACTTCTCCATCTGCGCGACTGTCATCAGACCGGCGTGATTGTCCTTGTGGCCCTGGAACGGCAGGCCGATGCCCTTGATGGTGTAGGCGATGAAGCAGACGGGGCGGTCGTGATCGATGGCCTCGAACGCCTCGATCATGCTCGCCATGTCATGGCCGCCGAGATTTTCCATCAACGCGAGCAGCTCCGCGTCGTTGCGGCGGTCGATCAGCGCGGACACCGCGCCCTGGTCGCCGATCTCGTCCTGGAGATGCTTACGAAAGGCCGCGCCGCCCTGGAAGCACAGCGCCGAATAGAGCGCGTTCGGGCAATTGTCGATCCAACGCTTCAAGGCCTCGCCACCGGGTTCGGCAAAGGCCTGCCGCATCAGCTTGCCGTATTTCACGATCACCACGTCCCAGCCGAAATTGCGGAACATGGTCTCGAACTTCTCCCACAGGCCCTCGCGCACCACGGCGTCCAGGCTCTGGCGGTTGTAGTCGACCACCCACCAGGTGTTGCGCAGGCCGTGCTTCCAGCCTTCGAGCAGCGCCTCGAAGATGTTGCCCTCGTCCATCTCGGCGTCGCCGACGAGCGCGATCATGCGCCCCTCGGGACGATCCTTCATCCAGCCATGCGCCTTGACGTAGTCCTGCACCAGCGAGGCGAACAGCGTCTGCGCCACCCCCAAGCCCACCGAGCCCGTGGAAAAATCAACATCGTCGGTGTCCTTGGTGCGCGACGGGTAGGACTGCGCGCCCTTGAAGCCGCGGAAATTCTCGAGCTTGTCCCGCGTCTGCCGCCCGAACAGATACTGGATCGCGTGAAAGATCGGACTGGCATGCGGCTTCACCGCGACGCGGTCCTCGGGCCGCAGCACCGAGAAATACAGCGCCGACATGATGGTCGCGAGCGAGGCGGAGGACGCCTGGTGGCCGCCCACTTTCAAGCCGTCCTTGTTGGGACGGATATGGTTGGCGTGATGGATGGTCCAGGACGACAGCCACAGCACCTTGCGGGCCAGCGCCGACAGCATGTCGAGACGAGCGGGTTCGATGCCCATGGCGGTGCCTCCAGACTCGGTTGAGGACGTCATGTTAGCCCTCCGTAGAGCATGAAAATTCTCAATTTTTCGCGCTATACCCAGCGGAATTGGTATAATTTACCAATCCATAGACAATACGGAACAGTTTATCCCAATGACCGCCCTCGATGCCATCGATCGCAAAATCCTCGCGCAGCTGCAGTCCGACGGACGCATGACGATGCAGGAGCTCGCCGATAAGGTCGGGCTTTCGGTCTCGCCCTGCCATCGCCGCGTGAAGCTGTTGGAAGAGCGCGGCGTGATCACGCGCTACATCGCATCCGTGGACCAGAAATCGGTCGGGCTTCATGTCTCGGTCTTCATCTCCATCAAACTCGCGCGGCAGAAGGAAGAGGATCTGCTGCGCTTCGAGCGAGCGATCTCGAAATGGGATGAGATCCTCGAATGCTACCTGATGACCGGTAACCGCGATTATCTCCTGCGCGTGGTCGCCGCCGATCTGTCCTCCTATGAAGCGTTCCTCAAGAACAAGCTGACGCGGCTCGACGGCATCGCCTCGATCGAGTCGAGCTTCGCGCTGAGCCAGGTGAAATATTCCGTCGCGCTGCCGGTGTGAGGTTGCTTTCCCCGACCCGTCATCCTGAGGCGCCGTAGCAAAGCGGAGGCCTCGAAGGATGAACGGCCCCGCTGCTGCAGCCCGGCCGTCTCCTTCGAGGCTCGCTTCGCGAGCACCTCAGGATGACGGGAA
>JBLMWS010000279.1:0-15498 GCA_050257355.1 Gemmatimonas sp.
GCACCGGGAAGACGACCGTCGCCCTGCGGATGGCCAAGATCCTGCACGGCCTCGGCTTCGTGCGGCGTGGGCATGTGATTTCCGTGACGCGCGACGACCTCGTCGGCCAATATATCGGCCACACCGCGCCGAAGACCAAAGAGATCCTCAAGAAGGCGATGGGCGGCGTGCTGTTCATTGACGAGGCCTATTATCTGCATCGCCCCGACAACGAGCGCGACTATGGCCAGGAGGCGATCGAGATCCTGCTGCAGGTGATGGAGAACCAGCGCGACGATCTCGTGGTCATCCTCGCAGGCTATGGCGAGCGGATGACGAGTTTCTTCGCCAGCAATCCGGGCTTCCGCTCGCGGATCGCGCATCACATCGACTTTCCCGATTATTCGGAAGCGGAGCTGTTCGCGATCGCGGAGCTGATGCTGCAAGAGCGCGGTTATCGCTTCAGCGCCGCGGCGCATGACGCCTTTGTCAGATATATCGCGTTGCGGAGCCGGCAGCCGTTCTTTTCCAACGCCCGCTCGATCCGCAACGCCGTCGATCGCGTTCGGCTTCGGCAGGCCGATCGTCTCGTCTCGGACCTCGACCGGATGCTGAGCATCGCAGATCTCGAGACCATCGACGCTGCCGACATTCTGGCGAGCCGCGTCTTTGCCTTTCCAGGTATCGAAACGTGGCCGGATGAAATGAGCGTACCGCGATGACCGACGACATCACGATTGCGCCGTCGCTGCTGGCGGCAAACTTCGCACGGCTCGGCGAGGAGGTTGCAGCCGTTGCGGCTGCCGGCGCCGATTGGATTCATTGCGACGTCATGGACGGTCATTTCGTGCCGAACATCAGTTTCGGTGCCGATGTCATCAAGGCCATTCGTCCGCTCACCGCAAAGCCGTTCGACGTCCATCTCATGATAGCGCCGGTCGAGCCGTACATCGAGATGTTCGCGAAAGCGGGCGCCGATATCATCACCGTGCATGCCGAGGCCGGCCCGCATCTCGACCGCTCGTTGCAGAGCATCCGCGCGATGGGCAAGAAGGCGGGCGTCAGCCTCTGTCCGGCGACGCCGGAGAGCGCGATTCAATACGTGCTCGATCGCCTCGATCTCGTTCTGGTGATGACGGTCAATCCCGGTTTCGGTGGGCAGTCCTTCCTCGGTTCGCAAATCGAGAAGATCGCGCGGATCAAGAGCATGATCGGCGACCGGCCGATCCGGATCGAGGTCGACGGCGGCATCACCGCGGACAACGCAGCTTCCGCGGTCGCGGCGGGAGCGGACGTTCTGGTCGCGGGATCGGCCGTGTTTCGCGGGCAGGGCGGATTGGACTATGCGGACAACATCGCCGCCATCCGCAGTGCTGCCAGGACCGGCCGGGCGCCGGCTGTGCGGCTCCGCTCCGCCGCGGGCTGACCGAGGCCCGGCTTCCCGGCGCCATGTGACCAGGGACCGTATTAAAACGCCGGAGTCACAGCCCTCGCGTTTGCGCCGACGCGCGTCATCGGCTCTCGGCCGGGCGAACCCCGCTGAGCCATAGCGCGAGAAGCGTCCACACTGCGCCGGACAGGAGATAAGCGCCGGCGGACATGAGGCCGAAATGGGCGGCGAGCAGCAGCGCCGCGAGCGGCGCAAAGCCGGCGCCGAACAGCCAGGCCAGGTCGGAGGTCAGCGCGGACGCCGTATAGCGAAAATACCGCGCAAAATTTGCGGCGATTGCGCCCGACGATTGTCCGAACGAAAGCCCGAGCAGGACGAATCCGACCACCATGTAGATCGTCTCGCCGATCGGGCCGGCATCGAGCAGCTGCGGCGCGAAGCCGCTGTAGGTTGCAATCGCCATCGCGGAAGCCATCAACAGCGACTTGCGGCCGATCCGGTCGGCGATCAATCCGGACGCCACGATGGCCATGACGCCGAACACGGCGCCGATCATCTCGATCACCAGAAACCGCACCGGGCTCTCATGGGTGAAGAGAAAGATCCAGGACAGCGGGAACACGGTGACCATGTGGAAGAGGGCGAAACTTGCGAGCGGCGCGAATGCGCCGAGCAGGATGTTGCGCCCCTCGTGCCGGAGCGTGGAGGAAATTCGCGCCGGCTGCAATTCGCGGCTTTCGAACAGGAAATCATATTCCGACGTCGCCACGATGCGCAGCCGCGCGAACAACGCCACCACATTGATGGCGAAGGCGACGAAGAAGGGAAAGCGCCAACCCCAGTCGAAGAAATCGTCCGCGGACAGACTGCCCGCGAAAAACGCGAACAGGGCGCTGGCCACGATCAGGCCGAGCGGCGCGCCAAGCTGGGGGATCATGGCGTACCAGCCGCGATGACGCGGGGGCGTGTTGAGCGCGAGCAGCGAAGCAAGGCCGTCCCATGCGCCGCCCCAGGCGAGTCCCTGGGCTATTCGGGTCAGCGCGAGCAGCCACACGGCCGCGGCCCCGATCTCCGCATAGCCGGGTAGGAAGGCGATCGCCACCGTCGCCGTCCCCAGCAGCACCAGCGCAATGACCAGCTTGGCGCTCTTGCCCCATTTGCGGTCGATGGTCATGAAAATGGCGCTGCCAAAGGGGCGCGCGATGAAGGCGAGCGCGAAGATCGCAAAAGAATAAAGTGTGCCGGTCAGGTGGTCGGTGAACGGAAAGACCAGGCGCGGGAAAACGATCACCGAGGCGATGGCATAGACGAAAAAGTCGAAGAATTCCGAGGTGCGGCCGATGATGACGCCGGTCGCAATCTCCCCAGGATTCGCATGCTCGTGGCCGACCTTGATCACGCCGGGATCGCCGAAAAAGACCATCTGGGTTCCTCTGTTCACGCTTCGTGCATCCGACATAGCACGAACGCGACCGCCTCAGGTTGCCGAAATCTGCCTCGCTAGACCTGAGTGTGCGCCGCGACATTGGACAAATTGTCCAATGTTGCGCTGCCGTTTGCACCGGTAGCTACGTGAAACTAAGAGTAATTCTAACTTGCAGGTTCCTGCCTTGAATCGTCTTAAGCTCTTGGCCTTGCTGCCATTGGGAGCCCTGTTGAGCGGATGCAATTTCGTCGTCCTCTCCCCCTCCGGCGATATTGCAACGCAACAGCGCGATCTGGTCATCATCTCAACCCTCCTGATGCTCCTTATCATCGTACCGGTCATGGCGCTGACCGCGTTGTTCGCCTGGCGCTACCGGAGCTCGAACACGAGCGCGCGCTACGAGCCCGAGTGGCACCATTCCACCAAGCTCGAACTGGTCATCTGGTCGGCCCCGCTGCTGATCATCATCTGCCTGGGCGCGCTGACCTGGGTAAGCACCCATCTGCTCGATCCATTCCGCCCGCTGGCGCGCATCTCCGCGGGAAGGCCGGTCGATCCGAACGTCAAGCCGCTGACGGTCGATGTCGTCGCGCTCGATTGGAAGTGGCTCTTCATCTATCCCGAACAGGGAATCGCCACCGTCAACGAGCTTGCAGCACCGGTCGATCGGCCGATCGATTTCCACATCACGGCCTCCTCGGTGATGAACTCGTTCTATATCCCGGCGCTCGCCGGTCAGATCTATGCGATGCCCGGCATGGAATCCCGCCTGCATGCGGTGATCAACAAGGCCGGCACCTACAAGGGCTTCTCCGCCAATTTCAGCGGCGCCGGTTTCTCCGGCATGCACTTCGCCTTCTTCGGGTTGCCGGACAAGCAGTTTGACGGCTGGGTCGGGCGCGTGAAGGCCGATGGCGGCGCGCTGCAAAAGGCCGACTACCTCCAGCTCGAGCGTCCGAGCCTCAACGAGCCGGTGCGCCATTACACCTCCGTCGATCCGGATCTGTACCGCGCGATCCTCAACATGTGCGTCGAGCCCGGCAAGATGTGCGAGAGCGACATGATGACGATCGACGAGAAGGGCGGGCTGGGGCTCGCCGGCATCCGCAACACGCTGCCGCTCGCTTACGACAAATATGCGCGCCGCGGCGCGGTCTTCGGTGCCGAGCCGTCCTATGTCGCCGAGCTCTGCACGCCCGCTGCGCCGCGCGGGCAGGAGACCGTCAGCGAGAGCGTCTCGCAGAACGCCACGCCCGTTCCGGGCGCCAAGGTTGCGCCTCCGCTGTTAACGCCGGCCGCCGCCTCATCGAGATCGTCCTTTCTCCTCGGCACGCGCCGCAAGTCCGACTCCTGAACGAGACCGCCATGTTCGATAGCTCCGCCCTTGCAAAAGTGATCTTCGGCCGCCTCACGCTAGAGTCCCTGCCGCTGCACGAGCCGATCATCGTCGGCACCTTCGCCGTCGTCGCTGCCGGCGGCCTCGCCTTGTTCGCCGTCATCACCTATTTCAAGCTGTGGACCTACCTGTGGCGCGAGTGGTTCACGACCGTCGACCACAAGCGTATCGGCATCATGTACATGATCCTCGGGCTTGTGATGCTGTTGCGCGGCTTCGCCGACGCGCTGATGATGCGGGCGCAGCAGGCGATGGCCTTCAACGGCTCGGACGGCTTCCTGCCCGCGCATCACTACGATCAGATCTTCACCGCGCACGGCGTGATCATGATCTTCTTCGTGGCGATGCCGTTCGTCACGGGACTGATGAACTATGTCGTGCCGCTGCAGATCGGCGCGCGCGACGTGTCGTTTCCGTTTCTGAACAATTTCAGCTTCTGGATGACGACCGCCGGCGCCGTGCTGGTGATGATGTCGCTGTTCGTCGGCGAGTTCGCTCGCACCGGATGGCTCGCTTATCCGCCGCTGTCGGATGTCGCCTACAGCCCTGACGTCGGGGTCGACTATTACATCTGGGCACTCCAGGTGGCAGGCGTCGGTACGCTGTTATCCGGCGTCAACCTGATCTGCACCATCGTCAAGTTGCGTGCTCCCGGCATGACGATGATGAAGATGCCGGTCTTCACCTGGACCTCGCTGTGCACCAACGTGCTGATCGTCGCATCCTTTCCGGTGCTCACGGCCGTGCTCGCGTTGCTGACGCTCGACCGCTACGTCGGCACCGACTTCTTCACCAACGATTTCGGCGGCAATCCGATGATGTACGTCAACATCATCTGGATCTGGGGCCATCCCGAGGTCTACATCCTGGTCCTGCCGGTGTTCGGCATCTTCTCCGAGGTCACCGCGACTTTCTCGGGCAAGAAGCTGTTCGGCTACACCTCGATGGTCTACGCCACCGTGGTCATCACCATCCTGTCCTACCTAGTCTGGCTGCACCACTTCTTCACCATGGGCTCGGGCGCATCGGTGAACTCGTTCTTCGGCATCACCACCATGATCATCTCGATCCCGACGGGAGCGAAGATGTTCAATTGGCTGTTCACGATGTATCGCGGCCGCATCCGCTTCGAGCTGCCGATGATGTGGACGGTCGCCTTCATGCTGACCTTCGTCATCGGCGGCATGACCGGCGTGCTCCTCGCAGTGCCGCCGGCGGACTTCGTGCTGCATAACAGCCTGTTCCTGGTCGCGCATTTCCACAACGTGATCATCGGCGGGGTGGTGTTCGGAGTGTTTGCCGGCATCTCCTACTGGTTCCCGAAGGCGTTCGGTTTCCGGCTCGATCCGTTCTGGGGCAAGATGTCGTTCTGGTTCTGGGTGGTCGGCTTCTACTTCGCCTTCATGCCGCTCTACGTGCTCGGCCTGATGGGCGTGACCCGCCGCCTGCGCGTGTTCGACGATCCGTCGCTGCAGATCTGGTTCGTGATCGCGGCATTCGGTGCCTTCCTGATCCTGCTCGGCATCGGAAGTTTCCTGGTGCAGATCGCGGTCAGCGTGCTCAGGCGCGAGAAGCTGCGTGACGTCACCGGCGACGTCTGGAATGCCCGGACGCTGGAATGGGCGACCTCGTCGCCGCCGCCGGATTACAACTTCGCGTTCACACCGGTCGTCCACGACACCGACGCCTGGTGGGACATGAAGCGCCGCGGCTACAAGCGTCCGCTCACCGGCTTCAAGCCGATCCATATGCCCAAGAATACGGGCACCGGCTTCATCCTCGCCGCCCTGAGCATGGTGATGTCGGTCGGTCTGATCTGGTACATCTGGTGGCTGGCCGCGGCGAGCTTCATCGCGCTGCTTGCGGTCGCGATCGGCCACACCTTCAACTATCACCGCGACTTCCACATTCCGGCCGACGAGGTCGTGAAGGTCGAGGGTGCGCGGACCCGCCTGCTTGCCGCCGGAGTGAAGCCATGAGCATCAACGTCAACCCTGCGCAAACCTACGAGCCGATCTTTTACGTCGTAGATGAGCACGAGCACCCCGAGGGTGCCTCGACGATGCTGGGCTTCTGGATCTACCTGATGAGCGATTGTCTCATCTTCGCGATCCTGTTTGCCACTTTCGGCGTGCTGGGCGGCAATTATGCCGCGGGTCCGGCGCCGAAGGATCTGTTCGAGCTGCCGCTGGTCGCGGTCAACACGTCGATGCTGCTGTTGTCCTCGATCACCTACGGCTTTGCCATGCTCTCGATGCAGAAGTCGCGCATCGGCGCCACACAGGCATGGCTCGCCATTACGGGGCTGTTCGGTCTCGCCTTCATCGGTATCGAACTCTCCGAATTCGCCCACATGATCCACGAGGGCGCAACTCCGCAGCGGAGCGCGTTCCTGTCGTCCTTCTTCACATTGGTCGGTACCCACGGCTTGCACGTCAGCTTCGGCCTGGTCTGGCTGGTGACGCTGATGACGCAGGTCTGGCGCCATGGCCTGATCGAGGCCAACCAGCGTCGGCTGATGTGCCTTTCCATGTTCTGGCACTTCCTCGATGTGGTCTGGATCGGCGTCTTCACCTTTGTCTATCTGATGGGAATGTTGCGATGAGCGCGAAACCTCACCCCGTTCACGGCGCCGCAGGGCACGCCGCAGCCCATGCCGACATTTCACTGTCGGGTTATCTGACCGGCTTCGGCCTGTCCGTGGTGCTGACGGCGGTGCCGTTCTGGCTCGTCATGACCGGCGCGCTCGGCGACAAGCAGCTGACCGCGTTCGTGATCATGGCATTCGCGGCCGTGCAGATCGTCGTGCACATGATCTACTTCCTGCACATGAACACCAATGCGGAAGGCGGCTGGACCATGATGGCGCTGATCTTCACCATCATCATGGTCGTGATCGCCATGACCGGATCGCTCTGGGTCATGCATCATCTCAACGTCAACATGATGCCGGTCCCCGGCATGAGCGGAATGCAGTGACCTCGGGCGGGATCGCCAGACCTGATCCCGCCGGCCCAGCCGCCGGCACGACCGCCCGCGGGTCGGTGCGGAGGCCGGCGCGCTCGCCTCTGTCGCCAGGGCTGATCATCGCGTCGCTGCTCGGGATTGCCATTCTGAGCGCGCTTGGCGTGTGGCAGCTCGAGCGCCGGGTCTGGAAGCTCGCGCTGATCGAGCGCGTCGAGCACCGCATCCATGCCACGCCGTCTCCGATGCCGGTTCCGGCCGAATGGCCGGCGGTGAACCCGGCCGACGACGAATATCGGCGCGTCACCGTCAGCGGCCGATTCCTCAACGACTGTGAGACGCTGGTTCAGGCGGTGACGGACTATGGCGGCGGCTTCTGGGTCCTCACCCCGCTCGAGACCGCAGACGGTGCGATCGTGCTGGTCAATCGCGGCTTCGTGCCCCCGGACCGGCGCGATCCGGCGGCCCGCCGCGAAGGCAATCCGCAGGGAGCGGTGACCGTGACCGGCCTCTTGCGGATGACCGAGCCCAAAGGGGGCTTTCTGCGCAAGAACGACCCGGCGGCCGGGCGCTGGTACTCGCGGGATGTTGCGGCCATCGCGACGGCACAGGCCTTGCCGCAGGTCGCGCCATTCTTTATTGATGCCGACGCGACACCTAATCCGGGCGGTTATCCGCTCGGCGGACTGACGGTGGTCAGATTTCCCAACAACCACCTTACTTACGCGCTGACGTGGTTTGGTCTGGCTCTCATGATCGCCGCCAGACTGTGGTTTGTCGCAAGGAGCGGACTGCATCTCCGCGGCTCGGCCAGCTCGGACAGCATCGAGGTCGGCGGGGGGACCATCTCCGCCCGCAGGACCGGAGCTGATGCTGAAACTGTCCTCGAATCCAGCTGATAACCGGGAGGGAGCGGCTTCCGGAAGCGAAGCTGCGACGCCTTCCGCACCGAAGAACAGCGATCCGGTTGGCGCCGCGGCCACCGTTCCGACGGCTGACGAGACCAACCGCAAGAACATGGCGCTGCTGATCCAGCTGCGCTGGACCGCCGTTGTCGGCCAGATCGGAACCATCGCCTTCGTGTATTCGTGGCTCGGCATCAAGCTGCCGCTCGCCTCGATGGGCGCGGTGATCTGGGCGCTGGTCCTGCTCAACATCGTAAGCCTGATCTGGGTGCGCTACCGGGCGCAAATCAGCAATCGCGAGCTGCTTCTCGCGTTGATGCTCGACGTGGCTGCGCTGACCGCTCAACTCTACCTGAGCGGGGGAGCAGCCAACCCGTTCACGTCGCTATATTTGTTGCAGGTCACACTGGGCGCGGTGTTGCTCGACTCGCGCTCGACCTGGTCGCTCGTTGCCGTCACCTGCCTGAGCTTTGCCTGGCTGACGCTGTCGTACCGGCCGCTGGAGCTGCCGCATCAAGGCTTCAGCGATCCATTCCAGCTACATGTGATCGGCATGTTCATCGGCTTTGTGTTGGATGCCGTTCTGCTCGTGGTGTTCATGACCCGCATCAACCGCAACCTGCGTGAACGCGACGCGCACCTTGCCGCCCTGCGCCAGCATGCCGCCGAGGAGGATCACATTGTCAGGATGGGTCTGTTGGCGTCCGGTGCGGCTCACGAGCTCGGAACGCCGCTGGCATCCTTGTCCGTCATTCTCAGCGACTGGCGGCGGATGCCGGCGCTCACTTCAAATCCGGAAATCGCCGAGGATCTCACCGAGATGGAAACCTCGCTGCAGCGCTGCAAGTCCATCGTCACCGGCATTCTGGTGTCGGCGGGCCAGGCGCGCGGCGAGGAATCGGCTCCGACGACCGTTACCGCCTTCCTCACCGACATCGTCGAGGAATGGCGCAAGGGACGTTCGGCCACCAGCCTGCACTTCATCAATTTGATCGGCGAGGATCTGGCGATCGTCTCCGACGTCGCCTTGAAGCAGGCGATCTTCAATGTGCTGGACAATGCCTTCGAAGTGTCGCGGGACTGGGTCGAGTTCACGGCCGAGCGCGAGGGCGACACGCTGGTGCTGTCGGTCAGCGACCGCGGCCCTGGCTTCGCGCCGGAAATGTTGGCGCAATTGGGCAAGCCCTATCAATCGAGCAAGGGACGTCCGGGCGGCGGCCTGGGCTTGTTCCTGGTCGTCAACGTCATACGCAAGCTCGACGGCGTGGTGACGGCGCAGAATCACCGCAAGCGTGGTGCGACCGTCAAACTTTCCCTACCGTTGACGACGCTTGCAATTGGAGACAATTTTGACGCCTGACCGCACTCTCTTGATCGTGGAGGACGACACCGCATTCGCGCGCACGCTCAAGCGTTCGTTCGAGCGCCGCGGCTACGAAGTCGTCGTCACCGCATCGCTCGATGAACTCCGACAAGTACTGGAGGAGAAAACGCCGGGCTACGCGGTGGTCGATCTCAAGCTCGGCGGCGCCTCGGGGCTCGCCTGCGTCGAGGCGCTGCACGCGCATGATCCGGAGATGTTGATCGTGGTGTTGACCGGATTTGCAAGCATCGCCACGGCGGTGGAAGCGATCAAGCTCGGCGCCTGCCACTATCTGGCCAAGCCCTCGAACACCGATGACATCGAGGCGGCCTTTCAAAAGGCAGCGGGCAATGCCGAAATTGCCCTGGCAGAGCGGCCGACGTCGATCAAGACGCTCGAGTGGGAGCGCATCCACCAGACGCTGATCGAGACCGATTTCAACATATCCGAAACCGCGCGGCGCCTCGGCATGCATCGGCGGACCCTTGCCCGCAAGCTCGAGAAGCGGCAGGTCAGGTGAGCCGGCGGGGCGACGCCGTCCGCCTCGCATCTCTTGCGATCCGTCCGTCTCCGGTCGCCGCCCGCGCGAACGTCTCGCATGCGGGAACACGGCGATGCCGTGCCGATTAGTATCGGAGCGGCTTTCTGAGAAAGAGGTGGCGAGATGAAAGTAGCGATCATTGGCGCCGGAGCGGTCGGAGCGGCGTCGCTCATGGCGCTTGTCATGCGGGGTTGTGCGACCGAGATCGTTTTGATCAATCGCACGCCGGAGAAGGCGCGCGGCATGGCGACCGACATTCGCTACGGCGCGACGCTTTCGCCGTCGGTCGTGGTTCGCGCCGGCGACTATGCCGATCTGAAAGACGCAGCGCTGGTGATCATCACCGCCGGCGTCAACGAAAAATCCGGCGGCGCCACCGATCGCAGCGACCCCGCGGGACGGCTGCGGCTGCTCGATACCAATATCGCTGTCTATCGGGATATCATCGCGCGCCTTGACGCCGTCGCGCCCGACGCGTTGGTTCTGGTCGTCACCGATCCGCCGGATCCGCTGGCCGACGCCGTGCGCATGATGGGGCATGAGCGCGTGCTCAGCACCGGGACCTACCTGGATAGTTTGCGATTTGGCTTTCACCTCGCGCGTCGGTTTGGCGTCAGTCCCAGCTCCGTCAGCGCGCAGGTCTTGGGCGAACACGGCACGTCCGAGGTCTTCATCTGGTCTTCGGCGCAGGTGAATGGCGTGCCGGTCGAGGCGCTGGTTGCGGAGCGTCCGAGGGCGGAACTGGCTCAATTCAGAACCGATATCGAGAAGGAGGTGAGATACGCCAATATCACCATCATCGAAGGTATCGGCGCGAGCCAATACGGCATCGGCCTGGTTTGCGCGCGAATTGCGGAGATGATCCTGCGTGACGAGCGCGCGGTGATCCCGATCGGCGCCTATAACCGCGAACACGGCGTCACGCTGTCGCTGCCGAGCGTCGTCGGTCGCGCAGGCGTGATCGAGGTGTTGCGCCCCGAACTCCCGGCGGACGAGCGGGGCGGCTTGCTGCGGAGCGTCGACGCGCTGAGGGCCGCGGTCGGCCGAATGAAGATATGAACAGCGGCCGGCGGATTCGCGCCGCATGGAACCGGGGTCGGCGAAAGCCGGCCTTCTCGCCTGTCGCGATCATTTGTTCATGCCGGTGATGGAGGCGCTCATCGCGCGCAGATCGCGTTGCGGCCAGCGCCCACTTTCCACTTGCGCCAGGAAATCGCCGACGATCCGGTTGTACTCCTCCGGCTCCTCGATATTGATCGCGTGCCCCGCATTCGGGATCACGGCGAGCGCGGCCGAAGGGATGCTCTGCTTCATGAGGATACCGGGCCGCAGACACGGCCAGTCCTCGTCGCCGGTGATGATCAGCATCGGCACCGTCAGGCGCTTCATCTCATCGACGAGGTTGTAAAGCGACGGCCGCTCCTTCTGCACGCCCTCTTGGGTATTTGCTGATCCGACGGCCGAATGTTCGGCCAGCATCGCCGTGAATTCGGCGTGTCCGCGCGGATCCTTGTTCTCGTATTGCACGCGCGTCGGCCCATAGGCGTAACGCGCGGCGAAGGCGGCCATGCCCTGCTTCCGGATCGCGGCGGCGATGGTGTCGGCCTCGGCGCGGAAAAGCTCTCGCTTGTCCGGCTCGGCCCCGTAACCGCAGCCGCCGATGCATAGCGAAAGCGCGCGCGCGGGATGGCGCAGGCCGAAATGCAAGGTTGCGAAGCCGCCCATCGACAGACCGACAATGTGCGCCTTCGGCGCGCCGATATGGTCGAGCACGGCGAGGATGTCGTCAGCGGCGCGCTCTTGTGAGTAGGAGGAGACGTGCTCGGGCACATCCGATGGCGGAAAGCCGCGCGCGTTGAAGGCGATGGCGCGGTAACGCTTGCCGAAGTGCCGCATTTGCGGCTCCCAGCTACGCAAGTCGCCGGCGAACTCATGAACGAGAATGACCGGGCTGCCAGATCCGGTCTCCTCGAAATAGAGGCGTACCCCATCGTCGGTCGTCGCGTAAGGCATATCGCTCTCCCGGCTCGATCTGCTCATGAAAATTTGGACGATGCAGCCGGCTTGGCACGCGGCAGATAGCTGCCATGGCCCTTCGTGCCGACCAGCCGGCCGTCATCGACCACGACCTTCCCGCGCACCATGGTCAGGACCGGCCAGCCCGTGACCTCGATCCCTTCATAGGGCGTGTAGTCCGAGCCGTCATGGATGAGGTCGTGGCGGATGGTGACCTTGCGCTTTGGATCCCACAGCGCGATATCCGCGTCCGATCCGACCGCAATCGTTCCCTTGCGCGGATAGAGGCCGTAGATCTTGGCGTGGTTGGTCGCACTCAAGGCCACGAAATCGTTGAGGTCGATGCGGCCTTTCACCACGCCTTCGGAGAACAGGATTGGAAGGCGCGTGGCCACGCCGGGAATTCCATTCGGTACCCAGCGGAAGCTGGTGCGGCCCTTGGGCGCCAGCTTGCCTTGCTGATCGTCGTAGCGGAATGGGCAGTGGTCGGAGGAGAAGACCGAAAACACCTTCTGCTGCAGACCTTCCCAGCAGGCACGCTGGCTCGCCTCATCTCGCGGCGGCGGCGAACAGACGTATTTCGCGCCTTCCATATTGAGCTGATCGAGATCCTTTTCTGTCAGCATGAGATATTGCGGACACGTCTCGCCCAGGACCTTCAGCCCGCGCTGCTGCGCGCGGCGAATCTCCTCCATGGCTTCCCGGTTCGACACGTGCACGATCATGATCGGCACGTCGATCAACTCGGAGAGGGAGATGGCACGGTGCGTTGCCTCGCGTTCGACAACGATCGGTCGGGATGTGGCGTGGAAGCGGGGCGCGGTATGGCCGCCGCGCTCGAGGCGCTCGGTGAGGAAGCGGATGGCATCGAAGTTCTCCGCATGGACCATCAGCATGGCGCCGGTCTCGCGCGCGACCGCCATGGTTTCGAGCAGTTCGCGATCCGACAGGGCCAATCCTTCGTAGGTCATGAAGACCTTGAGCGAGGTATAGCCATCCTCCACCAGCGCCGGCAATTCCTGCCCGAGCACGTGCTCGGTCGGATCGGTGACAATGAGATGAAAGGCAACGTCGACGTGGCACTCGCCCTCCGCCAGCGCGTGGTAGCGTTTGAGCGCCTCGCGCAGCGTCTGCCCCTTCTCCTGCAGGCAGAACGGCAGCACGGTGGTGTTGCCTCCGAACGCGGCAGAGCGCGTGCCGGAGGCAAAGCCGTCAGCCATGACGATGCCTTCGCCCGACGGCTGGGCAAAGTGAACGTGGCTGTCGATGCCGCCGGGCAGTACGAGCCGGCCCGTGGCATCGATGATGGTTTGCGCCGTACCGAGATCGTTGCCGAGCGCCGCTATCTTGCCGTCGCGAATTCCGATGTCGCAGGCAAAGGTGTCGGCGGCGGTGACGACGGTGCCGCCACGGATGACGGTGTCGAAGGACATCAGCGTTCTCCTTGCTTCGCCGAGCGATGCTCGATCACTGCGGCGAGTGGCTCGGCCAGCCCGCTCGTCGGCTTCGGATCGGGACGGCGGAATGTGCCGGCGGCTGCCTTGCGCGGCTTGAGCACGGCAAGTGTCTCCGCCTGGCGCACGGCCGCGGCGATGGGATCGACGACAGGCACGGGAATACGGTCACGGACCTTGGCGGCAAGTCCGGCCAGCGGCGCGCCGGACAGGATAATGACGTCGGCATAGTCCTGTTCGACCGCCCGATTGGCGAGTGCGACCAGCAAATCTTCCTTCTCGGACTGGACCTCCGAGATCGACTGGAATGAACCTTCGAGCGTGCGGATACCGGCACAGCGCGAGGTGAGGCCGTGCATTGCGACACAATCCTCGTACCAGGGCGCGAGCGCGCCGGCGAAGGTCACAATGGAAAATCGCCGCCCCAGCATGCAGGCCGTGAGCATCGCGGCTTCCGCAAGGCCCACGACGGGAAATGCGAACAGCTCGCGCGCGCCGAACAGGCCGGGATCGCCGAATGCGGCGATGATCGCAGCATCGATGCCGGAGCCGGCCTCTGCGAGCATTTCCAGCGCGATCGCACCGCCGATCTGTGCCTCGGCGCGGGTCGCGATATAGGGCACGCCGCGCGGCGCGGTCGCTGGCGTGAGCTCGGTGCCGGGTGAGGTCACCTTGCTGCCGGCGGCATGGAGCAGATCCGTCACCGCCGACGTCGTGTTTGGATTGAGCAGCAGGATCCTCATCGCCCGGTTCTCCCCGTCGTTCGGCCGCGCGCTTTCGCGGGCCGATCGGGCGGATAGGAATGCGCCTTGCCGTCGAGCGTTTCGGCAACAATCTCGCCGGTGCGGCGGACGTGGTCGCCGAGCAATCGCCCCGCGCGGCTGGCTTGGCCCGCCTTGAGGGCGGAGAGAATTTCCTGGTGTTCGCGCACCGATTCATCCCATCGTCCGAGCACCGACAGCGCGAAGAAGCGTGCGCGCTCCGCCCGCGCCAGCAGGACCTCATGCGTCGCCTTCAACACGCTGTTGCGCGCAAAGTCGACGATGGCAGAGTGGATTTGCTGGTTGATCTCGAAATATTCGCGCAGCTCGCCGCGACCATGGTGCGATTCGATCCTGTCCTGCAGGGCTTCGAGCCGCTCCACGTCGCGGGGCTGCATCCGTGCTGCGGCGAGCTCGGCGGCGCAGCGTTCGATCCCGGCGACTGCCTCGAACAGTTCCCTCAAATCCTCGCGCCGGAACGGCGCGACCACCGCGCTTCGATTGAGGTGCAACTCGACCAGGCCTTCGCTCGCCAATTGCTTGAGCGCCTCGCGTAGCGGCGTCCGTGAAATGCCGAGCGCATCGGACAAATCCGCTTCCCCCAATTGCTGTCCCGGACGAAGCTCACCCCGAACAATCAGAGTACGGAGCCGCTCCGCTGCCTGCTCGTGCAATCCCGTCCGTGGCACACGCAAGCGCCGCCTTTGCAGTGCGGTTATCGGGCGAGGGCGCTTGGGCTCCTTTTGGGGCCTGCTTGCTTTGGTGTCAGTCACGGTTCACTTTCGTCATGCATGTCGGGCCATGAGCGCTGCGTTGACCGGCGTAGCCGTCTGCAAGAGAGTATTTGAAAACAGACTGCCCCAGCCCTGGACCCGCGACGGATCGCTTGCGGTCGCGACAAGGCACGCCCACAGCGTGACTGCGATCGAATCGAGCACGGCAATGCCGAGCTTCTGCTCAAGTTGCGCGGCGACGCGGGCGCCACGCATATTGGTGCAGAGAACGACCGCGGCATCGCAGCCCTCGCGCGCCATGTCTTCGATCAGGGCAGCGATCTCTGCTTCCGGAACTTCCGCAAACGAAAAATTGTCCTGCAGGGAAAGGTGCCGCTCGGTCGCGCAATTGAGTCCCTCCGAGTTCCAGTTCGCGATGATACGTTCCTGCACATCCTGCCGGTAGGGGGTCAACAGGCCGATGCGCGTTGCTCGAAGACGCCGCAGCAGATCCCGATAGGCAAGCACGGTGGTGCACGCCTTGATCCCGGTGGCTGCCGTGATCTGTTCGCACAGGCTTTCGTCGCGAT
>JBLMWS010000280.1:0-15198 GCA_050257355.1 Gemmatimonas sp.
AGGATTGCGGAGCTGGAGGCGGAGGTCGCGGCACTGAGATCATAGGGTGGGTTGAGCGCAGCGAAACCCACCGCGGTGGCGGAAGCAAAAATGGCGGGTTTCGCTTCCGCTCAACCCACCCTAGGGCACCGGGCAAGAGGTCGCAGAATCACGCCGCCTGCCGCTCGGCCTTCCACGCGAACTCGGGGTAAAACTGGCCCATCATCCGGTCGACATAGGCGGTGAGATTTCGAAACTCCTCGGCCCGCTCGCGCAGTCGCGAGGAGAAGAACGGCGTCAGGATTCCGGCCAATGCGCCGAAGGCGGTGGCATCGGTGCCGCAGGGTGTGTTGCCCATCAAATAAGGGCTGTCGCCAAGCTGCACCGAGAGCGCGAACAGCGAACGCACCGCGAGTTCGACGTCATCGTCCGGGGCGTGGCGGCCGAGCCCACTCAACAGATAGTTCTCGGCGACGCGGAACTGCGCATCCTCACGCAGCTTTTCGCGGGCGTGCTCGGGCGCGCCGTCGAAGAAATGCGCGGGCCCCTTGGCGAAATTCTCCGCATCCACCCAACGCGCGCCGACCAGCGCCCAGTAGAGATGGTGCTCGATCATGCGCTCGAAGGCCCAGGCCTGGGCGCGCTCCGCCCGATCGAGGCCGTCGTCGAAATCGAAGCCGTATTTGCGCTCGATATGGGCGCGGATGAAGGTGGAATCGGCAATCGCCTCTCCGTCATCCTGTATGAAAGGCAATTGCCCCTTGGGAGAAGCGGGCGGCATCGCCCGCTCCTTGCGATAGGCGAGGCCGGCCATCTTGAGCTGGACCTCGGTCTTGGTCACAAAGGGGCTGATCTCCGGCAGGCCAAACCCGGCGCCAAAGCCGTAAAGGGTGATCATGCGGCAAACCTTTCCGATTCCGTGATGGCCCGATCCCTAGCGGCCTGCTGCTGCCACCATGCTGTCAGCAGCCGTCACGCGCTGCGTGAATCGGGCTCCCGCATGGGCGCGAGCGGCGATATTTTCGTACCAGGCGTTGGCAGCTGCCGTCAGCGCCGCTGACACCAGCGCAATCGCAGCCGCGCGGGGATCGGGTGAAGCGATATTGAGCGTCGTAAGGCGCTCGAACGCGAAGGCGCCGATTCTCGTCTGCAGCGACTGCCAAGAGCCGCCGGCGCCGAGATTACAGAGAGTGGTCATGGACAAAACCCCTTCATTTGAAGTGTTGTCCCGTTATAGAAGAGCCCTGCTGCCAACATCCTGTCAGCAGCAGCAAGTGCTCGTTTTCAAACGAGAATTTCCATGAGACGCGCCGACCGCCTGTTTCAGATCATTCAGGTCTTGCGACGATCGCGCAATCCGTTGACCGCGGATGCGATCGCCGTGGAGCTCGAAACCTCGAAGCGCACTATCTACCGCGATATCGCGACCTTGATGGGCCAGCGCGTGCCGATCCGCGGCGAGGCCGGCATGGGCTACATCCTGGAAAAGGGCTTCGACCTGCCGCCCTTGATGCTGACACCCGACGAGATCGAGGCGGCCGTTTTGGGCGCGCAATGGGTGGTCGGCAATGCCGACGCCGTGCTGGCGCGCGCGGCCGAAGACCTGATGGCCAAGATCGCCGACACCGTGCCGGAACGGTTACGGCCGTTCGTGCTGGAGCCTGCAAGCCGCGCCCGCGCCAATTGGCGCAAGGAGCCCGACCGCATCGACATGGCGAAGACGCGCAGCCAGATCCACGAGGGCAAGAAGATCGCGCTGCGCTATCGCGACGAGCAGGGCCGCGATTCCGAACGCACGATCTGGCCGATCGCAATCGGCTATCACGAGGCGGTGCGGATTCTCGCGGCCTGGTGCGAGCTGCGCAGGAATTTCCGCAGCTTCCGCACTGACCGCGTGGTCGAGGCGCAATATCTCGAGGAGAAATATCCGGAAAGGCGCGACGCGCTCCGCGCCAAATGGCGGCGCAGCATGATCTGGGAGCCTCCGAAAGATGTCTGATGCGCACAGTTTCGGCGACAGCGCCGCGCCGGTCCAGAACGTGTGCCTGAGCTGCGGCGCCTGCTGCGCCTATTCGGAAAACTGGCCGCGCTTCTCCACCGAGGAGGACGCCGCGCTCGAGCTCATTCCGAGGCAATTGGTGAACCGCCGCGGCTCGGGGATGCGCTGCGAGAATGACCGCTGCGCGGCGCTTGAAGGCCGGATCGGGGTTGCGACGTCATGCGCCATTCACCCGATCAGGCCCGAGGTCTGCCGCACCTGCATGCCCGGCGATGCCGAATGCGCCATGGCGCGACGGAAGTTCGGATTGCCGCTGCTTTGACGTTCGCCAGGCGGCGGGGGCCTGTTACGCCCTCACCGTCTCAGCCACCTCGTCCTCGTCATCGCTTAACGGCGCGAAGTTGGCGAGCGGCTTGGTCGAGAGCGTGATCGGCTTGCGGCCGCCTGGGGACGGCTTGGCGCGGCCCACAGACTGGCGCGATTGCGCATAAAGCGTCGAACCGACGCGGCCGCCGAGCTGCACCAGGTCGCGCTCGTCGCAGCTTGCGGCGATGGCGAGCGCCAGCGAATGCAGATGGCTGCGGCGATAGCAGAACAGAGCGAGCTGCGCCCGCACCTCGGACGAGACGCTGTCCACGAGCCTTGCCAAACCGTGCTCGCTGGCGCGGTACATCTCGCCGAGCAGTTCGTCCCGGACGGGGCAGCGCTCACTATCGTAGGTGTCGCGGCTGGCAAACATTGAGAAACCTCTTAACGCCGAAGATGCAATGCAATCTTCTAACGAAAGGTTAACCAGAACAGCCGGTAGTTTCCCGGAGACCTTGATCGCACCGCGCGAATCAGAATGAGCAATTCAACTCTCGCGCAAGCCTGAAATCGGGAAGATGGATTTCGGAAAAGCCCGTCCGCCTCAATTCGCCGCCATGAAGATCGACAGGCCGAAGTCGGTGAGATGATGCAGCGCCTGGTCGACGCCGATCACGGTCCAGAACCACGGGTGCTCCGGCGTCAGCTTGAAATGCGATGAGACCAGCCCCTTGCCGCGATCGACGCTGATGTGGATGGCGAAATCGATGAAGGCGATGAACCAGAAGCGCGGCGCCACGATCAGGATCAGCGTCAACACAACTAGAAGATGTATCAGGCAATGCACCAGAAGCGGCAGCGCCCACCCTTTCCTCTGGTCCTTGCCATGGGCCATCCAGCCGTTCTGCAGCAAGAAATCGGCAACGATGTGCTTCGACGTAAGCAGCAACATCCAGCCGATCAGGGCGTCCAGCGGTATCGACGACGAGAGGGATGGAAACGACAAGCGGACGTCCCTGGCTTAAAAAACCTTGGCCTTGCTCAGACTTGGCGCGCAGGCGTTCAGCGCTACGTCTTTGTTCACACCCGGCCAATCGGTCTGTATTGACCTTTTATGACATCTCCCCGCGTGGATTGCACCTGCCGGCAACCTTAAAAACCGCTTGTGTGGCCGAACGGTGCCAGCTCACCGCGCAGGCCGGCAAGACCCCGGCCGCAAGCTTACCCCAAGCTGACATTTGCAATCGCCGCCAAGGCGGATATCATTCCGGGCAACTTCAAATTGTCGTGCTTTTTTAGCTAGTTATATTTTCGCCGGACCGGCGAGGCCGCGCAAGACGGCCCGGTACCGGTCCGCAGCACGGGTCATGGCCATGAGTGGTGAAGTCCCAGCGCAGCCCAAAGAGCCGCCACGGCGCGACTTTGCCGTCGTCAATCGCAGGCAGATGGCCTTGTTCGCGCTGCTGACCGTGTTGCTTTCCGCCGTTACCGTCTGGGCTACCCGCGTTTGGCTGCGCGACTCCGAAACCCTCACCTTCGCCGTCGGCGCGCCCGACAGTGAGGAGGCGCGTTTCGCCGAACACCTCTCCCGCGTGCTGAAAAGCACCGGCACGCGGTTCCGGCTCAAGACCGTCTTCAACGCTGATGCTGGCAAGGCGCTGAGCCAGTTCGACCACCGCCAGGCCGACCTCGCGCTCCTCCGCACCGACGCCAGGATCCCGCCGCGCGCCCGGGCGCTCGCAATCGTCGAGCACGACCTCGTGCTGCTGATCGGCCCCGGCAACAAGAAGATCAAAGAGCTGTCCGATCTCAAGAAGAAGAAGATCGCCGTGCTTGCCGGCGGCGAGGCCAATCTCGCCTTCGTCCGCAAAGTGCTGAACGAGATCGACGCCTCCGAAGCGGCCTCGCGCCTAAAGCTGGCGCCCGCCGGATCCACGCTCAAGAGCCTGTTTTCATCCGGCTTCGGCGCAGTGATCGCGGTGATCCATGCCTCCAGTCCGATGAAGGACAAGAGCTACGAGCAATATGCCAGGCAGGGCGACTTCACGCTGAATGCGATCGACGTAGCGAAAGCGTTATCGCGCAAGATTCCGGGGATCAGCGACGAAACGGTAGAGACCGGCATGCCGTCGTCCGCGCCGGAATTGCCCGACGACGATCTCGACACGATCGGGCTGCAATGGATGCTGGTGGCGCAGTCGCAGATGTCGAGCACGACGGCCGCGGAGCTCGCGCGCATCATCTACGAGAACAAGTCGGCCCTGGCCCTCGATGACGGCTTTTCCTCCAAGATCGAGCCGGCGGTGACCGATAAGGACGCTTTCATCATCGCACATCCGGGTGCGGCCCAATACATCAACGACGACACCAAGTCGTTCATGGATCGCTACAGCGACATGATGTATCTCGGCGCCGGCGCACTCAGCGTGATCGGCTCGATCTTCGCGACCATCTACGCCAAATTCACCCGCATCGCGCCGGAAAAGGCGAGCGAGCTTGCCATGCGCATCCTGGCCATCGGCGAAAAGGTCGAGCACGCGCGCACGCTCGACGACATCGAGGCCCTGCAGGAGGAGCTCGAGGCGATTCTGCGCGGTGCCGTGATCGGCCTTCGCGACGGCACCATCTCGAGCGACGGGCTGGATACGTTCAAGCTTGGCTACGAGTTCGTCCGCGACGAGATCGGCATGCGGCGGGACTACCTGGTGCGTCACTGCGGTGATCAGGCTGCGCAGGAGAATGTCACCGTGGTGAAGGCGGCGCGGAGCGCGTGAGGCCGGCGGTCGAGCCCTCGCTTCACCTTCTCGCTCTCTCGATGGCGCCGCGGCCGCTCACCCGGTGCTCGACCTCCTCGGCTGGGCAGAGGTGAAGACCCGCAGCGCGTATCCTGGCCAATAATCGCGCGGCCCTAACTCGCCCAGTTCTCACGGAATTCGCCGAACAGCGTGATGCCGCCGCAGGCATAGATGGTTTGGCCTGTGATGTAGCTCGCCTCGTCGGAGGCGAGGAACGCGAACACGGCGGCAATTTCCTCCGGCGCTCCCACCCGCCCGAGCGGGATGTGGCCTTCGACGACGGCGCGCTTGGCGGAATCGCCGGTCCATGCCGCGTTGATGGGCGTGTCGATCGCGCCGGGACCGACGGCGTTGACGCGAATGCCGCGGCCGGCAAATTCGAGTGCCAATGTCCGCGTCAGACCGGCCATGGCCGACTTGCTGATCGAATAAGCCAGATAGCCGGGCTTCGGGATGATCTGGTGGACGCTCGCGCAATTGATGATGTTGCCGCCACCGCCACGGGCGACGAAGTGCGCGAGCGCGTGTCGCGCGCAGAGCACGGCGCCGGTGAGATTCACGTCGAGAATGCGACGATAGGTTTCGATATCGAGCGCCTCGCTCGGCGACTCCCTCTGGAAGCCCGCATTGTTGACCAGACAATCGAGCCGCGGCCAGCGCGAGAGCACGGCGGCGAACATCCCTTCAATCGCCGCCTCGTTGCCGATATCGGCCTCGACCACGAAATGATCCCGCTTCTGGTGGCCCCGCTCGCGCGATGCCTCCTCCACCCGCGCCAGCGTATCCTCGGCGGCCGCCCGCTGGCCGATGAAATTGACAGCAACGTTGGCCCCCTCCTGAGCGAACCTGATCGCAACGGCGCGCCCGATTCCCTGAGGAGCCCCGGTCACCAGTGCGTATTGCCCGACGAGGCGCGAGGAAAATTGAGCTGAACGTTCGGATTGCTGCATGCGTTGCTCCGGGATGCCTGCCCGCGTTGCGTGATCGGCGATCCCGCGCGGCGACGCAAGCCCGCGGTTGGCGGAACCGCGGAGAGCTTTAGCGGCCCTGCATGCGGGACATGGTTCTGTTGAGATTAGATGAGCGCACGGTTTCCGGTCAGCGAGCACCGCGCTGCCCTGCGTTGTCCTCAACGCTCACACTTGCCGAGTGATCAGGTGACGCCGCCGCTCAACGGCCCCAGCGCAGCGCCAGCGCGTCGCGCTCCCGTGCAAGCTCGATCAGTTCCGACCTGAACACCGGATGCAGCGGCTGCAGCGGATGGCGCACGCAATCCGAACGGATCACGCCGCCCTCCTGCATCAGGACCTTGGCGGCGCGCAGGCCGCATTGGCGGTTTTCGTAGTTGATCAGCGGCAGCCAGCGTTCATAGGCTGTCTTGGCCTCCTCGCGACGACCGGCGAAATAGGGATCGATGATCTGCCTGATGCCGTCCGGATAGCCACCGCCGGTCATGGCGCCGGTAGCACCGGCATCGAGATCGGCCATCAAAGTGATCGCCTCCTCGCCGTCCCAGGGCCCTTGAATTGCGCTTCCGCCGGCCTCGATCAGGCTGCGCAGCTTTGCGGCCGCCATCGGCACTTCGATCTTGAAATAACTGATATTGCCGCATTCGCGTGCCAATCTCGCCAGCAGCGCCACCGACAGCGGAGTGCCGGCGACCGGTGCGTCCTGGATCATTACCGGAATACGAACCGCCTCGGCGACGATCTGGAAGAATTCGTAGATCGCCTTTTCGTCGACGCGAAACGTCGTACCGTGGTAGGGCGGCATCACCATCACCATCGCAGCACCGGCCTGCTCGGCCTGCCGGCTGCGCTCAGCACAGACCGCGGAGCTGAAGTGGGTGGTGGTCACGATGACGGGTATGCGGCCGGCCACATGGTCGAGCGCGGTGCGCATCACCGCCTCGCGCTCGGCGTCGGTCAGCACGAACTGCTCGGAGAAATTGGCGAGGATGCAGATGCCGTGCGAGCCAGCGTCGATCATGAAATCGATGCAGCGGCGCTGCCCATCGAGATCGAGGGCGCCGCGCTCGTCAAAGATGGTCGGAGCGACGGGAAAGACGCCGCGATAGGGCCCTCCGGCCGGATTTGAAACAGCAGGTGACATTAGCGGTTTCTCCCGATCTTTGTCGCGCGGCACCCGCGCCTTGCGCACTGGTTTTCTCTGTCAATATGGCAAGCTTATGTGCGCCGCGACAATTCGCTTTTTGGCGACGTCGACCAGGCTCGTAGGCGTCTAAGGCCCCGCGACCCGGCGCCCGTCACCGACCATCACCGGGTGGACAGGCGCATCCGCGACAATCACCGCGCCATCGACTTTGCGCGCGATCGACAGCTTGCGATCATGAAAACCCTCCAGCTCGGGGCGGTGTCTGATGCTGATGATGGTCGCCTCCGGCAGCTCCCGCGCGATCGCCG
The DNA here is from genome assembly GCA_050257355.1 of Gemmatimonas sp. Lineage (GTDB taxonomy): Bacteria > Pseudomonadota > Alphaproteobacteria > Rhizobiales > Xanthobacteraceae > Bradyrhizobium. The sequence goes on from JBLMWS010000280.1 coordinate 7,503, forward strand.
CCATCAATTCGGCCTAGCCCTCGACATGCAACGCGGAGGTGGCTTCGTCCAGGGCGATGACGTCAGGCCGGTGCAGCAGGAGCCGCGCGATCGCGAGCCGCTGTTTCTCGCCCTCGGACAATATCCGATCCCAGCCCGCGACCTGGTCAAGCTGCGGCAGGAACCGGCCGAGACCGGCAGCCGCGAGCGCAGCGGCGGCACGAACGTTGTGCGGAGCGACGAGATGTTCGAGCGCATTCTGCACCGCCTCCTCCGATTCCGCGTCCAGCGCCGAGGTCGCCTCGTCCAGGATCAGAATCGGAGGGTTCTTGAGCAGCGCACGCGCAATGGTGATGCAAGCAGGAGTTCGACGACCGGAACCGATGTGCGCCGAACAACCGCGGGCTCAGGCTCCGCCCAGGATATGGCCCCTAGCGCAACGTCGCGACGGCCCGACCGGATGCGCGGATATTGATCAACGGGCGCACTTGCGATGGGTGGACAGAACTGGTGCGCATCGCGACAATGGTGATAGATTAGGAGCGGCTGCCAGCTCCGGCCGGCGCCGCCCCGCATCTTGCGTGAAATCCCGCGCCGTTGAACAGGAGAGCCGCGATGCCCTCTTTGACAGAATGGCGAGTGCCGCCCGCTCATCAGCCGCATCCCGGCGATTACGGTTTCGACATCGACCGCGCGCTGTCCTCGATCGTTGCCCTGCATTCCATCATTCCGCCGGACGCCTTCAGCGCGGAAACGCTGGGCACCGAGCGCGCCGGCAACGGCGTGGTAATCGACGATGGCCTCGTGTTGACCATCGGTTATCTGATTACCGAGGCCGAATCCGTCTGGCTGCATCGCGGCGACGGACGGGTGGTGGAAGGTCACGCGCTCGGTTTCGACGCCGTCACCGGATTCGGATTGGTCCAGGCGCTCGGCTCTCTCGAACTCGACCCGCTGCCGCTCGGCTCCTCGGCTGCGGCGCAAGTCGACGACGGCGTGATCGTCGGCGGAGCCGGCGGGCGAACGCGCTCGGTTGCCAGCCAAATCGTCGCCAAGCAGGAGTTTGCCGGCTATTGGGAATACCTGCTTGACGAGGCCATCTTCACCCATCCGGCACATCCGAACTGGGGCGGCACCGGACTGCTGTCGGCGGGAGGAGAGTTGATCGGAATCGGCTCGCTCCAGCTCGAACGCGAGCGCGACGGCAAGGCCGAGCACGTGAACATGATCGTGCCGATCGACCTGCTCAAGCCGGTGCTCGACGATCTGCGAAAGTTCGGCCGCGTCAATCGGCCCGCGCGACCCTGGCTCGGCATGTACACGACCGAGATCGAGAACAAGGTGGTCGTGATCGGAGTCTCGGACAATGCCCCCGCGGCGCACGCCGAACTCAAAGCAGGTGACGTCATCCTCGCGGTCAATGGCGAGCGCGTCACGAGCCAGGCGGCATTCTATCGCAAGCTCTGGTCGCTCGGCTCGGCCGGCGTCGACGTGCCGCTCACGGTGCATCACGAAGGCGTCACCTTCGACGTGGTGCTGGCGTCGACGGACCGCGCCAAGCTGCTCAAGGCGCCGCGGCTGCATTGAGCCGTAGCTCGAGGAACGGCATGATGAGCGAGGCCGTGGTAGACGACATTGTGGCCTTGCTGCCACCGCTGCTCGCCTCGCTGGAGGCGCTCGCCTTCATTGCCCGCCATCTGCACCCGCCCCAATTCGATGATCTGATGAACGCCGTCGGCGCGCCGGAGGAGCCCTTGCAGGCCGCGCGATCGCGGCTCGTCGAATGGCCACAGCGCTTCGCGGATGTCCGGGCCGTGCTTGAAACGGCGAGTGATGCCGCGCTCTCCGCCTTCGCAGGGTTGCGCGCGGTCCAACACGGCGATGGCGATTTGGGAACGGCATTCCGCGCCTTGCGCCAGGCGCCGCGAGCGCAGGAAGCGCTCTACCCGCTGGCCGCCAGATTTCCGCCGATCAACGAATTCTTCCTCGATCCCGCCAGCCGCGCGGATCCGCAGTTGTTGGCGCGCCTCGCCGAGCCACCTGCCGAAAATAGCGGCGTCATTCACGACCGCAATGAGCCGGGCAGCCGTAGCGGATTTTCGCTGTACGTGCCGGAATATTACACCGACAGCCGCCCCTGGCCGCTGGTGATGGCGCTGCATGGTGGCAGCGGCAACGGCCGCGCCTTCCTCTGGAGCTGGCTGCGCGACGCCCGCAGCTTTGGCGCGCTCCTCGTAGCCCCAACCGCTACGGGACCGACTTGGGCGCTGAAGGGCGACGACGCCGACACGCCAAATCTGATGCGTATTCTGGAGGCCGTGCGCAGCCGCTGGAACGTCGACGCCGCGCGGCTCCTGCTCACGGGTATGAGCGATGGCGGCACGTTCTGCCATGTCTCCGGCCTGGAAAGCGCCTCGCCGTTCACCCACCTGGCGCCGGTCGCCGCCACATTTCATCCGTTGATGGCAGCCATGGCCGACGCGGAGCGGCTACGTGGCCTGCCGATTTACCTCGTGCACGGCAGGCTCGATTGGATGTTTCCGGTCGAGGTGGCACGGCGCACCCGCGATGCACTTGCTGCCGCCGGCGCCAACGTCACCTATCGTGAGATCGAGGATCTGAGCCATTGCTATCCGCGCGAGGTCAATCCCGAGATCTTGGCATGGCTGAGGGGAGCGTGATTCACCCGGCGGAGCAGAGGCCGGACACGGGAACACGCGGCGGAACCATCCAGGAGAGACGGCGTTAGTTGCCGGCACATGGAGGATCGGCCATGCAGACCGTTCTCGGAATGATTCTCGGCGCCGTGCTACTGGCGCTCGGCGTCTACATCTATGATTCGATGCAGACATCGAGCGTGGCCAACGGTCAGATTGCCGAGACCAACCGCACCATCGTGAACTGGGACGTGGTCGCCAACGACTGGCACTCGCTGAAGACGCGCGCCCGTGACGACTGGGTCAGGATCTCTTCGAGATAACGCGCCGCATATCGCATCGCGCTAATTAATTTCCGGATTTCGCCTTGCGCGCGTCCGCGATCACCTGCGCGAATTGGTCCATCGTCAAAACGCCGGGCACGCGGTATTTGCCGACGATGAAGGACGGCGTACCCTTGAAACCGAGCCCTTCGGCCTGCTCATTGTTGCGGGCCAGGATGGCAACGATCACCTTTTCATTGGCGGCAAGATCACGCTTGGCACGGTCGACATCGACGCCTGCGCCGGCGAGCAGCTCCTCGATCCTTGGCTCGGTAAGCCTGGCATTGGCACCGAGCAACGCGCCATGCGCCTGGTCGTATTTGTCCTGATATTTGCAGGCGAGCGCCAGTTTTGCCGCGATCACCGAGATCGGACCAAGGATCGGCCAATCCTTCCAGACCAAGCGAATCTTGCCGTCGTCCTGCACCACCTGGCGAAGCTCCGGTTCGAGCTTACGGCAATAGGGGCATTCATAGTCGAACCATTCGACGATCGAGATATCTCCATTGACGTTGCCGGCAACGGGAACGTCGGGATCGTGGAGCACGGCCGCTTCGTTCGGCTCGGCCCGGCGCAATTGCGCCAGCGCAGGCGGAGCCCATGCGCCGAACGTCGCCGCGCCGGTCCCCAACAATCCCAGCAATTTGCGACGGTTCAAGATCGATCCACGCGCGCCGCTCAGCCCGTCCATCGCATCGCCCCGCTTGGCCACCCCTCGATGTCCCGTTTCCACCATCAGTGTGGCAGCAAGGTGCGCGCCAACATATAGAGCGCCACCGCGATAATCACAGCTGAGAACACCACATTCAGCGCACCTCGCCGCTCCGAGAGATGCCGCGCGGCACGGGTACCGATGAGCCCGCCGGCAACACCGCCCACGATGAACAACCCGGCAAGGTCCCACGCCACCAGTCCGGACCAGGCGTAGCTCGCCGCCGTGGTGAGACCGAATGTGGTCACAGCGACGAGCGACGAGGAAACCGCATTCATGATCGGCATGCCGGTGGCCAGCATCAACGCCGGCACGATCAGGAAGCCGCCACCGATGCCGAAAAAGCCGGACAGCGTGCCGGTCGCCGCACCGAGGCCGATAATCGCCGGCAGGTTGGCCAAACTCATCTTCACATTGCTGACGCCAACCCGCGCACGCGTCTTCAGCATCAGCATCGCAATCACCAGCATGACCAGCGCGAACAGCGCCAGCAGCTTCTGTCCGTCGAGCATCTTGCCCAGGGTCGAGCCGAGCAATGCGCCAAGGATACCGGCGACGGCGAACACCAGCGCCACGGGCCAGATCACGGTGCCGCCGCGGGAGTGGTTGAAGAGGTTGAACGCGGCGTTCGTGGCCACCGCGATTGCACTGGTGCCGATCGCGATATGAGCGTCCGGCACGCCGACCACATAGACCATCAGCGGCACGGCCAGGATCGATCCACCGCCGCCGACCAGGCCGAGGGAAAATCCGACCAGCGCTCCCGATCCGAGCGCCAGCCCGCTTTGCACCGCGGACAGTATCAAGGGAGACAACCCATCTTCATCGCGACGCTATAGCCCAGCCTCGTCGCGACCGCCAGCGGCACGCGGGCAGCCACAGAGCGGATCGGCCCGAGCGGACCGACGGATCCAGACGGCCGGGCGCCTCGCGTCCGGCCGTCGGGTCGCGGCGAATCAGGCGGCGCCCTTCAGCCGCTTGTTGCACTCGCTATAATAGCCGCCGCCCTTCTGGATCCACTTCAAGCCGCCATTGGCGTTGGTGGCCTTATTCGCGTTGTACTGCTCGACGCAGGTGTGCATGCGCGCCTTGCCTGGGCTCTCCTTGGCATATTTCGGATCGATCGCAGTCGGGAAGACGGCGGGGCCCGAGGGCGCAGCGGGTGCGGCTGCGGGCGCGGCCTGTTTCGCTTGCTTCGCCGGCGCAGCGGCGGGAGCGGCAGCGGGCGCGGTCGCCGCAGCAGGGCTGGCCTCGGCACCGCATTGGGATTTGCGGAAGTCATTCCACTTCTGGCCACCCAGCGTGCCCGCCTCCTTGGCGGCTTTATATTTCGCGCTGCATTCCTGCATGGTCAGCGCCTGGGCCGGCGCGGTCACCGCCAACGCGACGAAGCCGGCGCCCGCAACCGCGGCCAATATCTTTGCTTCAAACCTCATCCTGAGCTCTCCCTGGCAACTGGCTAATGGGGCTGCATCCTATCGTCAGCCGTGCGGATGACAAAGGAGCGATCCGTTTTGCGCTTGCAAAATATAGTGCCGCGCAACGCACCCCCATTCATCCTCGGTTCAGCATCACAGCGCGAGGTTGCATTCCTTTCTCCATCCTCACAGGTGCACTCATGAAGCTCTCTCCGCTCTTCGCCGCTGCCGCTGCCGCGACCCTGCTGCTCGCCGGCCCAACCTTCGCGCAGTCCACCGCCGCGCCCGCCGCCAAGAGCGACACCGCGGCCCCGGCCAAGACCACGAAGAAAATGGGCAAGGCCCGCTCTGCTGAATCGCTCGAATGCTCCAAGCAGGCCGATGCGAAGGGCTTGCACGGCAAGGAGCGCAAGAAATTCCGCTCCGAGTGCATCAAGAATGCCAAGGCCGGCGAAAAGGCCAAGTAACAAGCCAGGCAACGTCGAAAGACGTCAGCCTCGACATCTGACAAGTGTGTGTCGCCCTCCTCGTTCAGAACCTCGCGTTCGGGGAGGGTGACAGCCGTCCGCCCCTGCATTGCAGCACCTCGCCTCATCGCAATTGTCGCGGCCAGGCGAATTTGCAATGAAGGCGGGGTGAAGCAAATCACCGCGTCTCTTAGCCTCGCTCTTCCCAGCCGCGCCAAATTGCTCAGCGCAATGGAGACGCTCGCCATCGGCGGCGCCGGCGGCCTCCTGTTTCTCTGGGCCCACCTCCCGGGCGGGCTGATTTCCGGCGCCATGATCGCGGTGGCTGCTGCGGCGCTGGCGGGGCGCCCGCTCAGCCTGCCGCCGCATGTGACGCAAACGCTCTTGGTGCTGCTCGGCATCTCCCTGGGCTCGGTGGTATCGCGGGAGCTGATCCATCATGTCAGCGCCTATCCCCTGACCATCGCGCTGTTGGCGCTCGCGACCTTCTGCTCGACCCTCGGCTCCAGCCTTTATCTGCAGCGCGTCCACGGCTGGGACCGCACCTCGGCTTTTCTCGCCGGCAGCCCCGGCGCGCTGTCCCAGATCACGATCCTGGCGGTCGAACGCGGCGCCGACCTGCCGGCGATCGCGGTGGTGCAGACCATGCGCGTCATCATCCTCACGGCGGCGCTGCCGATGCTGCTGGCCGCAACCGGAGCGGCGCCGGCCGCCGCGCCGGCGCTGTTGACAAATCCCGCCTCGCCGCCCGGTCTGTTGGTCCTGGCCGCGGCCTCGCTCGCGCTGTCGCTGGCCTTTCGCCTGATCAAATTTCCGGCGAGCTGGATGTTCGGCGCGATGATCGCCTCCAGCCTGCTGCACGGCACCGGGCTGATCGACGGCGGCCTGCCGAACTGGGTACGCAGCGTGGCGCTGATCGGCATCGGCTCCCTGATCGGCAGCCGCTTCGCGCGGATGAAGATCAAGGTGATGCTCGGCCATATCAATGCCGCGCTGGGCTCGTTTGCAATCGCGATTGCGGTGTCGGCGGCCTTTGTCGCTGTCATCGTCGCGACGACCCATGTGCGGCCCGGCGACCTCATGGTGGCTTTTGCGCCGGGCGCGATGGACGCCATGCTGGCGCTGGCGCTCACGCTGCATATCGACCCGATCTTCGTCGGCGCGCATCATCTGTCGCGCTTCGTATTCGTCACCATCGCCACCCCCGGCATCGTCCATCTGTTCGGACGGCCGCAGGTGGATGTCGACGACTAGAATCGGGCCTGTCCTCTCGAAAACCGCTGCTCACTCTCTCCGGGATATGCGCTAGCGCCTTGCGGATTTGACCACGCCCCAGGCCGCAATCGCGGCCATCAGCGCCGAGATCAGCGCGTTGTAGCCGGCGAGCGAAAGGCCGAGGAAGCGCCATTGCACCTCGTCGCAGCGGACGACCTTCACCTTGTCGAGCTGATCGAGCAGATTGCCGGCCTTGCCGAAATCGACCAGCGGCCCGGTGCAGTCGGTCGGCCCGGCCCAGAACCTCCATTCGACGCCGGCGTGATAGACGCCGAAGATCGAATTACCGGCGGCCGCCAGCGCGATGACGACGAGGCCGGCGATCAATAGACCCTTCGGCGCGCCCCTGGCCGCGCCGAGCGCCACCAGCGCCGAGAGCGGAATGATGGCGTAATAGGCGTCGCGCTGCTCAAGGCAGAGCGGACAGGGCTGGATGCCCAGCACGAGCTGGAAGAACCAGGCGCCGGCGATGGTCGCGGCGGCGACGATCAGCACCAGGAGCGCCGCGGTCAGCGCGGGACTTGCCTCAAAACGTGCCTGCAACGGCATGGCCGTGGATGTCACCCTTCGCTCTCCCCTTGCCGAGCCGCATGCCCCGGAAAAATGGCGGTCGGTTTTCCGAGGAGATCATGCGCGAATTGACGCATGGCTAGCCTCCTATCCCCGGAAAAGATCGCTGTCGAGGCAGGCCGCAATCACATCGGCGCGGGTTGACCCGGCCGGGCCGGCGGCTATAGTCCGCCCGCTTCGCGACACAGGCCCTTTGGCCGAGGCTCGCCGAAGGCCCCTGTGGCGGAACTGGTAGACGCGCTCGACTCAAAATCGAGTTCCGCAAGGAGTGCTGGTTCGATTCCGGCCAGGGGCA
>JBLMWS010000281.1:0-2664 GCA_050257355.1 Gemmatimonas sp.
CCGGTTTCCGTGCTGATCACCGGCGAGACCGGTACCGGCAAGGAGTACCTCGCCAAGGCGCTGCACGCGGCAAGCGAGCGGCGCGGCAAGCCCTTCGTCGCGGTCAACTGCGCGGCGATTCCGGAGACGCTGATCGAGAGCGAACTGTTCGGCTATGCCGCGGGCAGCTTCACCGGTGCCGCGGCCAAGGGCAAGCGCGGCCTGATCCTCGAGGCGGACGGCGGCACGCTCTTCCTCGACGAGATCGGCGACATGCCGCGCGAGGCGCAGGCACGCCTGCTGCGCATGCTGGCCGAGCGCGAAGTGCAGCCGGTGGGCGCAACGCGCCCGGTGAAGGTCGATCTGCGCGTGATCTCCGCCACGCATTGCGATCTCGAAGCGCTGGTGCGCGAAGGCCGCTTTCGCGACGACCTTTACTACCGCCTGAACGGCGCGCACCTGCAGCTGCCGCCGCTGCGCAAGCGAGCCGACTTCGACTGGCTGGTGCAGCGCATGCTCGCCGAGGCCGATCCGGCGCCATCGATAGCGCCCGAGGTGATGGACTGGCTGCGCGCATGGCGCTGGCCCGGCAACCTGCGCGAGCTGCACAACGTGCTCGAATACGCGGCCGCGGTCTGCAGCGGCGGCTACATCCAGCTCGCGGATTTGCCCGACGCGCTGCTCGCCGCTGCCGCGCGCGCCGTGCAGGATGACGCGCCGGCCCCGCTCGTACTGCCGCCCGAGGCGCAACTGCTGCAGCAGTATCTGCGCGCGGCGCACTGGAACGTCACCGCGGTGGCCAAGCAGCTCGGCGTCGCGCGCATGACGCTGTACCGACGCATGAAGCGCTGGGGGATCACGGCGCCGAATCATCACGGCGGGTGAGGACGGATTCCCGATTCCGTCGCGCAGCAAACAACGAGTTCGCCGAGCATCGTGGCGAGAAACGGACATTCGCGAAGGAGCGGAGTCGACCCGTTTGCGTCATTCGCCTCTCCCGTCAGCCGCCAGTCAAACATAGCGATAGCGTACGCGCGGGCGGGTCAACGTCCGCAATTAGCCGCGGCGCCTGGGCGCTACATCATCACGCTCCGCGCATATGCTTCCACGGTCCTCAGCTTCAGAGGGAAGGTCTTCAGCGCAGCGGTCATGTCAATCGCCGCAGCGCCGGCATAGCCGAGCATCAACGCAACAAACGATTGCTGCATCGGATCGGTCGCTGCCGCCAGTTGGCCTTGCAGTGACTCAACCGGCACCCGTGTGACCTCGAAGGCCTTGCCGCCGATCTTCTCGAAAATCTCGACCACCTGACGCGGGCTGAGACCTTCGGGCCCGCCCAGCTCCAGCGTGATGTTTCGGGCCGCCGGACTTCCCAAGCTAGCGACCGCGAATTGAGCCACGTCCAGGAATGAAATCCAACTGATGGCATTTTCACCCGTTCCATACAGGGTCGCCTTGAAATTCGAATAATCGAATCCCACCGCCGGGCTCAGCCAGACCTCGGTGAAGTAGGTCGGCCGCAAAATCGTGTACATCAGGCCGCTGTCGCGCAGCCGCGTCTCGACAGCGCGCTTGGCATCTTGAAGCGGGAACGAAGCGCCCATCGGAGGAAACGACAAGTACACGAACTGCCGGACGCCTGCTTTGCGCGCCGCCTCGATGAGGCTCAAGCATCCGTCCTGATCAGTGCTTTGCGGCGTGTTCTCGCCTGGCGTGTAGGCGAAGGGCATGGCCGAGGCCGTGCTGATGACCGCTTGCACGCCGTCGCAGGCCGCATTGAGCGAGATCGGATCCCGCAGGTCACCCTCCACGACGGTTGCACCCAGGCGCTTGAGGTTCTCCACCTTCGCTGGGGCGGATGAGGCACGCACGAGCGCCTTGACCCGTTTACCGGACGCCGTGAGTAAGCGGCAGATTTCTCTGCCGACCAATCCGGTTGATCCAACAACGAGGTTCATCGGTCCTCCTTCTCTATGCCGATCCACCGCAGTCGCGCTCCGTCCGCCGAACGTTGCTGGTAACCGGCCTGCCGAAGGCAGATCCGGTTGACCAGCGTGTTAGGCCTCAGCCTCATGAAATTCAAACGCGCGGAGTGACGACGATCGATTCGGCCGATCGGGTAGCGGAACCGTGGAACACGGCCTCGATATTGTTTCCGTCGGGGTCGAGCACGAACGCGGCGTAGTACCCGGGGTGGTAGGTGCGCTCGCCCGGTGCGCCGTTGTCTCGGCCTCCCGCGGAAAGCGCAGCTTCATAGAATGCTTGGACTTGGGCCTGGTCGGTTGCCTGAAAGGCAAGGTGAACTTTTGACGATTGGCCATCGGCACGATCGATCCATAGTTCGTCGGCGGAGAAGTACGCAGCGCCTTCTCGGATAGAACTCGTCCTGTTCAAGGCCGCGAGGACCGCTCGATAGAAGCGCTTGCTGGCATCCAAGTCGTGCGCGCGCAGGTGGACGTGATCGATGAGTCTTCCCAGGTGGTAGTCCACCGCAGTTCCTTCTGAGGCCTAATTTTTGAATAGCCGGACGTCCACGTCCGGCTATACATCGCAAATTCAGGTCGCCCGGACGGCGGCAACGCAATGATTTCGTTTGATCTTATCCATGCCACGTCCGGCTATCAATAATTCGCAAGGCCGGTCGACTCTGAAACCATCGATCAATTGCGGCGGGCGCCTTCACGA